>JAICLD010000035.1 GCA_025927595.1 Nocardioidaceae bacterium | reverse complement strand
GCGGCGCAGCAGGACGGCCCCCAGCCACGGCTCGACCATGTTGCCCGCCGCCCAGCCGAGACCCGCGGCCAGGGGGTAGCCCCGAGCCAGGTCTCCCCCGACCTCGGCCAGGAGCACCGCGGACAGCACCCAGGGCCAGCGTCTCGTCGGCAGCAGGACGAGCGCCCCCAGGGTCACGCCCGCCGCGGGCCACAGCCCGGCGCCGGCCTTCGCCGGGTCGTTGAGCGAGACGCTGACCTGGGCGATGGCGAGGTAGACCAGCCCGACCGCGAGGAGCACCGCAGGCCCGGACGGCGCGCGGATCCCCCGCCGGTCGGCGGCCCTCCTGCGGACGGCCGGGCGGGCCGTCCCGTCGTCGTCGCGCACGGCGGAGCCTTTCCGGTCAGGTGAGGAGCGTGCGGACCACCCGCAGCCCGACGGAGAGCCGGGCCAGGTCGGCGTGCTCGTCGGCGCAGATCTCGTCGAGCGTGCCGACGGCGCGCGAGACCACGACCGTGTCCGTGTCCTCCCAGTCCGCGATCCGCACCGGCATCGGCTGCTCGGCGTCGGTGGTGGCCAGGACCTGGGCGGTCAGCTGTGCGTGGACGGCGTGCAGGTCGTCGCGCAGCGCGGCCCGGGCCATCGTCTGCCAGCGGTCGTTGCGGGGCAGTGACAGGATCCGGGAGACCAGCGCCGGGAGCCCGAGCCGCTCCCCGAGCGCGAAGTGCAGCCGGGCCACCTCGACCGGGTCCAGCCGGTCGCGGTGGGCGGTCTCGACGACGTTGAGCAGCGTGTACGCCGGCGGCAGCACCGCGACCTTGACCGCCAGCTCCTCGGGCACGCCGCGCTCGGTCAGGGCGTCGCGTCGCGCGTCGTACGCCTCGCCCTCGCGGCCGTTGAGCATGGAGGGCAGCTCGGTGACGACCCGCTGCACGACCACGCCGAAGAAGTCGACGGTGGCCTCGCTGTCCATGGGCGGGCGGCGGTTGTTGATCAGCCACCGCGAGGCGCGCTCGACGAGCGTCCGCAGCTCCAGCCGCATCCGGGTCTGCACGGCTGCGTCGATCGCGTTGTCGTAGGAGCTGATCTCCTCGACCAGGGAGCGGAACCCGAAGATCTCCCGGGCCACGAAGTTGGCCCGGACCAGCTCCTCCGCGGACGCGGAGGTCTCCTGCGAGAGCCGGTGGTGGAAGGTGATCCCGGCCCCGTTGACCAGGTCGTTGACCACGCGCGTGACGATGATCTCCCGGCGCAGCGGGTGGCTCTCCATCCGCTCCCGGAAGGTCTGCCGCATCTCCTGCGGGAAGTAGCTGAACAGCTCGGTGCGCAGGAACGGGTCGTCGGCGATGCCGGTGTCGATCAGGTCGTCCGCGAGCACGATCTTGGTGTAGGCCAGCAGGACCGCGAGCTCGGGGACCGTGAGCCCCTCCTTGCGCTCGCGACGGTCCGCGACCTCCTTGCGGTTCGGGAGCGCCTCCAGCTCGCGGTCGAGCAGCCCTTGCCGCTCCAGCCGCCGCATCCAGTCCTCGTGCACGTGCAGCAGCTGCGGCGCCTGGATCGCGGCGTTGGCCAGCGCGCGGTTCTGCTGCTCGTTGTCGGCCAGGACCAGGTGGCCCACCTCGTCGGTCATCGACGCGAGCAGGTCGTTGCGCTGCTTGGTGGTCAGGTCACCGGCGGCGACGACCTGGTCCAGCAGGATCTTGATGTTGACCTCGTGGTCGGAGGTGTCGACCCCGGCGGAGTTGTCGATGAAGTCGGTGTTGATCCGGCCGCCGCGGCCGTCGCACCCGAAGCGGGCGTACTCGATCCGTCCCCGCTGGGTGAGGCCGAGGTTGCCGCCCTCGCCGACGCAGCGGCAGCGGAGCGAGTGCCCGTCGACCCGGATCGCGTCGTTGGCCTTGTCGCCGACCTCGGCCTGGGTCTCCTCCCGGCTCTTGACGTAGGTGCCGATCCCGCCGTTCCACAGCAGGTCGACCTTCGCCAGCAGGACCGCCCGCATGAGCTCCGCCGGGGTCAGCGTGTCGACGGAGTCCTCCAGCGACAGCGCCGCGCGCACCTGAGGGCTGATCGGGACGGCCTTGAGCGAGCGCGAGTAGACCCCGCCCCCCTCCGAGATGAGGCTGTGGTCGTAGTCCTGCCAGCTCGAGCGGGGCAGGTCGTAGAGCCGCCGGCGCTCGGCGTACGACGTCTCCGCCACCGGATCGGGGTCCAGGAAGATGTCGCGGTGGTCGAACGCCGCCACCAGCCGGATGTGCTCGGACAGCAGCATGCCGTTGCCGAACACGTCACCGGACATGTCGCCGACGCCGACGCAGGTGAAGTCCTCGCTCTGGCAGTCGACGCCCATCTCCCGGAAGTGCCGCTTGACCGACTCCCACGCGCCGCGCGCCGTGATCCCCATCGCCTTGTGGTCGTAGCCGACGGACCCGCCCGAGGCGAACGCGTCCCCGAGCCAGAAGCCGTAGTCCGCGGCCACGCCGTTGGCGATGTCGGAGAAGGTCGCGGTGCCCTTGTCCGCGGCGACCACGAGGTAGGAGTCGTCGCCGTCGTGGCGGACGACGCGGTCCGGCGGCACGGTCTCCTCGCGCGCCAGGTTGTCGGTGATGTCGAGCAGCCCGGAGATGAACGTCCTGTAGCAGGCGATGCCCTCCGCCAGCCAGGCCTCGCGGTTCGACGGGTCGGGGAGCTGCTTGCAGAAGAAGCCGCCCTTCGCGCCGACCGGCACGATCACGGTGTTCTTGACCATCTGCGCCTTGACCAGGCCGAGGATCTCGGTGCGGAAGTCGTCGCGCCGGTCCGACCAGCGCAGCCCCCCGCGGGCCACCGCGCCGAAGCGGAGGTGCACGCCCTCCACGCGCGGTGAGTAGACGAAGATCTCGAACTTCGGGCGGGGCTCGGGAAGGTCGGGGATCGCGTCCGGCTGCAGCTTGAGGGACACGTAGGACTTGTGCCCGCCGTCGGGGTCGAGCTGGAAGTAGTTGGTGCGCAGCGTCGCCTTCATCGCGACGAGGTAGGAGCGCAGGATCCGGTCGTGGTCGAGGCTCGCCACGGTGTCGAGGGCGTGCTGGATCCGCTGCTCGATCTCCTCCACCCGCGTCGTACGACGCTCGTCCACGTCGCAGTCGCCGCCGTCGGCACCCGGGTCGAAGCGCGCCTCGAACAGCTCGACGAGGGCGCGGGTGATCTCCACGTTCTGCGCCAGGGCGTCCTCGATGTAGTCCTGGGCGAACGGCGTCCCGCCCTGCCTCATGTACTTGGCGTAGGCCCGCAGCACCGTCGCCTGCCGCCACGTCAGCCGGGCCTCGAGGACCAGGGCGTTGAAGCCGTCGACCTCGTTGTCACCACGCCACACCGCCGTGACCGCGTCCTGGAACAGCTCGCGGCTGCCCTCGGGGAGCTCGCCGGCGAAGCGCAGCCCGAAGTCGTAGATGTGGGACTCGAGCTCGGTGCCGAGCAGCTCGTAGGGCCGCTCGTCGACGACCTCGACGCCCATCGAGGACAGCGTGGGCAGGATCTCGCTCAGGGACAGGGGCGAGCCGACGCGGTAGATCTTGAGCCGCGCCTCGTCCGGACCGCCGTCGACGACCTGGTAGTAGGACAGGTCCAGGCCGCCCTCGGGGGACAGCGCCTCGAGGCGGCCGATGTCCACGGCGCCCGTGCGCGGCGGGTAGTCCTCCTTGTAGGCCTCCGGGAAGGAGTCGGCGTAGCGCCGGGCCAGCCGGGCGCCCTCCTCCTCGCCGTACTCGGCGTGCGCGGCGGCGACCAGGTCGTCTCGCCAGGACCGGGCCGCCTCGACGAGCCGGCGCTCCACCTCCGCGACGTCCACCTCGCCGACGAGCTCGCCGGGCTTCGGGCGCACCACGAAGTGCAGCCGCGCCAGGAGCGACTCGCTGACCCGCGCGGTGTACTCCACCGACTCGCCGTGCAGCTGTCGCTTGAGGATCATCGCGATCCGCTCCCGCACCGCCGTGGTGTAGCGGTCGCGCGGGAGGTAGACCAGGCACGACAGGTAGCGCCCGTAGGTGTCGCGGCGCACGAACAGCCGCAGCTGCCGGCGCTCGCGGGTGTTCAGCACCGCCTCGGCGATCGGCACCAGCTCGTCGATCGGGGTCTGGAACAGCTCGTCGCGCGGGTAGGTCTCCAAGACGTCCATCAGCGCCTTGCCCGTGTGGCTCAGCGGTGCGAAGCCGGCCCGGTCGACCACCTGCTTGGCCTTGACCCGGATCACCGGGATCCGGGTCAGCGACTCGGTGTAGGCCGCCGACGAGAACAGCCCCAGGAAGCGCCGCTCGCCGACGACCTCGCCCTGCTCGTCGAACGTCTTGACGCCCACGTAGTCGAGGTACACCGGCCGGTGCACGGTCGAGGTCGAGTTCGCCTTGGCGAGCACCAGCAGGGTCTTCTCGCGCGCCTTGTCGCGCACGATCGGGGGGAGCTTGGTCGCCGCGGCCGCCATGTCCTGGTCCGAGCGCAGGATCCCCAGCCCGGTGCCGGGGACCGCTCGGAGCAGGGCGTCCTCGGAGCCCTCCACCGGCGCCAGGCGGTACTCCCGGTAGCCCAGGAACGTGAAGTGCGCGTCGGCGAGCCAGCGCAGCAGTGCCTGGCCCTCGTGGACCTCCTCGCCGGGGAGGCTGACCGGCGGGTGCTGCTCGAGGTCCTCGATGATCTCCAGCGCCCGGGCGTGCATCCTC
Organism: Nocardioidaceae bacterium; assembly: GCA_025927595.1. Taxonomy (GTDB): domain Bacteria; phylum Actinomycetota; class Actinomycetes; order Propionibacteriales; family Nocardioidaceae; genus Nocardioides_B. Next base: position 13,448 of record JAICLD010000035.1, on the reverse strand, counting down.
GGCCAGTCCTCGACGGCCTCGCGCACGTCGAGCAGCACCTTCGCGAGGGCGCGCTCGAGCGCCTCGCGCTGCTCCGCGGAGGACTCCCGGTCGACCTCGAGGTGCATCCAGGACTCGCGGAAGATGTCGTGCGGCCGCTGGGCGTCGTCGCGGTCGACGGCGTCCTCGTCGGTGAACACCTCCTGCAGCTCACCGGCCACGTCCCGGCGTACCAGGATCTGGGGGTGCACGACGATGTGCACCTCGCGGTTCTGCTTGTTGAGCTCCATCGTCACCGAGTCGACCAGGAACGGCATGTCGTCGGTGACCACCTCCACGACCGTGTGGCCGCCCGCGGACCACCCGTGCTCGGCGACCGTGGGGGTGAACACCCGGATGTTGGCGGTGCCCTGGGGCCGGTGCACCGAGAGCTTGTACAGGCTCATCACGGCGCCGTACAGGTCGACCTCGCTGCGCTCGGCGAGGTCCTCGGTCGCGACGTGCCGGTAGACGTACCTCAGGAGGTCCGCGGACCTGTGTCCGGGCGGGCCGCCGGAGGCCTTGCGGGTCTCCGCGAACGAGGCCGCCCGCTCGAGCAGCTCCTCACGATGGCTGTTCGCGGTGTCCTCCACCGTCGTCACGCGCCCACCTCTGTCGGTCCCCGACACGTCGTCGTGCCGTCCGACCGACACTAGTACGCGCCGATCGCCCGCTGCGAGAGCCCCCGCGGCGGGCGTGCCATCCTCACAGCACCGAGCGGAGCTCCCACAGCAGCGGGTAGTAGCGCAGGTCGAGCCGGCTGCGGAGGTACCCGGCGCCCGACGAGCCGCCGGTGCCGGTCCGCGAGCCGATCATCCGCTCCACCATCACGACGTGACGGGACCGCCAGGCGGCCGCCAGCTCGTCGTGCTGGAGCAGCCCCTCCGCGAGCGCCCACACCTCGGCGTACGCCGACCGGTCGTGGGCGACCCGCCGCAGGGAGGAGGTGACCTCCTCGTCGTCGCCGACCGGCAGGCCGCGGCCGGCCATCACCTGCAGGAACGCCTCCCAGAGCGTCGGTTCCGCGAGCCGGCGCGCCAGCCGGCCGCGCTCGGCGTCGGTGAGGCCCCGGAACCGCCGGACGAAGGAGGGGTCCTTGGCGCCGGAGACGAACTCCAGCTCGCGGAACTGCACGGACTGGAAGCCGCTCGCCGGGGCGAGGGTCTGCCGGAACTGCAGGAAGTCCTGCGGGGTCATCGTCTCGAGCACGTCGACCTGCTGGACGAGCAGCCGCTCGACGACGTGCATCCGGGCCAGCAGGTGCTGGGCCCACCACACCCGGTCCGGACCACCCGGCGAGCCGGGACCGGCCGCCAGCATGACGTCGCGGGCCGTCTCGGCCTCGTGGAGCAGCTGCTGGAACCACAGCTCGTAGACCTGGTGGATCGTGATGAACAGGAGCTCGTCGTGGGCGGGAGGGACGGACTCCAGGTGCTGCGCGGACAGCAGCTGCTCCAGGCGCAGGTAGCCGCCGTAGGTGAGCAGCCCGCCGTCCTCGCCGAAGCGCACCTGCTCGCCGTCCCACTCCCCGCTCACCGCACCCGTCGCGCCCGTCCCGCCCGTCACCCGGGCACCCTATGCCCGTGCGGTCCCCGCGCGGGGGTTTGCCATGATGACGGCCCGGCCGCCGACCCGGCGCCGGACCGGCACCCGCCTTGCGAGAAGGACCGCGATGACGTTCTCCCACGAGCTGACCTACGACGCCTCCCCCGAGCAGGTCCTCGACATGCTCGCCGACCCGGCCTTCCGGGAGCGGGTGTGCGACTCCCTCCACGTCCTGCGCAAGCAGGTCACCGTCGAGGGGCGGGGCGCGGGCATGCGCGTGGTCGTGGACCAGACGCAGCGCGCCGACGGTGTGCCGTCGTTCGCGCGGGCGGTCGTCGGGGACGAGATCCGGATCCTCCGGCAGGAGTCCTGGGACGGGCCCACCCGCGGGAGGCTGTCGGTGTCCATCCCCGGCAAGCCCGGCACGCTGGACGGCACGGTGTCGCTGGCCGCGACGGCGGGCCCGACGGCGCAGACGGCGCAGACGGTGCAGACCGTCGCCGGACGGATCCGGGTGAAGGTCCCGCTGGTGGGCGGGAGGCTGGAGGGGCTGGTCGCCGACCTGATGCACGCCGCCCTGCGGGTCGAGGAGCGCGTCGGCCGGGACTGGCTCCGCGGCGGGCACTGACCCCCGCCGGGACGCCGGACGAGGCTGACCCTCAGCCGAGGTCCATGTAGGGGTAGCGGTAGTCGGTCGGCGGCACGAACGTCTCCTTGATCGACCGCGGCGACGTCCACCGCAGCAGGTTCGCCGGCGACCCGGCCTTGTCGTTCGTCCCCGAGGCGCGGGCGCCGCCGAAGGGCTGCTGGCCGACCACCGCCCCCGTCGGCTTGTCGTTGATGTAGAAGTTGCCCGCCGCGAAGCGCAGCGTCTCCTGCGCCCACGCGACGACCCGCCTGTCCTGCGCGATGATCGAGCCGGTCAGGGCGTACGGCGCGAAGCCCTCCATCTGCTCGACGACCCGCTCGAAGTCGTCGTCGTCGAAGACGTGCACGGCCAGGATCGGACCGAAGTACTCGGTGTTGAACATCTGGTCCGTCGGGTCCGCACCCTCGACCACGGTGGGACGCACGAACCAGCCGACCGAGTCGTCGACCTGCCCGCCCGCGAGCACCCGCAGGTTGCGCGAGCGCTTGGCACGGGTGATCGCCTTCTTGTGCTTGGCGAACGCGCGCTCGTCGATCACCGCGCCCATGAAGTTCGAGAAGTCGGTGACGTCCCCGACCGAGATCCCGTCGACCTCCGCGACGAGCTCGTCCTTGATCGTGTCCCACACCGACCTCGCGACGTACGCCCGCGAGGCGGCGGAGCACTTCTGGCCCTGGAACTCGAAGGCGCCTCGCAGCATCGCGACCCGTACGACGTCGGGGTCGGCCGACGCGTGCGCCACGATGAAGTCCTTGCCCCCGGTCTCGCCGACGATCCGCGGGTAGGACCGGTAGCGCGTGATGTTCTCCCCCACCGTCGACCACAGGTGCTGGAACGTCGGCGTCGAGCCGGTGAAGTGGATCCCGGCGAGGTCGGGGTGTCGCAGCGCCACCGCCGACACGTCCAGGCCGTCGCCGGGCAGCAGGTTGATGACGCCGGGCGGCATCCCGGCCTCCTCGAGCAGCTCCATCGTCAGGTGCGCGGCCAGCTGCTGGGTCGGCGAGGGCTTCCACAGGACCGTGTTGCCCATCAGCGCGGGCGCCGTCGGCAGGTTGCCCGCGATCGCCGTGAAGTTGAACGGCGTGATCGCGTAGACGAAGCCCTCGAGCGGCCGGTGGTCCGTGCGGTTCCACACCCCGGGCGAGTTCGCGATCGGTTGCTCGGCGAGGATCTCGTTGGCGTAGTGGACGTTGAACCGCCAGAAGTCGATCAGCTCGCAGGCCGAGTCGATCTCGGCCTGCATCGCGGTCTTGGACTGGCCCAGCATCGTCGCGGCGTTCAGCCGCTGCCGCCAGGGCCCAGAGAGCAGGTCGGCGGCCTTGAGCAGCACCGCGGCGCGGTCCTGGTGGGCCATCGCCCGCCAGCCGGGCGCTGCCTCCTGCGCGGCCGCGATGGCCGCGCGGGTGTCGGCCTGCGTGCTGTTGCGCATGATCCCCAGCACGTGGCCGTGGTCGTGCGGCTGCACGACCTGGATCTCGGCGCCCCCGCCCATCTTCTTCCGTCCGCCGATGGTCGCGGTCAGCTCGACCTTGAGGCCCTCCTGCCGGGCCAGCTCCACCTCCAGCTCGGCGCGCTCGGGGCTGCCGGGGGCGTAGGTGAGGCTGGGCTCGTTGACCGGTGCGGGAGGCGTGGTGATGGCGTCCATGCGGACGATCGTGTCAGACGTCTGCGGCGACGCCCAATCCCGGCTCCCGTCCGGCGGGCGGGCTCAGCCGTCGTCGGCGGAGGCGAGCAGCTCCGCGGTCTCCTGCGTGGCCCACCAGCCCAGCTCGTGGTCCAGGCAGCGCTCCAGCAGCCGGTCGGCCTCGGGCGCGCCTGCGGCGAGCGCGTCGCGGGCGGCCGCCACCGCCGGCTCCGCGTCCTCGGCATCGGCCAGGACCGCGGCGACCTGCGAGAACGGCACGGTGCCGTCGAGCTCGACCCGCGTCGGCTCCTCGTCGCCGGCGGGCCGCACGGAGGCGACGTCGACCGCGAGCACCACCCGGCGCGGGCGCGCACCCGTCCCCGCGGTGGCCGTGAGCAGCCCGACGCAGGCCAGGCCGGCCGCGGACGAGGCCGCGTGCTCCCACTCCTCCTCGCCCGCGTCGGGGAGCCCGCGTCGTACCTCCTCGGTGACGGCGTGCGCGACCACCGGAGCCGGACCGACGGTCCCGCTGCGGAGCATCCCCCGCAGTCCCTCCAGCGTCGTCGGGACGTAGACGCGCGTGCTCACGAGCGTGCCCGCGGTGTCGTCCGCCGTCCGCGCGGCGCGCGCGGACGGGTCGGGGAGGTGGTCTCGACCAGCTCCTCGAGCGCCTCGGTGAGGCACTGCCCGAGCACGTCGAGGTCGGGCATCGCGTCGCGGTCGCCGGTCAGGCCGTAGTACACCCCTCCGTCGTACGACGTCACGCCGATCGCGAGCCCGTGGCCGGCCACCAGCGACTGGACCGGGTAGGACTCGGTCATCCGCGCACCGGCGGCGTAGAGCGGCACCTGGGGGCCAGGCACGTTCGTCACGACGAGGTCGAAGCCGCGACGCGCCTGGGCCATCGCGACCCGGGCGCCGAGGGCGTGGAACGTCGTGGGGGCGAACCCGGACATGCCCGCGAGCCGGTCCGCCGACACCGCCCCGCCGGTCTCGCGGTGCGCCTTGAGGGCGTAGGAGACCTGGTGCAGCCGCACGACCGGGCTGCCCTCGCCGACGGGCAGGTTCAGCAGCGTGCCGACCACCTGGCTGCCCAGCGAGGTCGCCTCGAGGTCGGAGTCGACCACGCTCATCGGCACCAGGGCGCGCACCGACCGGCTCCCGTGGACGGACTCGGCGCGGGTCAGCAGCCAGGTGCGCAGCGCGCCGGTGACGGTCGCGAGCACGACGTCGTTGACCGTGCCGCCGTGGAAGCGCCGCACCGCGCGGTAGGCCGCCAGCCGCGTCGCCACGGTCGCGACCCGGCGCTGCTCGGACAGCCGCGTGTGGAACGGGGACTCCGGGGTCCCGCCGCGGTTGGCCAGCACGGCAGCGAGCTCCCCGACCCGGCTCCCGACCGCTCCGACGGTGCGCGCGGCACTGCCCGCGTTGTCGACCAGTGTGGCGGCCGCGGCGCGCGGGTCGCGGACCGCGTCCCGGACCGCGCCCGCCACGAGCACGGACGGGCGTGGTTCCTGGTGCGGGCGCCACTCGAGGTGCACGGTGTCGCGCGGCACCGGCCCGTCGTCGAGGACGACCTGCCCCAGATCGAGCGTCGAGACCCCGTCGACGAGGATCTGGTGGGACTTCACGAGCAGCGCCGACCGGTCGTCCGCCAGGCCCTCGATGAGGTACAGCTCCCACAGCGGCCGGTGCCGGTCCAGCCGCCGCGAGACGATCCGCGCGGTCAGGTCCAGGAGCTGCTCGGTCGAGCCGGGGCGCGGCAGCGCCGAGCGGCGCACGTGGTAGGTCAGGTCGAAGTCCTCGTCGTCGACCCACACCGGGTTCGCCAGCCGCCCGGGGACCGCGCGGACCCGCTGCCGGTAGCGGGGGACGAACGGGATCCGGTCGGCGACCAGGCCGAGCAGCCGCTCGTGGTCGAGCTCGCCCGCCTCGAAGATCTCGAGGGTCGCGTTGTGCATGGGCGTGCTGGCCGACTCACCCGCCAGGAAGGCGAGGTCGACGCGTCCGAGCCGCTCCACCACGGCGCCCACCCCCTTCAGGTCGTCCTCGGCAGGTCATGGGATTGTGCCCGAAGCCTTGCAGAGCCGCCCAACGAGGAGAGCGCGTGGTTGTCGCCCATGGCATCGGCGGCGCCAAGGACCTGCCCATCGCCGCGGGGTACGCGTTCACCGGCGCTGCGGTGGCCCTGGCGGTCTCCTTCGCCGTGCTGGCCCTGGCCTGGCGCACGCCGCGCTTCGACGCCGCCAGCCACGGCCGGCGGCTGGCACCGGCCCTGGGCGCGGTCGCCGAGAGCGCGGCGCTGGCGTGGACCCTGCGGGTGCTCGGCCTGGTGGCCGCCGGGTACGTCGGCTGGGCGGCGGTGGCCGGGAGGGACCTGGTCACCAACCCCACGTTCGGCGTCGTCTACGTGCTGCTGTGGGTCGGCATCGTGCCCGCCTCGCTGCTGGCCGGCCCGTTCTACCGGGCGGTGAGCCCGCTGCGGACGGTGCACCTGCTGTTCTGCCGGGCCGCCGGTGGGCGACCGGAGGACGGCCTCGCGCGGGTGCCCCGCTGGGTGGGCTGCTGGCCCGCGGCCATCGGGCTGCTGGCCTTCGTGTGGCTGGAGCTGGTCTATCCCCATGCGACGTACCTGACGCCCGTGCGGCTCTGGTTCGCCGGGTACGTCGCCGTGGTGCTCGTCGGTGCGGCGGTGTTCGGCCAGGAGTGGTTCGCGCGGTCCGATCCGTTCGAGGTCTACTCCACGCTGGTCGGCCGCCTGTCGGTGTTCGGCCGCACCGGCGCGGACGGGCAGGGCCCGCTCGTCGTGCGCACCCCGCTCGGCAACCTCGACGGGGTGCGGCCCGTCCCCGGACTGGTCGGCGTGGTGGCCGTGCTCCTCGGCAGCACCGCCTTCGACAGCTTCAAGGACTCGACGACCTGGTTGACCTTCACCCAGTCCTCCTCGGTCTCCAAGACCTGGCTCGACCTCACGGGGCTGCTGGTCTTCTGCGGGGCGGTCGGACTGAGCCTCGCCGGCGCGACGATGGCGACGGGCGTGCGTCCGGGCCTGCCGCGCCGTACGCTGCCGGACCGGTTCGCGCACGCGGTGGTGCCGATCGTGGTCGGCTACGTCACCGCGCACTACCTCAGCTACTTCGTCGAGGTGGGCCAGCAGACGGTGGTGCGGCTCAGCGACCCGATGGGCACGGGGGCGGACCTGCTCGGCACCGGGGACTGGACGGTGAGCTACTGGCTCTCGAGCCACCCGACCTTCCTCGCCGTCACCAAGGTGGCGGCGGTCGTCGCCGGGCACGTGCTCGGGGTCGTCGCGTCCCACGACCGTGCGGTGGCGCTGCTGCCGCCTCGGCACCGGGTCGCCGGCCAGCTCCCGCTGCTGGCGCTGATGGTGTTCTACACCGTCACCGGGCTCGCCCTGCTCTTCGGTGCCTGAGCCCGCGTCGAGGTGCCCCGGCCGCGGCCGCCTCGCCGCCGAGCACCGCCGCCGTCAGCTCCCGCACGGCGGCGCGCAGCCGCGAGTCGCCGGTCTCTGCCAGCCCCCGCCCCGCCATGAGGGCGCGGTCGGCGGCGGCACGGTCGTCGGGCAGGAAGTGGACGTCGAGCGGCCTGACGAACCCCTCGACCATCCCCCGCACCTCGCGGTCGCTCCACCCCAGCGAGGGCCGGGTCCGGTTCACCACGACCCGGGGACGCAGCCCCGGGACCACGTCGTGGAGCTCGACCAGCCCGTGGGCCAGCCGGGCCAGGCCGACCGGGTCGGCCGCCCCGACGACGACCACCTCGTCGGCCCGCTCCAGTGAGCTGAGCGTCATGAGGTTGCGGCGGGGCCCCGCGCCGCCGAACGGGTCGAGCGGGTCGCCCTCGAGGCTGAACCCGAGGTCGAGCACGACCAGCGGCACCAGGTCGGCGGCCCGGTCCAGCAGTGCCTCGAAGGCGGCCGGGCGCACCTCCTGCCAGCGGTCCGGTCGCGGCAGCCCCGTGAGCACCCGTAGCCCGGGCGCCACCTCGCGGGCGGCCATGGCCAGGGCGGCGGCGTCGAGCCGGCCGGCGTTCGCGGCCCGGGCGGCGACGAGCAGGCCCGAGACCTCCTCGAGGAGCCCCAGGTGCTGGGCGACGGCGCCCCCGTAGGCGTCGGCGTCGACGAGCAGCACCTCCGTGCCGGCGGCCGCCGCCTCGCCGGCGAGCGCGACGGCGACGGTGGTGCGGCCCGGCGCCCCGGCCGGTCCCCAGACCGCGAGCACCCGCCCGACCCGCGAGACGGTGCCCGGCGCCCCCTGGCGGTCGCGGGCGTCGGGGAGCTCTCCGGCGACCACGGCGCCGTCCCGCCCGGAGGCGTCGGCGGCCTCCGTGGCCGCCCGGCGCACCGTGTCGGGCAGCGCGCCGAGCTCGGAGTCGACGAGCAGGTGCTCGACGCCGATGCGTCGGATCCGCTCGGTGTCGCCGTCGAGGAGCTCCTCGGCACCGGCCACCACGACGACGGCGACCCGGGACCGACGCAGCGAGGCGACGCTGTCCGCGTCGAGACCCGGCAGGGACGGTGAGACGACCGCGACCGACGCGGCACCGGTCCCCGCCGTCGCGAGGAGGTCGGTGAGGTCGACGCAGCGCCGCGTCACGACGACCGCGGGACCGGAACGGGACAGCAGGTCCAGCGCCTCGGGCTCCCACGGGGCACCGGCGGCGGCGAGCAGCACGGGGACCCGCGCAGCGCCGTCCGCGCCGGCGCCGCCCTGGCGCGCGGTCACCGACGGACGGTGAGCAGGACCTCACCGCTCCCGAGGGCCGCCAGGTCGGTGGGCAGCCGCCGGACCCCGGACGCGGGCACCCCGACGATGACCTGGCGGGTGGCGGTGGGGCCGAGCGAGGACCCGGTCTGCGGTGCGGCGAGGACCGCGACGTCGTCGAGCACGAGCCGGGCCCGGGCGCCCGGAGCGCGCGGGCCGGCCGGACGCCCGGTCGAGGAGACCCACACGTCCACGGTGGACCCCACCCGCAGGGTGGCCGGCACCGCGTCGGAGTCCAGGGCCAGCGGCACCTCGGTGAGCGAGCCGCCGGCCTCGTCGACGGCGGCTCGGGGAAGCAGCTCCCCCGCGCCCACGTCGCGGCCGGCGACCGCCCCCGCGGGGAGCGCGTCGGTGGCGGCCAGGTAGCGGTCGGCGTCGCGCTGCTCCTCGAAGCGCACCTGGCGGCGGACCAGGTCGGCGGCGGACAGCCGCTGGCCCTCCACCACCGGGCCGCGCGCCGCCCAGACCCCCACCATGTCGTCGGCGGAGGCGAGCAGGCGCGAGCCGAGGACGGTGCAGGCGGCGACCACGGCGAGGCCGACGGCGAGCCGGGGGTCGCGCCAGCGAGACGTGGTGAACCGGCTCGCGGGCGGGGAGCCCGCGACCGGGCCCGCGAGGGGCCCCTCCGTCGGCGTCGCCCGGTCCACCATGGCCGTCCCCCGTCTCCCCATGCAGCCATGATGATCGATTCGTCCGGGATCGGCAGGCGAAGATCCACAGCCAACGCAGACGGGTGAGGTCAAACGCGCTCGAACGCTGGCATAGTAAAGCCATGCCCAGTCCGACCGAGACCGGCGCCGCGGGCCCCGGCCGCCGGTTCCTGACCCTCGCGGATGTCGCCGAGGTCCTCAACACCTCGGTGGCCCAGGTGCGTGCCCTCGTCCACGCCGGGGAGCTCCGCTACATCCAGATCGGCGGCCGGCTCCAGTACCGCGTCGAGGACGTGGAGCTCGAGGACTACATCCAGCGGATGTACGCCCGCACCGAGGCGGCGCCCGAGCGGCGCCCGCGCGGAACCCGTTCCTGACCGGAGCTCACGAGGCGGGCCGGGCCGCCGCCAGCGCGGTGAACGGCAGGACGGCCGCGACGCCCGCGTCCTCGACGACCTCGACGAAGTCGGCGCCCACCCGCAGCACCCGCCCGCGCACCGGCGTGCCGTCGAGCCGGTGCAGGACCACGCCGTCGGCGAGGTCCTGCAGACCCCGCAGCGCCGAGCCCCAGCCCAGACGCGCGGTCACGGACCGAGCCGGTGCCGGGACCGCCTGAGCCACCAGCCCGCGCACGGACCCGACCGCGGCCATCCGCACCGCCCACTCCCCCGCCGCCCCGGCCACCAGGCACCAGCCGTCCCCGACCCGGGCCAGCGACCCCTCGATGCGGCCCACGCCCGACACCTCGAGCTCCAGCCGACGACCCAGTGAGCCCAGCAGCCGGCCGCCGAGGTCCACGGCGGCGTACTCGGCCCGGCCCTGCTCGACGACCTCGATGTCCCGCTCGGCGAGCCCGAGCCCGTCCGCCTGCTGCTCGAGGTCCGCGGCGAGGGCTGCCAACCGGTCGTCCCATCGCATGCACGCAACCGTCACCGGTCGTGCCCGGTCTGTCAACGCCGGAGTCGCGTCCCGGTGGCGGGGCCCGCCGGCTGTCGCCAGGCCGCCACGCCGTTCCCACGGCCTGTGGACGGACAGTTGACGTCGCAGCCGATGCGGGGCTGAATACCTCTAGACACAGCAAACGACATCAAACGCGAGGGTGGGGGATCGATGAGGCGGTCGGAAACGGCACCGACGTGGCCATCGATGCTGCTGCGCGTCTCCGCCGTGCTGAGCGGCTGTGCGGTCCTCGCCCTCGGCAGCTGGCTGCTGGCCCGCGACCCGCTGCTCGTGGCCCTCGGCAGGCTGCACGACGGTGCCGGGCCGGGCACGCTGCCCGGCCTGCTTCCTGACCTGGTCGCCGGGGTGATGGCCGCGGTCCTGCTCGGGGCGGCCGCCTGGCTGGTCGCGACGACGGTGCTGGCGACGTTGGCGACGTTGGTGACGCTGGTCGGCTGTCTGCGTCCGGTGGCGCCCGGTCGCGGTGCGGTCCTCGCGGCACGGATCGCCACCGGGGCCGAGCGTCCGTGCCCGCCGGTGGTCCGCCGCACCGTCGCGGCGGTGCTCGGCGTCGCCGTGGTCGCCGGCGCCGCACCGGCGCTCGCCGAGCCCTCCGGGGCCGGGCGGCTGGCCGGGCTGCGACTGCCGGACCGGGTCACCGGCACCTCGTGGACCCTGGCCGCACCCGCCACGCTGACCACCCACCACGCCGAGCGCGACGCCGGCGACGTGATCGTGCGGCCCGGTGACTCGCTGTGGAGCCTTGCCGCACGGCTGCTCCCGCACCGCGCCGGCGACCCCGAGGTGAGCCGTGCCTGGCACGCCCTCTACGACGCCAACCGGACCGCGGTCGGCGCCGACCCCGACCTGATCCGCCCCGGGACGCGGCTCGTCGTCCCGCACCGCCTGAACGCCGACCGGAAGGAACCGCAGTGACACCGAGCAGCCACCTCGCGCAGCCGTCGCCGACCCGCGTGGCGGGGGATCCCACCGTGCCGCTGCGGGTCCGGCGCCCGCCCACGCCGGCCGGACGGCTGGCGACGGTCACCCAGCTCGTCACGCCGGCGGAGCCGGCACCGGCCGCGACCGTGCAGGGCATGCTGGCCCTCGACCTCACTCGGTTCCCCGCCGAGCCCCGGACCCCGGAGCTGTCCGTCGTCACCGGCGACGGCTCGGACCGTGACGAGGAGCTGCGGGCCTGGGCGGCGCGGTTCGCCCAGGCCACCGTCGAGGTGCTCGGTGGTGACCGCCCGCTGAGCCAGCTGCTGCGCTGGACCTCGGCGCGGGTCTACGCCGACCTCGAGCGACGGGTGCGGATCCTGGGCCGCACCGCGCCGGCGCCGCAGCGCCGGCGCACCGTGCGGCCTCAGGTCCGCAGCGTCCACGTGTTCCGGCCGGGGGACAGCAGCGCCGAGGTCAGCGTCCACGTCCGCCACGGGCAGCGGTCACGGGCCCTCGCGGCGCGGCTCGAGGTCCGCGAGGACCGGTGGCGATGCGTGGCGCTCCAGCTGGGCTGAGCCACCCTCGCAGCCCGTCAGGTCGGCCGGCCCTCAGCCGTTGACCCGGGTGGTCAACCCGGTCGGTCCGCCCGGGGCGCCGTGGCACTTCTTGTACTTCTTGCCCGAGCCGCACGGACACTCCGCGTTGCGGGAGGTCCCGGCGTACGCCCCACCGGCCAGCGCCTGCGCCTGCTGCGGAGACCCGCTGAGCTCGACGTCGCCGTCCTCGGAGGGAGCCGAGTAGGACAGCTGCTGCGGCGGCTGGGGGGCGTCGAGCCCCTTGGCGCGCAGCGACGGGTGCCCGCCGTTGGCGGCGGCGGCCTGGGCGAGCGCCGGACCCATCTCAACCCCGTCGAGCTCGGCCATGTCGGCGGGCTGCTCGGGCTCGTCGTCCTCGACCTGGACCTCGAGGTTGAACAGGAAGCCGACGGCCTCCTCCTTGATGCCGTCCATCATCGCGTGGAACATGTCGAAGCCCTCGCGCTGGTACTCCACCAGCGGGTCGCGCTGGGAGTACGCGCGCAGCCCGATGCCCTCGCGCAGGTAGTCCATCTCGTAGAGGTGCTCGCGCCATTTCCGGTCCAGCACCGACAGCAGCACCCGACGCTCCAGCTCCCGCATCACCTCGTCGCCGAACTCGGCCTCGCGGCGGTCGTAGGCGGCCTGGGCGTCGGCCTTGAGGTCCTCCACCAGCTGGTCGCGGTCCATCCCGTCCCGGCCGCCGGCGTCGGCCTCGACCTGGGCCAGGGTCCGCGAGACCGGGTAGAGCTGCTTGAGGGCGGTCCACAGCGCCTCGAGGTCCCACTCCTCCGGGAACCCCTCGGTGGCGCCCAGGACGTAGCCGGCGACGACGTCGTCGATCATCGAGCGGATCTGCTCGTGCAGGTCGGCCCCCTCGAGCACCGCGCGGCGCTCGCCGTAGATCACCTCGCGCTGCCGGTTCATCACGTCGTCGTACTTCAGGACGTTCTTGCGGGAGTCGAAGTTCTGCGACTCCACCTGGCCCTGGGCCGACGCGATGGAGCTGGTCACCGACTTGTTCTCGATCGGCTGGTCGTCCGGGACCTTGAGCGTGACCAGGACCCGGTCGACCCAGTCGGACTTGAACAGCCGCATCAGCTCGTCCTGGAGGGACAGGTAGAACCGGGACTCCCCCGGGTCGCCCTGGCGGCCGGACCGGCCACGCAGCTGGTTGTCGATCCGTCGCGACTCGTGCCGCTCGGTCCCCAGGACGTAGAGGCCGCCGGCCGCCTTGACCTCGTCGTGCTCGGCCGTGACCTGGCGCTTGACCCGTTCCAGCATCTCCGGCCAGGCGGCCTCGTACGCCTCGCTGTCCTCGATGGGGTCCAGACCCTGCTTGCGCAGCTCCTGGTCGGCGAGGAACTCCACCGAGCCGCCCAGCATGATGTCGGTCCCGCGGCCGGCCATGTTGGTCGCCACCGTGACAGCGCCCTTGTGACCGGCCATCGCGACGATCTTCGCCTCGCTCTCGTGCTGCTTGGCGTTGAGCACGGTGTGCGGGACGCCGCGCCGCTTGAGCAGGTCGGAGAGCAGCTCGGACTTCTCCACCGACACCGTTCCGACCAGGACCGGCTGGCCCTTCTGGTGCCGAGCCGCGAGGTCCTCCACGACCGCCTCGAACTTCGCCTCCTCGGTGCGGGAGACCAGGTCCGGCTGGTCGATGCGGATGAGCGGCTTGTTGGTCGGGATCGGCACGACGCCGAGCTTGTAGATCTTGTC
>JAICLD010000119.1 GCA_025927595.1 Nocardioidaceae bacterium | reverse complement strand
GGATGGCCGGGCTGCTGGAGGCGGCCGGGTACACCCGGGCCGGCGCCGACGACGCGGACGTCGTCGTGTTCAACACCTGCGCGGTGCGGGAGAACGCCGACAACCGGCTCTACGGCAACCTCGGCCACCTGCGACCGGCGAAGTCCGCCCGGCCCGGGATGCAGATCGCGGTGGGCGGGTGCCTGGCGCAGAAGGACCGGGCCGAGATCGTCCGTCGGGCGCCGTGGGTGGACGTGGTGTTCGGCACCCACAACATCGGCGCGCTGCCGGTGCTCCTCGAACGGGCGCGCGTGCAGGAGGAGGCGCAAGTCGAGATCCTCGAGTCGCTCGAGGTCTTCCCCTCCACGCTGCCGACCAGGCGTGAGTCCGCCTACGCCGCGTGGGTGGCGATCTCGGTGGGGTGCAACAACACCTGCACGTTCTGCATCGTGCCGTCCCTGCGCGGCACGGAGCAGGACCGGCGACCCGGGGACGTGCTCGCCGAGATCGAGGCGCTGGTCGCCGAGGGCGTCACCGAGGTCACGCTGCTCGGCCAGAACGTCAACTCCTACGGCGTCGGGTTCGGTGACCGGCTCGCGTTCGGGAAGCTGCTGCGCTCCTGCGGCGACGTCGAGGGCCTCGAGCGGGTCCGGTTCACCAGCCCGCACCCCAAGGACTTCACCGACGACGTCGTCGAGGCGATGGCCGAGACCGCGAACGTGATGCCGCAGCTGCACATGCCGCTCCAGTCGGGCTCGGACCGGGTGCTCCGGGCGATGCGGCGCTCCTACCGGCAGGAGCGCTACCTCGCCATCGTCGACCGGGTCCGGGCCGCGATGCCGGAGGCTGCGATCACGACCGACATCATCGTCGGGTTCCCCGGCGAGACCGAGGAGGACTTCCTCGAGACGATGCGGGTCGTGGAGCGGGCCCGCTTCGCGGGCGCGTTCACGTTCCAGTACTCCCCGCGGCCGGGCACACCGGCGGCGACGCTCGCCGCCCAGGTCCCGCGCGCGGTCGTCCAGGAGCGCTACGAGCGGCTGGTGACGCTGGCCGACGACGTGGCCTGGGGCGAGAACAGGCACCAGGTCGGACGCACCGTCGAGCTGATGGTGGCCGAGGGGGAGGGCCGCAAGGACGAGGCGACCCACCGCCGCAGCGGTCGCGCCCGCGACAACCGGCTGGTGCACTTCGCGCCTGTCGACGCGGCCGGGCGGCCGGTCGACGTACGCCCCGGCGACATGGTCGAGGTCGAGGTCACCTACGCCGCGCCCCACCACCTGGTCTCCGACGCCCCGGTCCGGTCCGTGCGGCGGACCCGTGCCGGCGACGCCTGGGCGGCCCGGACCGCGGCCGCCGCCACGCCCGGGTCCGACGCCACCACACCTTCTCCGGCCTGCGGCTCGGACGCGGGGGCGGTCCTGCTCGGCATGCCCGCCCTCCCGGTTCGTCTGCGCTCCTGAGGGGTCGCGCGACGGCGCGTCCGCAGACGGATCGGGGAGGGAGGCAGGTCAGAAGCCGTCGACGACGAACGGCGGGGTGCTGCCGGCGCGGATCGAGTCGAGCACCCGCTTCTCGTGCGGTACGACGGGCGCCGGCAGCGTGTCCAGGAGGAACCAGCGCAGGTCCGCGCACTTGTCGGGCTCCATGACCCGAGGCACGCCCGTCCACGACGTGGCGGTGAAGAAGTAGTCCACCCGCTCGTCGACCGGGTCCCCGGTGCCGCCGGTGCGCTGCATGGCGCACCACGGCACCAGCTCGACCTCCTCGATCCCGGTCTCCTCCGCGGCCTCACGGGCGGCCGCCTCGTAGACGGTCTCTCCCTGCTCGACGTGCCCGGCCACGGCCGCGGCCCAGTGACCGTCCATGTAGCCCGTGCCCGAGCGCAGACCCAGCAGCACCTCGCGGGCGCCGGGGTAGGGCCCGGGCCGGAGCAGGTACACGTAGGCCGCCGGGACGACGGCGAAGCTGTCCACCGATCCGCTCAGTGCCGCGGGTTCTTGCTCGGGTCGAACTGGTGCGGGTGGGCGACCGGGTCGGGCTTCACCTCGCCGACGGTGCGGTCCACGCCCGTCGCCTCGGCGGTCTCGTCCGGCTTGTCGGGGGCGGGCTGCCCCTCGATGGAGGGCCGCTGCTCGGGGACCACGTCCACGGCCGGCTCCACGTCGCTGTCGGCGTCGTCGACCGTCGGGGACTCCCCGTCGGTGCTGCCCTGCGCCGAGGCCAGGCTGCCGGTCCCGTCGATGCCCTCGAAGGGTCCGTGCCGCTCGCTGCTGATGCCCAGGTCGCCCGCGAGCCCCTCGGGCCCGGAGGCGCTCGGGTGCGACTCGCGGTTGACGGTGTCGGGCGGCGCGACCTGGCGCTGCCGGTCGCCGCCCCCGCTGCCGGCCCCGTCCCCGCCGCTGTCGGTGTCGCGTGCGTTCTCGGTGTTCATGCGCTGGCCTCTCCGGCGGCATCCTCGGCGGCGGCGGCCGACTCCTCGGCGCTGACCTGGTCCTCGGGGTCGGCGGCTGCGTCCCGGTCCGCGCCGGGCCGGACCTCGCCCGGCGGGGCCGACTGGTCGGGGGACGCGAACGCCTCGGGGTCGGACTCGCCGGCCGGCGGGGCGCCCACGAACTCGTCGGGGTCGACCCGGGGCAGGGCGTCGGAGCCGGCCGGGTCGCTGGTGGGGTCGCTCATCTGCTCACTCTCCTCCGGAGCCGTCGGACGGCTGGTCGAGGGCGGTCCCGGCGTTCTCGGCCTGGAGCTCCTCGTTGACCTGCTCGGCCTGGGTGCGCGGGCGCGCCGGGCCGCCCGGGGTCCGGGGTCCGGCCGGCGCGTCGTTGCGCTGAGGGCCGCCCGGCGGTGCAGGAGCGTCCGGCCCGGCCGCGCCTCGAGGGTTGACCGGTCCGGTAGGGGTGTCGCCGCTGGATGCGTTCACCCGGTCGGCGTACCCGACGCGTGCGGCGCCGAAACGACTCAGGACCGTCCCGCCGCCGGTCCCGCGTCGGTGTCCCGCGGCTCCCGCGGTGCCGGGACGTCGCGTGGCTGCGCGGGGCCGTCCCGCGGCTCCCGGGCGTTGGCGCTGCCGCGGCCCTCCCGTCCCTCGAGCGCGCGCTTGACGGCGGCGGTGCCCTTGGCGACCGTCCGCTCGTGCTGGTTGCCGGTGCGCTGGTTGACGATGCGACCGACCTGGTCGGCGTTCTTGGCGATCGTGTCGCCGTGACGGTCGACCGCTTGGGTGAGCGATCGCTTGGCCTTGTCCAGGAAACCCATGTCTGCTCCTTCGTCCCGAGGAAGGGATCAGCCCTCCGGCTTTGCGAGACTCGTGCCCGTGACGTCCATCATGCCCGGCCGGTCAATGCGGGGGCCGGTTCCGCCCGTCGTCGTGGCCGTCGTGGGCGCCACGGCAGCCGGCAAGTCGGAGCTCGCGCTCGACCTGGCCGAGCGCTGCGGCGCCGAGGTCGTCAACACCGACGCCATGCAGGTCTACCGCGGCATGGACGTCGGGACGGCCAAGCTGCCCCCGGCGCAGCGGCGTGGCGTCCCGCACCACCTGCTGGACCTGCTCGACGTCCGGGAGACGGCGTCGGTGGCGCAGTTCCAGCGACTGGCCCGCGGCACCGTCGAGGACTGCCACGCACGCGGCGTCGTACCGGTCCTGGTCGGCGGTTCGGCGCTCTACACCCGAGCGGTGCTCGACCCGTTCGAGTTCCCCGGGACCGACCCCGACCTCCGCGCGGCACTCGAGGACGAGCTGGCCCGGGTGGGACCGGCCGAGCTGCACCGCAGGCTCCGCGAGGTCGACCCCGAGGCGGCGGACCGGATCGAGCCGGGCAACGGGCGCCGGGTGGTCAGGGCCCTGGAGGTCGTCCGGCTGACCGGCAGGCCGTTCGGCGCGACGCTGCCCGAGCGGCAGTACGTCTACCCCGCGACCGTCCAGGTCGGGGTGCGGCTCCCGAGGCCGGTGCTGGACGGCCGCATCGAGGACCGGGTACGTCGGATGTGGGACGCCGGCCTGGTCGAGGAGGTCCGCCGTCTCGCCGCCGTCGG
This sequence comes from Nocardioidaceae bacterium, assembly GCA_025927595.1. Classification (GTDB taxonomy): domain Bacteria; phylum Actinomycetota; class Actinomycetes; order Propionibacteriales; family Nocardioidaceae; genus Nocardioides_B. The sequence goes on along the minus strand of JAICLD010000119.1, from coordinate 5,077 downwards.
GCTGCGTGAGGGCCGCACGGCGAGCCGGGCCCTCGGCTACCGGCAGGTGCTCGCCTTCCTCGACGGGCAGTGCACCGAGCGGGAGGCGTTCGAGCGCACGGTCGTCGGGACCCGCCGCTTCGCCCGGCGCCAGGACGCGTGGTTCGGCAAGGACCCCCGGATCCGGTGGGTGGACGGCGAGGACCCCGACCGGCTGGACCGGGCGGCGGCCGCCGTCGGGGCCGCCGTCGCCACCGGCTGAGGCGGGGAGCACGGGGAGCCGGTTCCCCGCGGGCCCTCGCGAGGCCCTACGCGGGGAGTGCCTCGCGGTCGTCCTGGGCCCTGCGGGCCGGCAGCACGGTCATGAGGTAGACGGCCGCGTCGCACGCGGTGCAGCAGAACTCACCCGGCGACCCGTCCTCCACCGGCACGAAGATCGCCTCCTCGGCGCAGTCCGCGCAGGTCGCGGACACCCCCTGCAGCATCAGCAGCTCCGACCCGTTCTCCATGCGCCTCACGGTGCCAGACGGCACCGACGTTTCCGGACAGCCGCGCCCACAGCGGGGTGTGCCATCGGGGAGCACGGGACGCGGGGGCGCTCTCAGGCGCGGTTGAGCAGCACGGCCAGCACGATGCCGTCGAGCGCCAGCGAGATCGCCGCGCCGGTCGCGCTCGGCGCCAGCAGCAGGGGCGCGCTCCCCAGCAGCAGCGCGTCGAACCCGCGCGCCGCGCTGACGTACAGCGACGTCGGGACCGCCCCCATCGGCGAGGTCACCAGCGGCAGCCGGTAGTCGGGAGGACGGCCGGTGACGAAGCGCACGACGGCGGTCACGGCCGTGACGCCCACCGCCACCGCGAGCGGCGCCGCGTCGGCCGGCGTCAGACCGGCCGCCGCCTGGAGCCCGGGCTCGGCGCACAGCGCCCACACGAGCACGACGGCGGCGGGCACGGACACGCAGGCGGACCGGACGGCTGCGGCGGTCAGCGGCAGGCAGCGCACGAGGCTGGGCGTGCGGCTGAGCACCCGCAGCGAGGAGAACAGGCCGATGCCGGCGAGGAACCCGGTCCCCGCCGTCACCAGCAGGTCGGCACGACCCAGCCCCAGGGAGCCGCCGAGGTAGGGGACGACCAGCGCCGCGGCCAGCAGCACGACCGGGCGCGGGTCGCGGCGGACCCGGGCCAGCTCCCGCCAGACGAGCGCGGCGCCGCCCACGCCTCGGCCACGCACCGGGCGGACCGTGCTGCGGGCCCGCCAGCGCCGCGCGACCAGGACGTCCTGCACGAGCGCGAAGTCGAGGCCGGCCAGCGCTCCGGACAGCCCGGGCAGCAGCGCGCCGCCGGGCGCGAGCTGGTCGCGGGCCAGACGCGGCAGGCCTGCGTACGCGAGCGCCAGCGCTCCCACCGCCAGGACGGCCACGATGCCGAGCACCGGGGCCCAGCCGGTCGGCGGCGCCGACGCGGGAGCGGGCACGGCGTCGGCGGTGAGCGCGACGAGGCCCGCCCACACCAGCGCCGTCAGCGTCCAGGTGACCAGCCCCAGGCGTCTCAGCCGTCGGGCCTGGGCCGCCGCCGCGACGCCGACCGCGAGCAGGCAGGCCGCGCCGACGCAGCCGCCGTACGCCAGGACGGAGGAGCCCGGGAAGCCCGACAGCGCGGCGACGGCCACCGCCACCACGGCGGCGACGGCGAACGCCACCGCCGCGGTGCCCGCCAGCCGCGGCCGGAGCAGGGCGCGGCGGTCGACCGGGGCCGGCAGCAGCCACGACCCGACGGCGGGGGAGACCAGCATCGGGCCGAGCAGGCCGGCAGCGCCGAGGGTGCCCGCGACCAGCCCCAGTCCGGTCAGCCACGGGAGCGCGGCCCGCCCGTCGGTGCAGGCGAGGCTCGTGCACGTCGCCGCGACCGTGCGGACGTTGACCACGACGCTCACCGCCATGGAGGTGAGCATGGCGGTCGAGAAGACGGCGATGTAGGCGTCGCTGATCGCGTCGACCAGGCGGGTGTCGGCGCGCCCACGGCGCCATACGCGGACCTGCCGGCGCAGGTCGCGCAGGTGGCGCGAGGCCGCCGGGTCGGGCCGGTCGGGCAGGTCGGCCACCGGGGCGCCGTCGGCGAGGGTCACGGGAGCCGGTCGAGGTCCACGACGGAGTCCGCGACCGCCTCGACCAGGCCCGCGTCGTGGCTGGCGAGCAGGATGCCCAGCCCGTCGGCCTTCTCCCGCTGCAGCCGGTCGACCAGCCACGCCAGGCCGGGGCGGTCCAGTCGCGCCTCCGGCTCGTCGAGCACCAGCAGCCGCCGGGGCCGCACGAACGCGCTGGCCAGCGCCAGCCGGCGGCGCTGGCCTGAGGACAGCGTGCCGGGCAGCTGGGCGGACTGCGGCACCAGGCGGACCTCGTGCAGCACGGCGTCCACGACCGCCTCGGCGTCCGGCACCCCGTGCGCGCGGGCGAACAGGTCCAGGTGCTCCACGACGCTGAGGTCGGGGAAGAAGTCGAGGTCGTCCATCACCACGGCCATGTCCCGGCGGGTGCGGGGCGAGCGCTCGTCGACGGCCTCGCCGTCGAGCTCGACGGTCCCGGCGGTGGGCACGTCGGCCGCGGCGACGCAGCGCAGCACCGTCGACTTGCCGGCGCCGTTGCGGCCGACGAGCGCGACCGCACCGCCGGCCGGCAGGTCCAGGTCGAGCCCCGTGACCACCTCCACGTCCCCGAAGCGGCGGGTGAGGCCGCGCACCCGCAGGCGCGGCGGGGTCGGCGGCGTGCGGGGCATGGGGCCAACGTAGGTCGCTAGGCTGACCGGGTGCAGCAGCGGGTCGGCTTCGTCAAGGGACACGGCACGGAGAACGACTTCGTGCTGCTCCCCGATCCCGAGAACGCCCTCGGCGACCTGCCCGCCGCGCTCGTGGCCAGGCTCTGCGACCGGCACGCCGGGATCGGCGGCGACGGGGTGCTCCGCGTCGTCCGGACCGCGGCGTACGACGACCCGGCCGCCGTCTCCGCCCGGGGCGAGGCCGAGTGGTTCATGGACTACCGCAACGCGGACGGGTCGCTCTCGGAGATGTGCGGCAACGGGATCCGGGTCTTCGGTCGCTACCTCGCCGTGCACGAGGACGTCGACACCTCCGTCCCGCTGCCCGTCGCCACCCGCGGCGGCACCAAGGTGCTCACCTTCCCCGACGGCGTCGCGGGACCGGTCACGGTGGACATGGGCACCGCCCGGGTGCTCGGCGAGACCAAGGTCGGCGTGGGCCGGCGCTCCTGGCCGGCGCTGCACGTCTCCTTGGGCAACCCGCACGCGGTGGCGTTCGTGGACTCCCTCGACGACGCGGGGCCCCTGCTGGAGGCGCCCGAGCACGACGAGGCGGAGTACCCGCACGGCGTCAACGTCGAGCTCGTCGTCCGGCGCGGGGAGCGGCAGGTCGCGATGCGCGTGCACGAGCGCGGCTCGGGGGAGACCCGCTCCTGCGGCACGGGGGCCTGCGCCGTCGCCGTCGCGACCGCGCTCGCCGACGACGCCCCGCGGCCCGCGTCGTACGTCGTCGAGGTGCCCGGCGGCACGCTGGAGGTGACCTGGACCGAGCAGGGACGGGTGCTGCTGACCGGGCCGGCGGTGCTCGTGGCCGGCGGCGGGGTCGACCTGGTCGCCCTCGGCGGCTGAGCCCGCCCATGGTGAAACCCGGTCGCGGAGGCCGCCTGATCCGGGTTTACTGGGAATCGCCCCGGCCCCACGGACGTTCCACCTGGTGACGATGACCAACGCACACGAGTACGACCTCACCCCGTCCCCCCTCGACGCGCGCCTCGACGCAACGGTCGACCCAGCGGCTGACACCGGCAGCGACACCGACATCGACCTGGACGACGCGCTCCTGGAGACCGAGGAGTGGGAGTCCGGCTACGCCGACGAGCCCGACCCCGAGGACCTCTCGACCGGGTCGGGAGAAGGCGGGTCGACCGGCGACTACGACCTGGCCGAGCGGCACGCACTGCGCCGGGTGGCCGGGCTGTCCACCGAGCTCGAGGACGTCACCGAGGTCGAGTACCGCCAGCTGCGCCTGGAGCGGGTCGTGCTCGTGGGCGTGTGGACCGAGGGCTCGGTCGCGGACGCGGAGAACTCCATGGCCGAGCTGGCGCTGCTCGCCGAGACCGCCGGCTCGCAGGTCCTCGACGCGCTCTACCAGCGGCGCCAGAAGCCGGACCCCGCGACGTTCATCGGCCGCGGCAAGGTCGACGGGCTGCGCGAGATCGTGCAGGCCAGCGGCGCCGACACGGTGATCTGCGACGGCGAGCTCGCCCCCAGCCAGCTGCGGAACCTCGAGGACCGGGTCAAGGTCAAGGTCGTCGACAGAACCGCGCTGATCCTCGACATCTTCGCCCAGCACGCCAAGTCCCGTGAGGGACAGGCGCAGGTCGAGCTGGCCCAGCTGTCGTACATGAAGCAGCGGCTGCGCGGCTGGGGCGGCAACCTCTCCCGTCAGGCCGGCGGCCGGGTCGGCTCGCAGGGCGGCGGCATCGGTGGCCGTGGCCCCGGCGAGACCAAGATCGAGACCGACCGGCGCCGGATCAACACCAAGATCGCCAAGCTGCGCCGCGACCTCACCCACATGCGGACCACCCGCGACACGAAGCGCTCGGAGCGCAAGCGCCGCCTGGTGCCGTCGGTCGCGATCGCGGGCTACACCAACGCGGGCAAGTCCTCGCTGCTGAACCGGCTGACCGACGCGGGGGTGCTCGTCGAGGACTCGCTGTTCGCGACGCTGGACCCGACGACGCGGCGCACCCAGACCGGTGACGGGCGGGTCTACACGATGTCGGACACGGTCGGGTTCGTGCGGCACCTGCCGCACCAGCTCGTCGAGGCCTTCCGGTCCACGCTGGAGGAGGTCGCCGACTCCGACCTGGTCCTGCACGTCGTGGACGGCTCGCACGCCGACCCCGAGGGCCAGCTCGCCGCCGTCCGCGAGGTGTTCGCCGAGATCGGCGCCGACAAGGTCCCCGAGCTGGTCGTGATCAACAAGGCCGACGTCGCGGACCCGATGGTGCTGGCGCGGCTTCGCCAGCGCGAGCCGCACTCGGTGGTCGTCTCGGCCCGCACCGGG
>JAICLD010000209.1 GCA_025927595.1 Nocardioidaceae bacterium | reverse complement strand
TCACGAGGATGTTGGACTTGGCCAGCTCGACGGCCTCGTCGGCCTTGTGCCGCTGGGTGCCGGCGGTGACCCCGGCCTGGACCCGCTTGTAGTGGTTGTACACCGCAACCGCGAGCGCCTTCTTGGCGTTCTCCTGGCCGATCACGTAGGAGTTGAGGAACTCGAAGATCTCCCGGGGCTTCGGCAGCTCCTCGAGGCCGACCTCGGAGCCCTCGCTGAGCTCCTCCTCGATGATCTCGTTGCACAGGTCGATGCACTCGTCGCAGATGTAGACACCCGGCCCCGCGATCAGCTTCTTGACCTGCTTCTGGCTCTTTCCGCAGAAGGAGCACTTCAGCAGGTCGCCGCCGTCACCGATGCGTGCCACAGGCACGACTCCTCATCACTCGGGCCGATCGTCCGGGGCCTCGGCGACCCCGCCCACGCCGACTGTCTCTGCGCTGCATTGCTCGTCTCGAAGGTACCCCGTCCCGCCCCCGAATGGGACAGGACACGGCGACTCACATCGATGCCGGCGTGCCCTTCAGCGACTCCAGGATCGCGTCGATCAGGCCGTACTCCACCGCGGCCTGCGAGGTGAGGATCTTGTCCCGCTCGATGTCCGCGTTGACCTGCTCCGGGGTCTTGCCGGTGTGGTCGGCGATCAGCTTCTCGAGCAGCTCGCGCATCCGCAGGATCTCGTTGGCCTGGATCTCGATGTCCGAGCTCTGGCCGTAGGAGCCCTCGGTGTAGGGCTGGTGGATCAGGATCCGGCTGTTCGGCAGCGCGAGCCGCTTGCCGGGGGTCCCCGCCGCCAGCAGGACCGCCGCCGCCGAGGCCGCCTGGCCCAGGCACACGGTCTGGATGTCGGGCTTCAGGAACTGCATGGTGTCGTAGATCGCGGTCATCGCGGTGAACGAGCCGCCCGGGGAGTTGATGTAGATGCTGATGTCCCGATCGGGGTCCATCGACTGCAGGCAGAGCAGCTGGGCCATCACCGCGTTGGCGATGTCGTCGCTGATCGGCGTGCCGAGGAAGATGATCCGCTCCTCGAACAGCTTGCCGTAGGGGTCGATCCGCCGGAAGCCGTAGGAGGTGCGCTCCTCCCACTGCGGGATGTAGTAGTTCATGCTCGGAGACAGGTCCGGGGTGGTCATCGGGGCCCTCACTTGTTCCGGGCCGGAAGGCCCTTGTCGGCGACCTGCTTGGTGCTCGTGATCACCTTGTCGATGAAGCCGTACTCCCGGGCCTGCTCGGCGGTGAACCACCGGTCCCGGTCCGCGTCGGCCTCGACCTGCTCGAGCGCCTGCCCGGTGTGCTGGCTGATCAGCTCGAAGAGCACCTTCTTGATGTACAGCGACTGCTGTGCCTGGATCTTGATGTCCGAGGCCGAGCCGCCCATGCCGCCGGACGGCTGGTGCATCATGATCCGGGCGTGCGGCAGCGCGTAGCGCTTGCCCTTCGCGCCCGCGCACAGCAGGAACTGGCCCATCGACGCGGCGAGCCCCATGCCGACCGTCGCGACGTCGTTGGGGATGTAGTTCATCGTGTCGTAGATCGCCATGCCGGAGTCGACCGAGCCCCCGGGGCTGTTGATGTGCAGGAAGATGTCGGCCTCGGGGTCCTCGGCGGACAGCAGGAGCATCTGCGCGCAGATCGCGTTGGCGTTCTGGTCGCGCACCTCGGAGCCGAGGAAGATGATGCGCTCCCTGAGCAGCCGCTGGTAGATGTGGTCGTCGAGCCCGTACGACGAGCCGCCACCGTTCATCTGGGTCTCGGTGTGGTGAGTGTTGTCTGGCACGCCCCCGACCCTAGCCGGAGGCTCCCCCCGTCCCACGGGCAATACCGCCGTGTTCGCCCACAGCGCACGAGGCCGTCCGCACCCCGATCGTGTCGGCGATCGTGTCGGCGTTCGTGTCGGCGTTCGTGTCGGCGAGGGTGGCGCAGCAGACGAGGCCGCACCACCGCTGTTGCAGCTCGCGGCACCACTCCAGTCGAGCGGAGTCCGCACGAGGGCTACGGGGCGGACACGACAGAGCGCCCCGGGCCGGCGGGCCCGGGGCGCTCTGGACGGTGTGGGGGCGCCGGGGCTCAGCCCTCGGAGGGCACGTCGGAGGGCACGTCGGAGGGCACGTCGCCTGCCTCGTCGGAGGGCTCGCCGATGGTCCCGTCGGGCATGAGGTTCGTCAGCTCGACCGGACGGCCCGAGGCGTCGGTGACCGTCGCGGCCTCCACGATCGTGGCCAGCGCCTTGCCGCGCACCACCTCGGAGACCATCTCCGGGATGTGGTTGTGCTCGAGCATGTGCTGGATGAACTCCTGGGGGTTCTGTCCGGACTGCTGTGCCCGCTGCATGAGGTGCTGCTGGAGCTCCCCCTCGTTGACCGAGAGCTCCTCGCTGCGGGCGACCTGGTCGAGCACGAACTGGGCGGCCACCGCGTCGCGGACCCGCTTCTCGAGGTCGGCGTCGAACTCGTCGACGGTCTGCTCCTCGGAGTCGAGGTAGGCCTGCATCGACGTGCCGGCGTAGGCCAGCTGCTGCTCGATCTGCTGCTTGCGGGCGGACAGCTCGGAGTCCACGACTCCCTCAGGGAGGGGTACGTCGACGAGGTCGAGCAGCTTCTCCAGCACCGCGTCACGGGCAGCGGCTGCCTGCTCGAGCCGCTTGCCGCGGGTCAGCCGCTCACGGACGTCGTCGGTCAGCTCCGACACCGTGTCGAACTCCGAGGCGGTCTGCGCGAAGTCGTCGTCGAGCTCGGGCAGCTCCTGCTCCTTGACGGAGCCGACCAGCACCTCTACCTCGACGTCCTGGCCGACCAGGTCCCCGCCCACGAGCTGGGAGGTGAAGGTCCGGGTCTCGCCGGCGGACATGCCGGTCAGGGTCTCGTCGAGGCCGTCGAGCATCCCGCCCTTGCCGACCTGGTAGCTCATGTCGCTGACCTCGGCGCCCTCGACGACCTCGCCGTCCCGGCGCGCGACGAGGTCCATCACGACGAAGTCGCCCTCGGCGGCGGGGCGCTGCACCTCGGTGAGGGTGCCGAAGCGCTCGCGCAGCGCCTGGAGCTGCTCCTCGACCTCCTCGTCGGTGACCGCCAGGTCGTCGACGGTGACCTCGAGGCCGTGGTAGTCCGGGAGCTCGACCTCGGGCCGGACGTCGACCTCGGCGGTGAACTCCAGGGTCTCGTTGTCCTCGAACCGGGTGATGTCGATCTCCGGCTGCGCCAGCGGCTCCAGCTCGTTGCTCTGCAGCGCCTCGACGTACAGCTGGGGCAGCGCCTCGTTGATCGCCTCGTCGAGGACCGCGCCGCGGCCGACCTGCCGGTCGATCACCATCGGGGGCACCTTGCCGCGCCGGAAGCCCGGCACGTTGATCTGCTGGGCGATCTTCTTGTACGCCGCGTCGAGGCTCGGCTTGAGCTCCTCGAAGGGCACCTCGACGGTGAGCTTGGCCCGGGTCGGGCTCAAAGTCTCGACGGCGCTCTTCACAGGTGGGTCTCCTCAGTCGGTGGGGCATCGGTCTGCTGGGGTCAGGGCAGGCGGGTTGGTCGGGGCGACAGGACTCGAACCTGCGATCTCCTGCTCCCAAAGCAGGCGCGCTAGCCACTACGCTACGCCCCGGTTGCCGGGTCAGCCGGTGCCCTCGGCTCCTTGCGGAGCCGCCGGGGAGTCTACGGGAGAGCCGCGCCGGACCCGTAATCGCCGGCCGGGGCCCGGATTGGGCGGGACGCGCCACTGTGGCACCATGGGACCGCTTCCGGGACGGGTGCCACCCGCACCACGGGCACCATGGGGTCCCGGGCACGCGGATGTAGCTCAATGGTAGAGCCCTAGTCTTCCAAACTAGCTACGCGGGTTCGATTCCCGTCATCCGCTCCGTGTCATCTTCTCCGCCGACGGAACCGGCCGCAGGGCACGCGCGTCGGACCGGCATGCGGACGCGCGTGGGACCACTCGTCGCGGTGCTGGCCCTGACCCTGGTGGCCGGCTGCGGTGCCGGCGGGACCGCCGGGAGCCAGTCGGCCTCCTCCTGCGCCGCGGTCCTGGTGCACGACGGACACCGGTACCTCGGCGTCGCCCCGGTGCGCCGTGACCCGGCCACGACCGGACGGCTCGCCCGCGCGGTGCTGGCCGCCTGCGACGACACCGGGGGCCGGGAGCGCGGCCGCGACGAGAACGTCCGGGTCGCCGAGCTCGTCGGGGTCCCCCTCGCGACCGCGGTGCTGCTCGACGGCGAGGTGTACGTCCGGGACGGACGAGCCCTGCCGCAGCGCAGCCGGCGCTGGTTCCGCGCCCCGAGGTGCGCTGGCGCCGGCGAGATCAGGCTGGCCGGTGACTGGCTGGGCGTGACCGGCCGCCGCCGGCCCCGCTTCGACGGCGACGTGCGGCCGCCGTACCGGGTCCGGATGCACGTCACCGACGGTCCCCGTCGCTACGTGGGCGCGACCCTGGAGGTGCACGCGAGCGGGTCCACCGATCCGGGGCTCGCCCCCCGTGACGTGCGGACGTCGCTGTGGCGGGGCGGACGGCTGGAGGCGAGGGTGCGCTGCGCCGGGGGCCGCTACGAGGCGGCCGCGCTCCGGGTGCCGTAGGCCCACGCTCCCGGCGTGCGGGGTCAGCGGCGGTGCAGCAGCAGCAGCGCCCGGTCGTCGTTGGCGGCTCCGGCGGCCTCGACGATCCGGGTGGCGGCCGACTCGGCGCCTGCACGCAGGACCCGGGTGCCCTGGCCGAGCAGCCGGTCGATCCCGAGCGAGATGTCGCGCTGCGGCGTCTCCACGAGGCCGTCGGTGTACAGCAGCAGCGTGTCCCCGGGGCGCAGGGTGTCCCTGACGACGGTGAACTCGGCGTCGTCCATGAGCCCGAGGACCGGGCCTCGCGCCTCGTGCAGCACCCAGCGCCCCGACCCTGCCCGCAGCTGCACCGCCGGGGGGTGCCCGGCGGAGCGCACCTCGACCTCACCGGTCACGAGGTCCACGCACACGTGCACGGCCGTGGCGAACCCCTCGCTCCAGTCCTGCCGGACCAGGTAGTCGTTGGCGGCGGGGAGGAACCCGGACGGCGGCAGCGCCCCGAGCAGGCCGCCGAAGGCGCCGGAGAGCAGCAGCGAGCGGGACCCGGCCTGCTCCCCCTTCCCGGACACGTCGACCACGGCGACCTGGAGCAGGCGGCCGCCGCCGGTGCGGGAGGCGACGATGAAGTCCCCGGCGAAGGACGAGCCGCCGGCCGAGCGCATGACGGCCTCGGCGTACCAGCCCTCCGGCAGTCGCGGCATCCGCGCCTGGTGGTGGATCCGGTCGCGGAGGTCGACGAGCATCGACTCCCCGCGGACCCCGGCCACGCCGAGGGTGGTGCGCCGGAACGAGGCCAGCAGGATCACCAGGCCGATGACGAAGATCACCACCACGCCGCCGACGCGCTGCTCGGTCATGAGGTCCGGCTTGGCGGACACGACCAGGGCGAGCACGCCGAGGATGAACACGACGAGCCACGGCAGCACCCGGGGCGCGAGCACCTGGCTGGCGACGACCATCGGGACGAGGAGGGCCACGAGGGGCAGCTTGGGCGCGTTGTACTCCACGACGGCGATCAGGACGCTGGCCGCCGCGACGAGCAGGGCCGGGACGAGACCCGACTCCCGCAGC
>JAICLD010000150.1 GCA_025927595.1 Nocardioidaceae bacterium | reverse complement strand
GTTGTCCGCGCCGCTGGTGAGCGCGTCGATCACGTCCTGGCTGTAGAACTTCGACAGCGGGGCCTTGGTGTCGACGCCGACCTTCATCTTCGACCACGCGTCGGAGTAGGTCGTGGAGCCCGCCTTCTCCCCGGTGCGCACTGGGATCTTGCCCTCGGGCGCGATCCTGATCCACGGCAGGTAGCCGTCGGTCATCATGTACTTGACGAACTTCTCGGCCGGGGTGGTCGCGGAGTCGGCCGGGATCGTCCACGAGGTGATCTCACCGAACGTGACCGGGTCCGAGCCGGAGGGTCCCTGGATCGAGGTGACCACACCGCTGTTCTTGGCCAGGAAGGCGTGGTCGGACCTGCACTGCGGGCAGGTCGGCAGGGCGTCCTTCCGCAGGCCGGCCATCTCGTCGAGGATGAAGCTCGACCAGATCAGCATCGCCCCCTTGCCGGCGAAGTAGGCCGCCCGCGTGGTGTCGACGTCCTGGGCGCCGGCCACGGAGTAGTCCTGCTGCAGCTTGCCGTAGAAGTCCAGGGCCGCGACGCACGGGGCGCTGTCGAAGGTGACCTTGCCGCTGTCGTCGACGAGCTGGCACCCGTTGCCGAGACCGATCTCCTCGAAGGTCTGCTCGGTGAAGGCGTCCCCCGCGACGTTGGCGCCGATGAAGCCGGCCACGTCCGAAGAGTCGAGGGCCTTCGCGGCCGCCAGCACGTCGTCGTACGTCGTCGGGGTGCCCAGACCCGCCTTGTCGAAGAGGTCCTTGCGGTAGACCAGCAGCTGCACCCACGACTCGCTGGGCACGGCCAGCTGGTCCTTGCCGTCCGCGGTCAGCTCGAGCGCGCTGTCGTTGAACGTGCCGCGGTCGAGGCCGTCGACGACCGTCCCGACGGCGTCGGTGTCGATGAGCTTGTTCGAGGAGAGGGTGCGGACCTGGCCCAGCGGGAGGCCGCCGATCACGTCCGGCAGCTTCCCGGCGGCCGCGTTGGAGGTGAGGATCTGGTTGAACTGGTCCTCGGCGACCGCGACCAGCTTGACCTTGACCCCGGTCTGCTTCGTGAACTCGTCCACGATGTCCTGGGTGGCCGCCACGCGGTCGGGCAGGTCCTCCTCGATCCACACGGTGATCCGGTTGGCGCTGTCGCCGCCGCCGCTGCTGCCACCGCCGCCGCAGGCCGCGAGCGAGCCGAGCACGACGACCGAGAGCGCTGCGGCTGCGGTGGCGCGACGCCGGCGAAGCGTGAACATGGGGCCTCCAGAGGGATCCACTTTTGTCCAAACGTCGACCTTTGGCGTCTAGAAGTCAAGCATTAGCTGGCCCCTCCCTATACTGAGGGGCGCTCGCGTCGCGTGCCCTGCGGGCGCGGGAAGGAGGCGGAAGATGCCGTCTGGACCAGGGGACGTGCTCGACCTGATCCGCCGTGGACGAGCCACCACGCGCGGCGACGTGCTGGAGGCCACCGGTCTGTCGCGGATGACCATCAGCCAGCGTCTCGACGCCCTGCTCGCGGCGGGGATGATCGTCGAGGGCCAGAGCAGCGAGTCCACCGGCGGACGCCGACGCCGCAGCCTCGCCTTCAACACCGCCCAGTCCCACGTGCTCGTGGTCGCGATCGACACCACGCACGCGCGCATCGCCGTCACCGATCTCGGCGGGGCGGTCCTGGTCGAGGACTGCATCGACGTGTCGGTCACCGCCGGGCCGTCCGACGTGCTCGACAGGGTCGTCCTCGCGATGGGTGCCGTCCTCGACAAGCAGGGACTCGAACCGGACGACCTGTGCGGGCTCGGCCTCAGCATCCCGGGGCCGGTGGACCCGGTGACGGGCCGGCCCAGCCAGCCCCCGATGCTGCCGGGCTGGGACGCCTACCCGGTGGCGGAGCACCTGCAGCCCGCCGTTCCCGGCGTCCCGGTGCTGACGGCCAACGACGCGGACGCCGCAGCGATGGGTGAGTACGCCGCGGCGCGCACGCACCTGACGTCCCTGTGCCTGGTCAAGGTGTCGACCGGCATCGGCACCGGCATCGTCATCGGGGGACGCTCCTACACCGGGGTCGACGGGGGTGCCGGCGACATCGGTCACGTACGCGTGTCACCGCTGTCCGAGGCTCCGTGCCAGTGCGGGATGCACGGCTGTCTCGCGGCCGTGGCGAGCGGCCGGGCCGTGGCCGCCCAGCTGCGGTCCCTCGGTCTCGAGGCCACGTCCGGGCGTGACGTGAGGGCGCTCCTGGATGCCGGCGAGCCCGAGGCGGCGCGCCTGACTCAGGCGGCCGGCAGGCGCATCGGCGAGGTCATGGCGACCATGGTCTGCCTGCTCAACCCCGAGGTCGTGCTGGTGGGCGGCGCACTGGCCTCGGCGCCCCTGCTGGCCGGCATGCGGGAGACGCTCTACCGCCTGGCGCTGCCACGGGCCACGCGGCACATGGCCCTGCAGCTGGGCGTCCTCGGTGAGGACTCCGCCGTGGTGGGGATGACGCGGCTGGTCGTGGACCAGCAGTTCTCGCCGGACACCGTCACCGCGAGGCTTCGCGGCTGAGCGACAGCGTCGCAGGGGCGGCTCACCGCTCCGGCGAGGACACCCGCGCCGGCATCAGGACCTCCAGCGCAGCGATCACCACCGTGATCAGCAGGATCCCGACGAACACCCGGTGCACCCCGGTGGCCAGGGTGACCGCGGTGGGCCGGGCGCCGGTCGCGGCGTTGACGACCGCGCCGAACACCGCGACGCCCACCGCCGAGCCGACCGAGCGGCCGAACATGTTGGTAGCGGTGGCGACGCCGCGTTGGCCCCAGGCGACGCTCGACTGCGCCACCACGAGGGCCGGCGACGCGACCCAGCCCATCCCGAAGCCGATCAGCAGGCAGGCCAGCGCCACGTGCCACAGGGAGCCCCCCGGGTCCGCGAGGGCCAGCCAGAGCGCTCCGGCGAATGCCAGCGAGACTCCCGCCAGGCCGGTGAGCCGGAACCCGACGCTGAGGTACAGCCGCCCGGAGACCGCCGCCGCCACGGGCCACCCGAGGGACAGCGCGCCGAGCACCAGGCCGCTCACGATCGCGGAGGCACCGACGACGTCCTGCCCGAGCGTCGGGACGTACGACGACAGCCCGAGCACCAGCCCGCCGACGAGGAACGAGACCGCTCCGGTCACGACCAGCGACCGGCTGGTGAACACCCACAGCGGCAGCACGGGCTCGGGCGCCGCCCGCTCGACGAGCACGAAGCCGGCCAGCAGGACCGCTGCGGTCAGGAACACCACCACCGTCTGCCACGAGGCCCACGCCCAGGACTGGCCACCCTCGAGCAGCCCGAGCACGACCAGCGTCGTGGCCAGCGTGAGCAGGACCGCGCCGGCGTAGTCGACCTTGGCCCGCCTGCGCTCGACGCCCTCGACGAACCGGCGCAGCATCCACGCGGCGAGCAGGCAGAGCGGCACGTTGACCCAGAAGATGAAGCGCCAGCTCAGCAGCTGGCTGAAGACGCCGCCGATCGTGGGTCCGAGGACCGACGAGATCCCCCACACGCTCGCGACGTACCCCTGCACCTTGGCGCGCTCGCGCAACGTGTAGATGTCGCCGATCACCGTCATCCCCATCGGCTGCACGGCGCCCGCGCCGAGGCCCTGCAGGACCCGGGCACCGATCAGGACCGGCATGCTCCACGCGGCCGCGCACAGCACCGACCCGAGCAGGAAGACCCCGATCCCGTAGTACATCACCGGCTTGCGGCCGAACAGGTCCGCGAGCTTGCCGTTGACCGGGACGGTCGCCGCCTGGGCCAGCAGGTACGTCGAGAACAGCCAGGGGAACTCGCGGAAGCCGCCGAGGTCGCGCACGATCGACGGGACGGCGGTCGCGACGATCGTCGAGTCGAGCGCCACGAGCGCGGTCGAGAGCATCACCGCCAGCAGCACGGGCCCGCGCTCGGAGCGCAGGCCGACGTCGCGGCGGCGCACCTGTGGCTGCCCGGTCCCCGTCACGTCGTGGTGCAAGTCGTGGCGGGCGCCGGACATTCCCGGCGATGTCGCAGGCGGCGTGTCGCCGGCGGTCCCGCGTCGGCTCGGCTCAGTAGAAGTGCTCCGGGTCGACGACGTTGCGCAACGGCCTGCCGGCCCGGAACCGGTCCAGGTTGTCCAGGAGCACCTCGACGATCCGCGCGTTCTCCTGCGTCGACAGCGCGGCCGTGTGCGGGCTGACGAGCGCGTTCTCGAGGCCCCACAGCGGGCTGTCGGGCGGCAGCGGCTCGGTCGCGAAGACGTCGAGGGCGGCCCCGGCGAGCCGGCCGCCGCGCAGCTCCGCGACGAGGGCCGCCTCGTCGACGGTGCTGCCCCGGCCGACGTTGACCAGGACCCCGCCGTCCGGGACCGCTGCCAGCAGCTCCGCCCCGAACAGCCCGTCGGTCCCGGCCGTGGACGGCAGCGCCAGCACCACGGCGTCGCTGCGGGACACCGCGGCCGCCAGGTCGTCCAGGGCGGCGGTCTCGTCGACGACCTCGAGGTCGGAGTCCCGCGGACGGCGGCGTACGCCGGTGACGTGCATGCCGAGGGCCCGCGCCTGCCGGGCGACCTCGCGCCCGATGTGGCCGAGACCGACGACGAGCAGCCGCATCCCCCTGAGCTCGCGGGCGGGATAGTGGGACCAGGTCCGCTCCGCCGCGTCGCGATGCAGCCGGGGCACGTCCTTGACGAAGTAGAGCAGCCCGAGGACGGCCCACTCCGCGAGCTGGGACGCGTGCACGCCCACGCTGCTGGTGACCGTCACGCGCCGCAGCGCGTCCGGGTCCAGGCCGGCGGCGCCCACCAGCTGGCCGGCACCGGCCGAGGTGCCCTGGACCCAGCGCAGCCGCGGGGCCGTCGCCACGAGCTCGCGGAGTCCCTCGGGGCTGTCCCCGGGGACGCCCAGGACGGCGTCGGCCCGCTCGAGGAGGGAACGCAGGCGCCGGCGACCGTCCTCGTCGAGCTCGAACGCGGGGTCCCCGCGGTGGTCGCAGGGGTAGCGGGGCGGCGGGAGCAGGTCGGGCTCGAAGAGGACCTCGACGCCGGGGGCGCCGGCGCGGATCCGGTCGACGAGCTCGGCCTCCAACGGTGTCGCGACGACCAGGGTGGTCGGTTGCGAGCTGGTCACACAGGCTCCTTCCCGGAGGGCTGGCCCGCCGGCACGAGATGGACGGATGGTCAGGCGGCCGCCGACCGACGGCTCCAGGCCCGTGCGAGGGCCACCACGCACAGCACCGCGGCGAGCAGGATCGGCAGCCCGATCGAGAAGATCGCGAGCAGCCCCAGCAGCCCGAGGACCGGTGCGCACGCCGCGAGCACCGCCCGGCGGCGGGGGGCGGCGAGCCGGACGGCGTACGCGAGCCCCAGCACCGCGAGCACGAGCACGGCCAGAGCCCACCAGGCCGGCCGGGCGTCCTGCGCCCCCAGCACGCCGAGGTAGAGCACGGTGTCGCCGACCACCAGCAGCAGCGCCGGCACGGCCCACCAGTCGATGCGTCCCACGGGCCCCGGGTGGCCCCGTGGGACGCCCATGTCGCCTCTCGGGTCAGCCGGCCCGGCGGCGGAGCTCCTCGTTGATGGCCGGGACGATCTCGTGCAGGTCCCCGATCACGGCGTAGTGCGCCTTGGTCACCATCGGCGCGTCGGCGTCGGTGTTGATCGCCAGGATCGTCTTGGAGGTGGACATACCCGCCCAGTGCTGGATCGCGCCGCTGATCCCGCAGGCCACGTAGAGGTCGGGGGTGACCCTGCTGCCGGTCTGGCCGACCTGCTCGTGGTGCGGCCGCCAGCCGAGGCTGGTGACCACCCGGGACACGCCGAGGGCGGCACCGTCGAGCAGCTCGGTGAGCTCGAGGAGGTCCTTGAAGCCGTCCGCGCTGCCCGCGCCGCGGCCCGCCCCGACCACCACCCGGGCGGACTTGAGGCTGCCGGACTCGTCGGGCTCCCCCGGCTCGGTCCGGACGACCCGCGCCCGCAGGTCGGCCGCCGGTACGTCGACGGACACCTCGCGCACGGCCGGGGCAGCCGGCTCGTCGGCGGTGCTGGGCTCGCAGGCGTGCCCCGCCACGGTCAGGACCGCCACGGCGTCCGGCAGCGGCAGCTCCTCGAGCGCGGAGCCGCCCAGCACCTGGCGGGACACCACCAGGGGGTCGGTGCCCTCGACCGCGACCACGTTGGCCGCCATCGCGACGCCGAGGCGGCAGGCGACGTGCGCGAGCACCTCGTTGCCCCGCGGCGTGCCGGCGGCCGCGACGAGCGGGACCCCGTCGGCGGCTGCGACGACCGCGGACGCCCACGCCGCGGCGGCGTAGGAGGAGAACGCCTCCCCGTCGGCCCGCAGCACCTCACGGACGCCGTACGACCCGAGCTGCTCGACGAGCTCCGGGGACACCTCCCCGACCACCAGCGCCCGCACGTCCGCGTCGGTCCCGCGGACGAAGGCGAGCGTCTCGCGGGAGACCTCGACGGCCCCGCCCTCGTCGGTCTCCACCAGCACCAGCACGCTCATCGGGTCACTCCCAGGCTCTCCAGCAGGTCGACGACCGCACCGGCCGCCTCGGGCCCCTCGCCCAGCACGGTGACCTGGCTGGGCTGTGCAGGGGGGAGGGTGAGCCGGCGGCGTCCGGAGCCCTGCGGCTCCCCCGTCGGTGTCACCCGGTCGATCGCGATCTTCTTCGCCTTCATCCGGCCCGGGATGGAGGGGTAGCGCGGCTCCACACCGCCCTCCATCACGGTCAGGACCGCGGGCAGCGCCACCTGGTAGACCTCGGTGCCGCCGTCGGGGCTCCCGCCCCGCGCGGTGACCTCGCCGCCATCGACGGACAGCGTCGAGACGCCCGCGACGACGGGCCGGTCGAGCAGGTAGGACAGCCGGACGCCGACCTGGAAGTCGCCGGTGTCGGAGGCGTCGTTGCCCACCAGCACCAGGTCGTACGACGTCCCCGCGGCCTCGTGGTCGCGAACCACGTCGGCGACCGCCGCGGCCACGTCGGCCGGCCCGTAGGCGGCGGCGTCGGCCTCGACCAGAACCGCCCCCGTGCAGCCGAGGGCCAGGGCGTTGCGGAGCTGCTCCACGGCGTCCTCGGAGCCGAGCGTGAGCACCGTGGCCTCGCCACCGGTGTCCTTGGCGGTCTGGATGGCCAGCTCGACGGCCGCCTCCTCGTGCGGGCTCACCGTGTGGCCCAGCGAGGAGTCGTCGACCCCCATCGCGTCGGCGGTCAGCCGGATCTCGCCACCGAGGTCCGGCACCCGCTTGATGCAGACGAGCACGTTCGCCATCGTCGTCCCCTAGCCCTTGATCCGGTCGTTGTCCGCGTCGAACAGCGGCGTCGCGTCGGCGGCCGCCACCGTCACCGGGTACAGCTCCTCCATGTAGGAGACCGCCAGCTCGTTGCCCACGCGGGCCTCCTCCGGCGGGAGGTAGGCCATCAGCAGGTGCTTGCCGAGCGACGGCGCGGAGCCCGCCGTGGTGACGTAGGGGTGGTGCCCGTGCCCGTCGGTGAGCGTGCCGCCGTCCCGGGTGAGGATCGGCTCGCCGCCGAGCATGTACCGCTTCACGCCGCTCGCGGACGTGTGGTCCTCGACGGCCAGCGTGCACAGCACCGCCTTCGGATCCTCCTCGCGCTGGCGCAGGTACGCCTCCTTGCCCACGAAGTCGGCCTTCTTCACCTTGGGACGGGCCATGCCCGCCTCGATGATCGTGCGCTCGCCGTCGAGCTCGTAGCCGAACGCGCGGTAGCTCTTCTCGATCCGCCCGGTGGTCGCGTAGACCCCGATGCCGACCGGCCGGGCTCCGTGCGGGGCGCCGGCCTCGAGCAGCGCGTCCCACACGGCCGCGGCCTGCCCCATGGGCACGTAGAGCTCCCAGCCGAGCTCGCCGACGTAGGAGATCCGCGACGCGAGCACGCTCACCTCGCGGCCACCACCCG
>JAICLD010000184.1 GCA_025927595.1 Nocardioidaceae bacterium | reverse complement strand
TAGGGCAGTCCGAGCGACCCGCCGCCCATCGCGGACCACACGAGCACGGTCGCGTTCAGGTCGACCAGGTCCTCGACCATCCGCAGCCGTCGCGGCGGCAGGCTCGGGTGGTAGCAGTGCTGGCGGGGGAACCACCCGTCGAAGTACACACCTCGTTGCACGGCGCGCTCAGCCTTCCTCTCGTGTTCCGGTGCGTCCGGCGACCGGACCGGACAGGCCGGACAGGCCGGCCAGGTGGTCGTGCGCGATCACCAGGCCCTGCTGGACGCGGTCGACGCTGCCGCTCCACACCGGGTCCTCGTGCTCCACCGAGACCACCCCGTCGAAGCCGAGCCGGTGCAGCTCGCCGACGAACGCGGCCCAGTCGACCTGTCCCAGCCCCGGGATCCGGTAGCGCCACCAGCCGCTCTCCCAGGGGGAGGCCTCGCGGCCGACGGCGTTCCCGAACACGCCGACGCGGTCCCGCGCGGACGCGTCGACCTCGACGTCCTTGGCCTGCACGTGCAGCACCCGGTCGACGTACGGCGCCAGGACCGCGATCGGGTCGATGCCGAGCCAGGTCAGGTGCGACGGGTCGAGGTTGAGCCACAGGCCGAGGTCGGCCATCCAGTCCCACAGCTGCGGGGAGTACGCCAGGTTCGCGGGGTACCCGTCGGGGTGCCAGCCCTCCATGGGGCAGTTCTCGACGACCAGCCGGACCCCGCGGTCCGCGGCGTACCGGACGAGGGGCGGCAGCACCCGCTCGGCGAGCCGCAGGTTCTCCTCGACCGTCAGGGTCACGTCGCGCCCGACGAAGGTGCCGACCAGCCCGCAGCCGAGCTGCTCGGCGGCGTCGATGCAGTGGCGCAGGTGGGCATGGATCTCGTCGCGCCGGCGCACGTCGGCGTGCAGGTTGTTCTCGTAGTAGGCCACGGCGGACAGCTCGAGGTCGTGGGCGGCCATCAGGTCGGCGACCTTCGCCGCCGCCCCGGAGTCCATCGAGGTGACGTCGAGGTGGCTGGCCTCCCAGTCCCGACCCGGTACCTCCGGCCAGGCCGCCACCTCGAGGGCCTGGTAGCCCTGACCCGCGGCCCAGCCCGCGATCTCGTCGAGCGGGACCGCGGGCAGGCAGGCGGTCAGCAGGCCCAGCTTCATGCGGCGGGCCTCATGCCGACGCTGTCGTGCGCGGGTCCGGCTCGTAGGTGTTCCCGGCGGTGTCCCTGCCGCGAGCCAGCCAGATCTTCCAGCCGGCGTTCTGCTCCACGTCGAGGACCTTCACCGACGCCGGGAAGTACCGCATCGTGTAGCCGGTACGACGCACGTCGCTGGTGTTGGGCTTCGCCCCGTGGGTGATCCGCCCGTCGTGCAGGGAGAACTCGCCGCGGGCGAGCTCGAAGTCGACGGCCTTGCTCTCGTCGACGCCGGTGATCTCGGCGTGGAAGGTCTGCACGCTCATGTCGGTGGGGACGTAGTTCTCGGAGAACCCGCCGGACAGGTGCGAGCCCGGGATCACCCGCATGCAGCCGTTCCGCCTGTCACTCGGGTTCTCCAGCGCGAGCCACACGGTGACGATGCGGTCGTAGGCGGACAGCCGGCCGTTCCAGTAGGCGCTGTCCTCGTGCCAGGGCGTCGCCCGGCCGACCTTCGGGTCCTTGGAGATGAAGTGGCTGGTCCACAGCGCGATGTCGGGGCCGACGAGCGGCTCCACCGTGTCGAGGACCTCGTCGGAGAGGAGGAACTCCATCAGCCGGGGGTCCCGGAAGTGCGGCGTGTCCAGCTCGTCGGAGAGCTTGTCGCCCTTGTCGGACAGGTGCTCGTTGAAGACGCCCTCGAGCCGGGCGAGCTTGTCGTCGGAGAACAGCTGGGTGTGGGGCAGCAGGTACCCCTGGGAGCGGAAGAGCTCCACGTCGTCGTCGGTCAGCACGTCGGTCACCTTCTCTGGTCGTGGCTCTGGTCGTGTGTCGTGGTCGTGCTCGGGTGCGCGGCACGACCCTAGGTCCGGCCGGAGGGCCCGGCCGCGGCTTTCTTCGGGCGGACTCGACGGATCTTCGGGTCCGCGGCGCGAGCGCTACAGCGACGGGTCGCCGGCACGGATCGCGGCGACGATCTCGGTGAACAGCTCCATGTCCTGCACGTAGTCCTCGGGTCCGGTCTTGACCGGCTCGCCGCTGCGCACGTGGGCGTGGAAGTACTGCAGCTCGTGCGTGTAGGGGTCCGTGAGGTCCGGCCGCACGACGGTGCGCTCGTAGCCGTCCCCCTCGGTCCGGTCCAGGACCAGCGTCGTCGGCAGGTGCCGGATGTACGGCGTGTCGTACTGCACCCGCAACGACGACGTCTCCCCGAACACCTCGAGGTGGGCGTCGAAGCGGCGCTGCTCGTCGACACCGGTCTCGTAGGTGGCCAGGTAGCCGTCGTACTCGAGCATCGCGACGATGTAGCCGCCGTTGCGCCACTGTCGCGCCGCTGCCACGCCCCGCGGCCGGCCCAGCAGCTCCCGCATCGCGGACAGGTCGTGGCTGCCCAGTCCGCACAGCAGACGGTAGGTGCCGCCGAGGACGTCGGGCACGTCGCCGAGCGCCTCCCTGACCAGGGCCCCGCCGCGGGCCCACCGCTCCTCCATCGCCGCTCGGGGGATGTCATCGGGACGGACCACCCGCGTCGTCGGGTCGATCATCAGCTGGTTGCGCCCGATGATGTCGTGCACGCGGACGTAGCGGATCGGCCCGATCTCGGGCAGCCGCCGCACCGCCTGCTCGAACGCCGGCGCGAACCGGCGCATGTAGCCCACCATGACCTGGCACCCCGAGCGGTCCCGGGCCTCGATGATCCGCTCCGCCTCCCGCGGGCTCAGGCACATCGGCTTCTCGACGAGCACGTGCAGACCGTGGTCGAGAGCGGTCACGACGCAGTCGCTGTGGTACTCGTCGCTGTTGAGCACCAGCACGCAGTCCAGCGACGTGTCCGCGACCATCTCCTCGAAGTCCGCGTAACGCTGCTCGACGCCGTACCGGTCGCCGACGAGCTTGAGCAGGGTCGGTGAGATGTCGCAGACGGCACTGAGCTCGTACAGCTCCGGCAGCTGCTCCAGGATGGGCAGGTGCACGACCTGGGCGACCTCGCCGAGGCCGACGACTCCGACGCGGAGAGCTGTCATGGGTGGGTACCTCTGTCTGTTCTGTCGGTTCGGGTCGGAAGGTGGCGGGTCAGTCGCCGGAGGAGAAGGCGGAGTCGAAGGCGGCCGCGGGCGGCTCGATCTGGGTCAGGCGGCGCACGAAGGCCAGCGCGTCGGGCGCCCCGACAGCGCGGTCCATGCCGGCGTCCTCCCACTCCACGGAGATCGGGCCGTCGTAGCCGATGGAGTTGAGCATCCGGAACACCGGCTCCCACGGCACGTCACCGTGGCCGGTGGACACGAAGTCCCAGCCGCGACGGGGGTCGCCCCACGGCAGGTGCGAGGAGAGCCGGCCGTTGCGGCCGTTGAGCCGGACCTTGGACTCCTTGCAGTCGACGTGGTAGATCCGGTCCCGGAAGTCCCAGAGGAAGTCCACCGGGTCGAGGTCCTGCCAGACGAAGTGGCTGGGGTCGAAGTTCAGGCCGAACGCCGGACGGTGGCCGATCGCCTCGAGCGTCCGCTGCGTCGTCCAGTAGTCGTAGGCGATCTCGCTCGGGTGCACCTCGTGGGCGAAGCGGACGCCCTCCTCGTCGAAGACGTCGAGGATCGGGTGCCACCGCTCGGCGAAGTCCGCGTAGCCGCGCTCGACCATCTCCTGCGGCACGGGCGGGAACATCGCGACGGTGTGCCAGATCGACGAGCCGGTGAACCCGATGACCGTGTCGACGCCGAGCCGCGCCGCGGCCCGGGCGGTGTCCTTGACCTCCTCCGCGGCACGTCGCCGCACGCCCTCGGGCTCGCCGTCGCCCCACAGCCGCGCGGGGAGGATCCCCTGGTGGCGCTCGTCGATGGGGTGGTCGCAGACCGCCTGCCCGGTGAGGTGGCAGGAGATGGCGAACACCGAGAGGCCGTGCCGGTCGAGGATCGCCCGCCGCTCCTTGACGTAGCCGTCGTCGGTGGCCGCGGCGTGGACGTCGAAGTGGTCGCCCCAGCAGGCGATCTCCAGCCCGTCGTACCCCCAGCCGGCGGCGAGCTCGCAGACCTGCTCGAACGGCAGGTCGGCGAACTGGCCCGTGAACAGCGTGACCGGTCGCGTCATGGCGGCTTCCTCTCGAAGGGGCGTGCTCAGGAGATCGCGGTCCACGTCGAGGAGGCGTCCGAGGACCGCTCCACGGCGTCGAGCACCCGCTGGACGTAGAGGCCGTCGTCGAAGGAGGGGGTGGGCGCGCGGCCGTCCACCACCGCGCGGACGAAGTCCGCGATCTCGTTGACGAACGTGTGCTCGTAGCCCAGCCCGTGACCGGGTGGCCACCAGGCTCCGGCGTACGGGTGGTCCGGCTCGGTGGCCAGGATGCGCCGGAAGCCGGCGTCGGCGGCCGGCACGGTGCCGTCGTACACCTGCAGCTCGTTGAGGCGCTCGAAGTCGAACGCCAGGCTGCCGTCGGAGCCGTTCAGCTCGATGCGCATCGCGTTCTTGCGGCCGGTGGCGAAGCGGGTGGCGACGAAGGTCGCCAGGGCGCCGCCCTCGTTGCGGCCGAAGAACGCGGCCGCGTCGTCGACGGTGACCGGTCCCGTCCCCGTCCCCCCGCCGGCACCGAGCCCGCCGGTCGCACCGCCGTCCGGCAGCGGGCGCTCGTCGACGAAGCGCTCCAGGGTCCCGGACACGCCCGTGAGGCGCTCGCCCGTGAGGAAGTGGGCGAGGTCGACGACGTGGGCGCCGATGTCGCCGAGCGCGCCCGAACCGGCCTTGTCCTTCTGCAGCCGCCAGACCAGCGGGAACTGCGGGTCGACGATCCAGTCCTGGAGGTACTCGGCGCGGACGTGGTGGATGCGTCCTAGCCGGCCGGCGGCCACGAGGTCCCGGGCCAGGGCGAGTGCGGGGGTGCACCGGTAGCTGAAGCCCACCATGGACCGCACGCCGCGCTCCTCGGCGGAGCGGGCAGCGGCCGCCATCTCCTCGGCCTCGACGACGGTGTTGGCGAGCGGCTTCTCGCAGAGCACGTGCTTGCCCGCCGCCAGGGCGGCCAGCGCGATGTCGCGGTGGGTGTCGCCCGGGGTGCAGATGTCGACCACGTCCACGTCGTCGCGCTCGACGACGTCGCGCCAGTCGGTGGCCCAGTCCGCCCAGCCGAGCTTGCGCGCGGCCGCCTCGGTGGCGTCGGCGGTCCGGCCGCAGAGCACCGTGAGCTCGGGCGTGGCCGGGAGGTCGAAGAACCGGTGGGCGTTGCGCCACCCCTGGGAGTGCGCGGCGCCCATGAAGGCGTAGCCCACCATCGCCACCCTCACGGTGCGTCCGGCGTCGTCGGCCATCTCGCTTCCCTCCCCCTCGCGGCGGTGGTCGGGCCACCGGACGCAAAACGATTTGAGCGAACGTTAGGGGATCATCGGTGCGTCAGCAAGACCCCGCCGGCCGGGGACGGCACCGTCAGGACAGTCAGGGCAGCGTCCCCAGCAGGGCGAGCAGGTGCTCGCGGAAGGCGGTCGTGTCGACGCCCACCGCGATGCGACAGTTCGCAGCCGGCGGGGCGTCCGTGGTGAGCAGGTCGGCGACCGCCACGCCACGGGTCCGCTCGGTCGCGGTCTCGACCTGGACGTGCGCGTCCCGCCAGGTCAGCAGCTCGGGGCGGGTCGCGGCCGCGACCGCCAGCGGGTCGTGCAGGGCACAGCTCCCGCGCTCGAGGTCGTCGCCGGGGACCGTCCGCTCGAGGTGGGCGATCCACTCCTCGGTCCGGTCGGCGGCGAACGACCCGAAGGCCCCGCCGGACTCGCGCATCCGCGCGGCGTCGGACCGGCTCAGCCGCACCCTGCGGGTCACGTCCAGGCCGACGAGCCGCAGCGGCGCACCACTGGCCAGCACCATCGCGGCGGCCTCGGGGTCGACCCAGAAGTTGAACTCGCCGGGCATCGCCGCGACGTTGGTGTGCTCGAGGTACACCCCGCCCATCACCACGACCTCCTTCACGGCCGTGGCGACGCGCGGCTCGAGGGCGAGGGCCAGGGCCACGTTCGTGAGCGGTCCGATCGCGACCACGGTCAGCTCACCGGGCGCGGCCATCACCCGCTCCACGAGACGGCGTGCGGCGTGCCCGACCTCGCGTCCGCTGGGGTCCGTGCCGGGAGGCAGGACCGGTTCGGCGTCGGCCGGGGAGCGCGGCGAGGCCCGCAGCAGCGGTGCGACGGCGCCACGCGCGACCGGGACGGCGCCCGCCCCGAGCCGGTCGAGCAGCTCGAGGGTCAGCCTGGTGGCGGTGTCGACGTCGGTGTTGCCGTTCACCGTGGTGACCAGCTCCAGGTCCACCGCGGGGTCCGCCACCGCGAGGGCCAGGGCGAAGCCGTCGTCGATGTCCGAGCCCGTGCTGCCCATGGCGAGGTCGGTGTCCAGCAGGACCCTCACCATCAGCGGGTC
>JAICLD010000082.1 GCA_025927595.1 Nocardioidaceae bacterium | reverse complement strand
CTGGACGTGGTTGATGAAGTCGGCGAACGGCTGGTCGCGCACGGCGGGCCAGTACTCGGACCACTCGTCGTACATGTGACGACCAAGCAGCACCGCGTCCTGCGCGCCGATGACCTTCGCCTCGTTCTCCACCATCACGGAGTCGAACTCCGGCACCTCGCCGGGCTCCTGGCCAGGCGCGAAGTACCGGCCTGGGTGGTCGACTGCGCCGTCGAGCGACATCAGCGTGTAGAGCACGACCTTGCGCACGCGGGCCTCCTGGGGGTTGACGCGACTGTGCTGATCTGACCGGACGCAGGCACGCAACTCATCGCGACAGCGGCAACCGCCGTCGCGGCGCGCTGCGCCCATCAGCTCGCTCGCTTGCGTCCGACGAGGTGGAAGACCCGGCTGAGCTGCCGGTACGGGTCTCGTCGGCCGGCCTCGAGCTCGACAGCGGCTGCCGCCGCGACCTGCTCCTCATCGCTCGGGTCGAGCTCGGCTCCGCTGAGCTCCAGCCAGTCGACGAACAGCCATACGCCGTACCAGCGCACCGGCTCCACGCCGCGGCCTCGCAGGAGGTCGCCGAGCTCCTCCACCGTGTCGGCTCGGGTCGGGACGCCCAGCACTCCGGTCTCCTCCCTGGCGTCGAACGACGCGAGAGCGTCGTCCCACCGTCGTTCCAGGGCGGGGCGCACGGCCATCGCCCTGGCGTTGCCGGTCATGACCGAGACGACGCCGCCGGCCGCAGTGCACCGGCACAGCTGGTCGAGCAGCGGCTCGGGCCGCACCAGGTACCCGAGCACGCCGTGACACAGGACGGCGGCGAAGCGCCGACCATCCACCGCCTCGTCGGCGTTCTCTCCGCCGGCCTCCACGAGCGTCACCCGAGCCCGGGCCTCACGGGACAGCCCCTCGAGTCGCTGTCGTGCCTTGTCGAGCATCGCCGGCGACGGGTCGAGCAGCGTCACGGCGTAGCCGGCTTCGGCCAGCGGGAACGACTGGTGGCCTGCCCCGCCACCCACGTCGAGCACCGTCGCCGGCGGCGACGGCAGGTGCTCCGACAGCTGCCGGTGCAGCACGTGGGTCCGCACCCGTCCCTTCACCGAGGCGTAGGCGTCGTCGGCGAACCGGTCGGCCAGACCGGCCCAGGAGTCTGCGGCCACACCCCCATGATGGGCCTGTCGGCGGGCCCGACGAACGGCGGGACGGCTGCGTCAGAGGTCCACGCGAAGCGCGACCGTGACCTCGTCCCCGACCTCGATCGCCTCCGCGCGGCGGACCGCGGCCTTGACCGGGACGACGTACCGGCCGTCCTTGGGGAAGAGCGAGGTGCGCCAGACGGTGGCGCCGACCCGTGCGGTCACCGGCACCATGCCCCAGCCGTAGCTCACGAACCCGGACGTGGCCGCCAGGTCCGGAGCTGGACCCATCCCGTGCCGTCGGGTCACGCCAGCAGGAACTCGGTGACGACCGGGGCCACGGCGGCGGGCTTGACCATGTGGGTCTGGCCGGGCAGCGTCTCGAGCCGCGCGCCGGGCACCGCCCCGGCGACGGCGGTCTGGGCGTGCTGCATCCAGGCTGGGCTCCTGCCGCCCGCCAGCACCAGCGTCGGCACGTCGACCGCGTCGTAGTACCCCTCCGGGAGCGGCCGGCCCTGCTGGTGGGGCACCACCATCGCCAGGTCGTAGGGCAGCGTGTGCGCCGTGGCCGTCATCCGTCGCCAGGCCGGCATCAGGTGCATCATCGCGACGACCGGGGACGGCACGCCGACGGTGCGGAGGAACCTGCTGACGGCCTGCCCCGGACTGCCGCGGTCGACCATGCCCTGCACCAGCTCGGGCAGCCGCGGGTCGTTCCCCGGCCGGGTGTCGTCGACGATGAACGGCGCCTCGTAGGCCACGAGGCGGTCGAACGGGGCTCCCTGCCGGGCAGCCTCCAGGGCGAGCGCCGCCCCCGACGACACCGAGAACACGTGGGCGTGGCCGCCGACCGCCTCCACCACGGCGAGCAGGTCCTCCACCTCACGCTCCAGCGCGTACGTCGTCGAGCCGGACCCGCTCGCGCCGCGGCCGCGCCGGTCGTAGGCGCAGACGGTGAACGACCCGGCCAGCGCGGCGGCCATGCCCCGGGACGGGCCGAGCTCGCGGTGGCACATGGCGCCGTCGACGAGGACCAGCGCGGGCCCGCTGCCGGAGACCTCGTAGGCGATCGGGGTGCCGTCCGCGGACGTCGCGGTGCGCGTGGTGGTCATCGTGCCGGTCATCGCTGCCTCCTGGGGGATCCGGTGTCGTGCAGACGTCGAACGGCGACCGCGGGTTTCGACGCCGGCGCCGGGCAGATCTCCGCGGCCCGGCGCAGCAGCAGCGTCCGCTCGTCGTCGTTGCGGGTGAGCGCGGCCGCCTCCCGGAACGCCGCCGCGGCCTCGCCGGCGTCCCCGCGCCTCGCCAGCAGGTCGCCGCGCACGCTGGCCAGCAGGTGCGACCCGCCGAGGGCGTCCACGTCGAGGCGATCGAGCACGACCAGCCCGGCGTCCGGCCCGAAGGCACGCCCGTGCGCGACGGCACGGTTCAGCTCCACGACCGCTCCGGGCGCGGCGGTGGCCAGGACGTCGTACAGGCCGGCGATGCGGCGCCAGTCGGTGTCCTCGGCGCGCCGGGCCCGGGCATGGCAGGCGGCGATCTCGGCCTGGAGCACGTACCGGCCGACCGGCCGGCCGAGCGCGAGCGCGCGGTCGAGCGCCGCGAGGCCACGCCGGACCAGCAGGCGGTCCCAGCGGCCACGGTCCTGCGCCTCGAGCAGCACGGGCTCGCCGTCCGGACCCGTGCGGGCACGGGTCCGTGACGCCTGGAGCTCCAGGAGCGCCTGCAGGCCGTGCACCTCCGGCTCGTCGGGCACGAGGGAGGCGAGCGTGCGCGCCAGGCGAAGCGCCTCGAGGCACAGCTCGGGACGCATCCAGGTCCCCGCGGTCGCGGTGTAGCCCTCGTTGAAGATCAGGTACACCACCGCCATGACGTCCTCGAGCCGCGCGTCACGCTCGGGGCCGGTCGGCAGCGTCACGTCCTTGCCGACCAGCGTCCGCTTCGCCCGGGAGATCCGCTGGCCGATCGTCGCGTCCTTGACCAGGAAGGCGCGGGCGATCTCGCGGGTGGACAGGCCCCCGACGAGCCGCAGGGTCAGCGCCGCACGGCTCTCCGGCGGCAGGGCGGGGTGGCAGGTGAGGAAGACCAGCCGCAGCACGTCGTCCTCGATGCTGTCGACCGCCTCGTCGAGGTCCGGCACGTGCGCCTCCTGCAGGTCCTGCCCCAGCTCGGCGGTGCGCCGACGCAGCGTCTCGGCGCGCCGGAAGTGGTCGACGGCGCGCCGCCTGGCCACGGCGGTCAACCAGGCCCCCGGGCTGCGCGGCACCCCCTCGGTGGGCCACTGCTCCAGCGCGGCCACCAGGGCGTCCTGCGCCAGGTCCTCGGCCAGGGCGACGTCGCGGGTCATCCGGGTGAGCGCGGCGACCAGCCGCGTCGACTCCATCCGCCACACGGCGGTCACGGCGGCCGCCGCGTCGCTGCTCACGGGGGCGATCGTAGGCGAGACCCCACCGGCCGCCTCACGCCCGTGACGGCGGGCCCTCCTCCGGCGTCGCGATGCGGCGGACCTCCACAGACCCCTCCCAGCCGGGCCAGAACTCCCGGTGGATCTCGATCACCCGCCGGGCCCCGGCGACGGCCTCGTCCTGCGACCGGGCCTCGAGGATCGAGTAGCCGCCGACGACCTCCTTGGCCTCGGCGAAGGGACCGTCCGTGGTGGTCACCTCCCCCGCGGTCAGCCGGATCTCCACGCTCTGCGCCGTGGGGTAGAGCCCTCCGGCGTCGATGATGGAGCCGCTGGCGAAGGCCTCCCCCAGCTCGCGCCCCATCACCTCCTCCAGCGCGGCAGGCGCGTCCCCCACGTCCTCGGCCATCTTGACGAACACCATGTAGCGCATCGTCGTCCACCTCTCTCGTCTCTCTCGTCTCTCTCGTCGCTCACCGTCGGTTGCGGTCGCCCCTGCGTCGTACGGCACGGGGCGGTTTCGACAGCCGGCACACCGCAGCACGGCCGCCGTCGCGCTGCCTCTTGTGGCCCCGGGCCTCGTGGGCGCAAGGTGGGCGGGAGCCTCGGGCGGTGACCGGGGCGAGCCGTTCGAAGGAGAGGCCGTCATGCTCGTTCCCAAGCGCTCCCGCCCTCGCGCGGTCGCCGCAGGCGCCGGCCTCGCCGTCGTCTGCTCGCTGCTCGTCCCGGCCCTCCCGGCGCACGCCGGCCCCGGCTCGCCCGCCGCCGCCTCGGACCCCCACCGCTCGCCGCACGCCGTCGCGACCGGGCACGGCGGTGCCGTCGCGTCGGTCGACCTGGACGCCTCACGGGCCGGCATCGCGACCCTGCGGCGCGGTGGCAACGCCGTCGACGCGGCGGTCGCCACGGCCGCCGCCCTCGGCGTCACGGAGCCGTACGTCGCCGGGCCCGGCGGCGGCGGGTTCATGGTCGTCTACCTCGCCCGCCAGCACCGGGTCGTCACGATCGACGGCCGGGAGACCTGCCCGGCCGCGTGCACCCACGACCTGTTCGTCGAGAACGGCTCGCCGCTCGCGTTCGAGGAGGCCCGGCACTCCGGCCTCGCGGTCGGCGTCCCCGGCATGGTCGCGCAGTGGGCCCGCGCCGTGCACCGCTACGGCAACCGCCGGCTCGCGGACGACCTCGGGCCCGCGATCCACCGCGCCGAGCGCGGCTTCCGCGTCGACGACACGTTCGTCCAGGAGACCCGGAAGTCGCTGACCGACCTCCAGGCGTTCACCTCCAGCCGCCGCCTGTTCCTGCGGCACGGGCAGCCGCTGCCGGT
The DNA here is from genome assembly GCA_025927595.1 of Nocardioidaceae bacterium. Lineage (GTDB taxonomy): Bacteria > Actinomycetota > Actinomycetes > Propionibacteriales > Nocardioidaceae > Nocardioides_B. Next base: position 6,988 of record JAICLD010000082.1, on the reverse strand, counting down.
CGGCGCCCGGCTGCGCAACCCCGACCTCGCGCGCACCTACCGGATGATCGCCCGGCACGGCGCCTCCTACCTGTACGACGGACCGCTCGCCGCGGCGATCGCGCACACCGTGCAGCACCCACCGGTGTGGACGGGCACCGCGCTCACGGTGCGGCCCGGCATCATGACGCGGCGCGACCTGCGCGGCTACCACCCCGAGCAGCCGGCGCCGACCCACGTCCGCTACCGCGGCCACGACGTCTACGGCATGGCCCCGCCGTCCTCCGGCGGCTCCACGACCGGCGAGGCGCTGAACATCCTGTCGGGCTACCCGATGGCCACGGAGAGCCGCACGCTCGCCATGCACCACTACCTCGAGGCGCTGCGCTACTCCTTCGCCGACCGCAACCGCTACGTCGGCGACCCCGACTACGTCGACGTACCGCTGCACGGGCTGCTGGACCCGGCGTACGCCGCGACGAGGCGCTGCCTCATCACCGACCAGGCCGCCGCCAGCCCGGTCGCGCCCGGCGACCCGTACCGTCCGTACTCCGGCTGCTCCTCCCCCGGGGCCGCCGCAGCGGCAGCCGACCACGAGCAGTCCACGAACAACGTCGTGACCGCGGACCGCTGGGGCAACGTCGTCGCCTACACGAACACCATCGAGCAGTTCGCCGGCACCGGGATGGCCGTGCCCGGCTACGGCTTCCTGCTCAACAACGAGATGACCGACTTCGACTTCGCGGCCGCCGACCCCACCGTGCCCGACGTGAACCTGCCCGAGGGCGGCAAGATCCCGCGCTCGAGCATGAACCCCACGATCGTGCTGCGCCACGGCACGCCGGTGTTCGCGGTCGGCAGCCCCGGCGGGGCGACGATCATCACCACCGTGCTCCAGATCCTCGTGAACCGTCTCGACCTCGGGATGTCCCTGGAGCAGGCGATCGCGGCGCCTCGGGTCGGGAACTTCAACACCCCGACGAGCTTCGCCGAGCAGGGCTTCCTCGACACCGCCGTGGCGCGCCGTCTGACCCGGCTCCACGGCCAGCAGTTCAGCGTCGTCACCGGGCCGCTCCAGATCGACCAGGAGATCGGCGCTGCCACCGGCGTGGAGCTGCTCGGTCACGGGCGGCTGCGCGCCGACGCGGAGCCGGTGCGCCGTGGCGGCGGCGCGGCGCTGGTGGTCCGGACGCAGCGGTAGCCGTGGGGCGGCGGGCCACCCCGTTCTCGCTATGGCGGACGCGCGGAGCCCGCGGAAGACTCGACCCATCCCCTGGGACGCCGGATCTCTCGAAGGGATGAGGACGATGTCACAGAGTCGAGCGGTGGAGCGCCGGACGCTGCTGCGCGGTGCGGGGGTCGCCGGAGCCGCCGTCGTCGGCGCCGCTTCGGTGCCGGTGGAGGCGGTGGCCGAGGGCCGACCCTCGGGGGCGGCGGGCCTGCTCGGGGGGTGGCGGATCACCCACACCGACGACCCGCCCGGTAACACCACGCCGGTCGCCGGCGTCGTGACCTTCGGCGCGGGCGGCGCCTTCGCGGCCCAGGACATCGCCCCGGTCACCCCCGGCGGGCTCGGCTCGTGGCACGCCCGTGGTGACCGGTTCGAGGTCGTCTTCTGGTCGGGTGAGAACGGTGACGACCCGGCGGCGCCGGGCGTGACCCTGCGCGTCCACGTCCACGGGCGCCGGCACGCGGACCGGATCCACGGGTCCTACCGGGTGACGATCTACGCGGGCGCCTCCACGACCGTGCTGCAGCGCGGCACCGGGACCTTCTCCGGGTGGCGCGTGGAGCTGTGACCGCCTGCACCGTGCGACAGGGCGCACGGTCGGAGCAGGCGCGCGGGCGACGGCACGGTCGTCCGGCCCCGGTCAGTCCTCCGCGGCGGGCCGGATCCGCCCAGTGGTCCGGAAGCAGACGGCCAGGACACAGCCGACGACGAGCCAGGAGACCCCGAGCACCTTCGCGTGCACGTCGGCGTTCCACAGCGCGTAGACGAGCACCGCGCTGCCCACGACCGGCGAGATCCAGTGGGTGAGGACGTTGCGACTGCGTCCGCGCACGCCGAGGTCCACGAGCACGGCGACGTGCAGCAGGACGTAGGCGGTCAGGGCCCCGAACGTCACCAGCGTGGTGAGCAGCGCCTGTTGCTCGGTGCCGACCAGCCCGATCACCAGGGACAGCCCCGCGATCAGCAGCATCGCGTTCTGCGGTACGGCCCGCGAGCGGCTCACCTTGGCGAACACCGACGGCAGCTGCCGGTCCCGCGCCATGCTGAAGACGAGCCGGGAGGACGTCGCCTGGGACGCGATGGAGTTGGCGAAGATCGCCACGAGAGCCGACGTGAGCGTGACGAGCACCTTGAACCAGTGGCCCACCACCTGGCCGGCGATGTCGTAGAAGGCGTTGTTGGTCGCGTCGCCGTCGGCGAAGGTGGAGCCGCGTGGGACGTAGATGGCCGCCAGGTAGACCTGGAGCACGAACAGCACCGTCACCGCGACCAGCACGATCATGGTCGCGCGGGACACCGCCCGGCCGCCGCCCTCGGCCTCCTCGTTGAGGGTCGAGATCGCGTCGAAGCCGATGAAGCTCAGAGCCGCGATGGGGATGGCACCGAAGACGATCGACCAGGAGAACCCGCTCGAGTCGAAGACCGGCCACAGCGCCAGGTCGGCGCGTCCCTGCGCCACGTCGACGAGAACCCAGGCGACGAAGATCGCCAGCACGGCCAGCTGGACGGCGAGGAAGACCTTGTTCATCGTCGCCGTGACGCTGATCCCGCCCAGGTTGACCAGGGCAGCCAGGACCACGAAGACGACGATCCACACCCACGCCGGTACCGCCGACCACAGGCTGACCATCGCCGCAGCGGCGAACACCGAGAGCAGGGCCGGCAGCAGCAGGTAGTCGAGCAGGATCGCCCAGCCGGCGATGAAGCCGACGAAGCCGTTCAAGCCCAGCCGGACGTAGGAGTAGACCGAGCCGGCCACTGGGTAGCGCAGCGCCATCTCCTTGTAGGACAGGGCGCTGAACACCATGGCGAAGGCGGCGACCAGGTAGACGAGGCCAGCCATCCCCGCGGAGAAGTTGAAGATGATGCCGAAGACCGGGATCGGCGCCATCGGCACCATGTAGATCATCCCGTAGACGACCACGTCGGTCAGCGACATCGAGCGGCGCAGCTCCTGCCGGTAGCCGAACTCCTCCAGCCGGTGCTCGGCGACGCCCTCGGCTGCGCCGTGCGCGCTCGAAGCGGGGTCGGACCCGGGGTCGGACCTGGGGCGTGACATGGGCGTGGACATGGGGCTGCTCCTGTGCGGACGAGCGGGTGGGAGGTGCAGGGGTGCGGAGGGGGCAGTGCGTGCCGACGGAGCCGTCGTGCAGCCGGTCGGGGTCAGTCGTGCTCGCGGAGGAAGTCGCCGACGACCCGGGTGAACTCCTCGGGCCGCTCCAGGTGGGGGGTGTGGCTCGCGCCGGGGACCAGGTGCTGGCGGCAGCCCGGGATCCGCTCGACGAACGGGCGCCAGGCGTCCGGCGTCGCCTCGTCGTGCTCCCCCGCGACCACCAGCGTCGGGACGGCGACCTGGTCGAGCCGGTCCACGACCGACCAGTCTCCCAGCGTCCCGGTGATGGTGAACTCGCTGGGCCCGATCATCGTCTGGTAGACGGTCGGGTCGGCCTCCATCTGACGGAAGCTGGCCAGCACCGGTTCCGGCCACGGGTCCAGGCGGCACAGGTGCCGGGTGTAGAACTCGTCGACAGCGGCCAGGTACTCCGCGCTGTCCGTGGTCCCGGCCGCCTCGTGCCGCGCGACCACCTCGCGGGTGGCCTCGGGAAGGCCGGCCAGCAGCTGGTTGGTGCCCTGCGCCCACAGCGGCATCGAGGCGGGGCTGTCGGCCAGGGTCAGGGAGGCGACGCCCTCGGGGTGGGCGAGGACGTACTCGGGTCCCAGCATCCCGCCCCAGGACTGGCCGAGGAGGTGGAAGCCGTCATGCAGCGCCAGCGCGTCGACGAGGGTGGCCAGCTCGGCCACGAAGAGGTCGACCGTCCAGAAGTCGCGGGGAGCGTCCGGCAGGTGCGTGCTGCGGCCGCAGCCGACCTGGTCGTAGTGGACGACCGTGCGGCCGTCGGCACCGAGCGCCGTCATCGGCAGGCAGTAGTCGTGCGCCATCCCGGGACCGCCGTGCAGGACGACCAGTGGCAGGCGGCCGGGGTCGGGTGCGTCGGGCCGGGTGGTGCGGACCCAGGTCTCGTAGCCTCGGAACGGCACGATCCGGGTCTCGACGCTCGAGGGTGCGACGGGGTCCACGGGTACTCCTGCCGGCTGGTCGGTGGGGGCGCGGCGAGAGTCAAGCACGAGATAAGGTCCCATGACAATACCTTTGGGGAGGGCCATGTCGGTCGCGGGCCGCGAGGGGCGACCGGCGGTGCCCGGGTTCGCGAGGACGACGCTGCGCGAGGAGCTGGCCGACCGGATCATCACCGCGATCGCGATCGGCGCCTACCTCCCGGGTGACCGGCTGCCGCCGGAGCGCGAGCTGGCCGAGCTGCAACAGGTGAGCCGCGTGACCGTGCGGGAGGCGGTCAGGACGGTCGCCGACCTCGGTCTGGTCGTGTCCCGTCGCGGTCGGGACGGAGGCACGTTCGTCACCGACCGCGACTGGCAGGGGGTCGCCCCGGACGTGGCCCGGCGGACCCTCGAGGCCGAGATCCCGCGCCTCTCGGAGCTCTTCGACTACCGGTGCCTGGTGGAGGGTCTGGTCGCCCGCACCGCCGCGGAGCGCCGGTCCTCCGAGCAGTCGGACCTCCTCGAGCGGCTGCTCGCGGACTTCGCCGCCGCGCCGAGCCTGTCAGCGGCGCGCGCGGTCGACCACCGCCTGCACGCGGCCGTGACCGACATGACCGGGAACCCGAACCTGGTGACGCTGTGTGCGCAGCTCAACGCGCGCGCGACGCTCGGCTTCGGCTCCGAGCCCTACCCCGAGGACTACCTGCGGCGCGCCCTGGAGGAGCACACCGCGCTGGTCCGCTGCATCGTCGCGCAGGACGCCGAGGGCGCCTTCCGAGCCGCCCACCAGCACTTCGAGCTGACCCTGGACATCATGAAGGACGGACTGCGCCGCGCACACCGCTCCAGCGGCGGCGGCTGACGGTCCGGCCGACGGGTGCAGCAGCGCTGGACCCTCACCCTCGACGCGGGCGGGCCGGCGTGACCCCCGGCCGGCACAAACATTGGTGTTTCCCAGTATTGGCGTTCCCCATGGGCGGAGAATGGGCCATGATGGCGGCACGGGGGAAGGGGACGCAGCGGCACGGCCACCCCGGGCCCGCTGCGTCCCCACGCCACCCCTCCCGGTCGGGGCGGCACCGGTCCATCGCGGCGACCCGGGCTGGTCGCACCGGCCGGACCGGGACGGGGACGGCATCGGCTGCCAGAGCGGTGGCCGACCGGGCGCTCAGGCGAGCGGGGGCAGCGTCTGCTCGACGGCGAGCACCGGAGCGAAGAGGTCCCCACGCTGCGCGACGCGCTCCAGCACCGTGCGGATCGTGAACCCGTCCGGACGCAGCTCGGGGTCGTCGAGCTCGTCCCAGGTGATCGGAGCGGACACCGGCGCGCCCGCGGACGCCCGCGGGCTGTAGGGCGCGACCAGCGTCTTGTTGATCGCGTTCTGCGTGTAGTCCAGGCGCGCCCTGCCGCCCCGGGAGCGCACCTCCCACTTCCAGCTCACCATCTCGGGCACGACCGCGCCCACCGTGCGCGACAGCCTCTCCACCCAGGCACGGGTGTCGTCGAAGGTCGGCCCGCGGGCGATCGGCACCCACACCTGGATCCCCCGGCTTCCCGTGACCTTGGGGAATGCCGCGACGTCGAGATGGGCGAAGGCGTCGCGGTGCAGCCGGGCCAGGACCAGCAGGTCCTCCCAGCTGGTGTCGGTGCCCGGATCCAGGTCGACGAGCGCGTACGTCGGACGGTGCGGCTGGTCCGTCCGCGAGGTCCACGCGTGCCACTCCAGTGCGCCGAACTGGGCCGCCCACACCAGCGCGGCCGGCTCGTCGAGGACGGCGTAGGTCCGCGTCTCGCCCTCGTCCGCCTCGGGGTTGTCCCAGGAGCCGACCCACGGCGGCGCGTGGCCGGGACGCTCCTTGTGCCAGAAGCCCTTGGTCTGCGAGCCGTTGGGGTAGCGGCGCATGTTCAGCGGCCGCCCGGCGAGGTAGCGGACCGCCGTCGGGGCGATGGCGGCGGTGTAGCCGAGCAGCTCGCGCTTGGTCACCGGCGCCTCGCCGTCCCGGCCGGGGAACAGCTCCTTGTCGAGGTTCGTCACCTTGAGGCCGCGGCCGAAGACCTCCCAGGTGCCCTGTGCGCCGAGATCGGCCAGTGCGCCCAGAGCCGCCTCGACCTCGTCCGCGGTGGGCCTCAGCCTCACGTCGGCCTGGTCGGCGGGCAGGTCCGAGCGCCAGACGCGGTCATGCTCGGCGAGCACCTCGTCGTTGGTGCGCCCGGTCAGCACCGAGCGAGGGTGGTCCCCGGGCTCCCAGCCCTCGACCGCGAACTCGTCGCGCTTGTGGACCAGGAGCCACTGCTCACGGTCCCCCGGCTCACCTCGGCGCACCAGCGCGAACCTGCCGCGCAGCTTCTCCCCGAAGACGTCGGCGTGCAGCTCACCGGCGGCCACCGCCGCGCGCGGGTCGTCGGTGCCGTGCGGAGCCCAGGTGCCGGTGTCCCAGACCACGACGTCGCCGGCGCCGTACGAGCCACGAGGGATCACGCCCTCGAACAGCAGGTACTCGAGGGGGTGGTCGCCGACGTGGAACGCCGTGCGCCGCCGCGTGGGGTCCAGCGTCGGACCCTTCGGGACCGCCCAGCTCAGCAGGACGCCGTCCGCCTCGAAGCGCAGGTCGTAGTGGTCACCGGTCGCCCGGTGCCGCTGCACGACGAACCGCGGTCGCTGCGCCACGAGGACCCTCGTGCCCGGTCGAGCCAGGCGCATGCCGCCGCGTGTACCGCCCG
>JAICLD010000217.1 GCA_025927595.1 Nocardioidaceae bacterium | reverse complement strand
GGGCCGCGACGGTGCGGCAGCGGCGTGGCTGGCGTGGCAGCACATGCTGCCCGTCGGGCACGCTCCTGGCTATGAGCGAGGTCACTCCCGGGCCGGGGAGCCGCCCAGCCGGGCCCGCATTCGCCGCGCCACGGCCCGCGCGGACCCCGGCAGGCGCTCGCGGAGGCGGTGCCCCAGGACGGCCGGGACGGGCGAGGCCGCGGCCCTGCGGCTCTCCCGCGTCAGCCGGCGTACGTCGTCCATCATCTCGGCGATGACGGCCGTGGCGGCTCCGACGAGCTCGCGGTCGGTGACGTCGTCGGGGTGCCGTCGGGGCGGGACGGCCGCCGGGGGCCGGAGGTCGTCGAGGTTCCCCACGACGTCGTACCCGGCCGACGCGACCTCGTCGACGACCCGGCTGCCGCGCTCGCGCAGCTCCTCGACGCGGGCCGGGGACGGCCAGAACTTCTCGCCCCGGCGCGGCACCAGCTTGCCCTGGGCGAGGTAGCCGCGGATCCAGTTGCCGCGGTCCTGCGCGGAGCCGAAGCCGACGAGGTCGGCGTTGACCCGGCGCAGCAGCTCGACCTCGACCACCCCGAGGGACTCGTTCGCGGCGGCGGGCGGGGCGGCGCAGGTCGACGGGTCCACGCCGAGCAGCGCGGCGAACCGCAGCCACAGCGTCTCGCGGGGCTCGTCGGGGCGCGGGAGCGTCAGCACGTGCACCCGCTCGCGGGGGACGGCCGTCCCCCAGCGGCGCAGGACGTCGGCGAGGTCGAGGCTGCCCCAGTCCCAGTCGTCGACCGGGTCCGTCCTTTCGCGGGCCGGGTAGCGGTCGATCGGCACCGTCGAGCCGTTCTTGACGAACTCCTGCCAGCGCGCGGTGACCAGGCTCAGGGTGTCGCGGGCGGTGACGACGACGTGGACCTCGGGCGCGTCGACGTCGGCGACCGCTCGCCTCGCCTGCTCGGCGCTCGCCGGGGCGAAGAACTCGTGGCTGACGACCGCGGTGCCCTTCCACGCGGTGATCTCGGCGACGAGCCGCTCCCAGGCGTGCGGTGCATCGGCGCCCCGCCTGCCGATCCGCGGGTCCCCGCGGACGACGCCGCTGGCCCACAGGTGCTCGCGGGCGGACCTCCCCGGCAGCAGCACCCCCTGCCGGGCGAGCTCGTCGCGGTTGTCCCACAGCACCGACTGCAGGTACGTCGTCCCGGTCTTGGGCAGGCCGACGTGGAAGAGGACCGTGCGGGCCACGTCAGCCGCTCACAGGCCCCGGGAGTACGTCTCGAGCAGCGTGGCGAGCCGCTCCTCGTCGCGCTGGGCGACCGGCAGCAGCAGCTCCTCGACGACGTCGGTGAGCTCGGCGAGCCGCAGGTGCAGCTGGCGGCACTCCTGCACCTCGTCCTCGAGGGTGGCGACCCGCTCCCGCAGCGCCTCCAGCCCCTGGGAGCCGACCCCGGCCCGCATCGCGCCCAGCTGCCGCGCGGCCGTCTTGCCGCGCGCCCGCAACCCGGCCCTGATGTCCTTCACCGCTGCCATTCGACCACCAGCCGTCCGATCCGGTGTCCCGCCGTGCTGCCGGGACTGCTGACCCGCCTCTGCCTGCGCGACACCACGCTCGCGCCTCCCGCCTCGAGCTCCGCGACCACGGCCCGCAGCGACAGCGGGCGCAGGTGGTGCTCGGCCGCGAACCCGTCGTCGCCGCGGCCGACGAGGACCTCCAGGTAGAGCCGCCCGCCTCCGCGCAGGATCATCTCGCACGCCCGCCACAGGTTCCTCCGGCCGACCCGGTCGGTGGCCTCGGCGACGTGGCGCACCGTGACGACCGTGCGCCCGGGGAGCCGCGCGAGGCGCGCGCCCTCGGTGAGCGTGGAGCGCAGCTCGCACAGGTTGAGGTGCCGCAGCTCCAGGTCGACCTGCTCCTGCGCGGCGAGGGCGGCGACCGCCTCGCTCCCGCGCAGCGCGTAGTCCAGGCCGACGACCGAGATGCCGCGCCGCGCCAGCCAGAGGTCGTCGACCCCCTGCCCGCAGCCGATGTCGACCACGGTCGTGGCGCGGCCTCGCTCCTGGCGGCGTACCCACCGGACGAACGGCGACGGGACGATCGGCGGCGCGGTGCGGGGCAGCCGCGAGTAGGTCCGGTCCCAGGACTCGCGGCGCACCCGGGTGCCCCGGAACCAGCCGTTGAGCCGCCGGTGCGTCGAGACCGGCGTCTGGAACTGGTACGCCGGGTCCGGCACCCGCCACGACGGCCCGTACGTCGCCGTCAGGAGCGCGTCGGTGTCCGCGGGGGCAGGCAGCTCACGCCCCTCGAGCGTGGTGCGGCCGAGGGGGAAGATCTGGTCGCGCCGGAACGGGGTCCGGATCTCCCCCATCAGGTACAGGTATCCGCCGGAGAGGAAGCCGCCGAACACGTCGAGCCCCCGGACGGAGCCGTCCGCCTCGACGACGTCCACCTTGAACGCCGCACCGCTGTAGCGGGTGATGTGGTACCCCATGTCGGCCAGCGCGCGTTGCAGCCGGAACGACTCGCGGACCACGTCGACGGGGTAGGTGTGCTCGCTGACGTAGCCCAGGTCGGCGTCGCTGTCGTGCCCGATCAGCCTGCCGCCGCGGACCGCGCCGAGCAGCGTGCCGTAGGCGGGGAACGCCTCGACGCCGGCCGTGCGCAGCGCTCCAAGGACCTCCTCGATCGAGTCCAGCAGCGGCGCGACGTGCTCGGCGCTGCGGGTGTCGAAGGTCTGCGCGAGCCGCAGGGACTTGTCGATGCCCAGCGGCAGCCCGCGCTCGTTGACCACGGCGATCCGGTCGGTCCCGGAGCCGAGCCGGACCTCCTCGTCGAAGGCCGTGGCGCCGGAGACGTGCTCGACGAGGCGCAGCCGCGTCGTACCGTCGAGGAAGCGGCGCAGGGCAGGCGGCCACCGCACCAGGTAGCCGCCGCCTCGGGGCTCGCCGTCGCGGTGCAGCCAGAACGACCAGATCCGCCGGTCGTCGAAGAGCACGTCGAGGACCACCTCGTCGTCGCTGCGGGCCCGGACCCCCTCGTCGTCGACGCGCACCGCGGACACGGTCGCGGACGGCGGGGCTTCGGGCACGGAACGTGATCGTACGGGAGCCGCCTGCGGACAGCCGGATGCGGCGCGGAGCGGGCCGTCTACTCGGGCGGGGTCCACACCTCGCCCCGGCTCATCCCGGCCGCCCGGCCCTTCCCCGAGATCACCAGCGCCATCTTGCGCGAGGCCTCGTCGATCATCTCGTCGCCGAGCATGACGGCTCCGGTCGCGCCGCCCCTCTCGGAGGTGTGGTACGCGTAGGCGTCGAGGATGTTCTCGGCGTGGTCGTAGTCGGCCTGGAGCGGGGAGTACACCTCGTTCGCCACCTCGATCTGGGAGGGGTGCAGCGTCCACTTGCCGTCGAAGCCGAGGGCGGCGGACCGGCCGGCCACGCGGCGGAAGCCGTCGAGGTCCCTGATCTGGAGGTAGGGGCCGTCGATGACCTGCAGGTCGTGCGCCCGGGCCGCCATCAGCAGCCGCATGAGGATGTAGTGGTAGGCGTCGCCGACGTCGTACCCGGGTGGCTGCTCCCCCACCACGAGGGACTTCATGTTGATCGAGGCCATGAAGTCGGCGGGCCCGAAGATGATCGTCTCGACGCGGGGGGAGGCGGTCGCGATCGCGTCGACGTTGACCAGGCCGAGGGCGTTCTCGATCTGGGCCTCGATCCCGATCCGGCCGACCTCGTGGCCCATCGCCGTCTCGACCTGGGTGAGCAGCAGGTCCAGCGCGGCGACCTGCTCGGCGGTCTGCACCTTGGGCAGCATCAGGCAGTCCAGGTGCGCGCCTGCGCCCTCGACGACCTCGATCACGTCGCGGTAGGTCCACCGGGTCGTCCAGTCGTTGACCCGCACCGTGCGGACCCGGTCGCCCCACTCGCCGGTGGTGAGCACCTCGACGATGTTCGCCCGCGCGCCCTCCTTCGCGACCGGGGCCACCGAGTCCTCCAGGTCGAGGAACACCTGGTCGCTGTCGAGGCCCTGCGCCTTCTCGAGGAAGCGCGGGTTCGAGCCGGGGACGGCGTGGCAGGAGCGGCGGGCGCGCAGCTCACGGGCCGGTGCGGGCATGGGTCACCTTCGTCTCGGTCGGTGGCACGGTCCTCGGAGCGTAGCCAGGGCGCCGACCGCCCGGGCAGGCCCCGGACCGTGGGATTCCTCACGACGGCGCGGGTGCCTCCTCGAGGCGAGGTCCGCGGCCGCCGAGCACGACGAGCGCGATCCCGGCCAGCACGACCACCAGTCCCACGACGGCCGCGGGCGGCGGCACCTGCCCGAGGAACGCCGCCGCCAGCAGCGAGGCGCCGGGCACCTCCAGCAGCAGCGCCAGCGAGACCACCACCGGCGAGGTCGTCGCCAGCAGGTGGTTGAACACCGAGTGCCCCATCAGCTGCGAGGACCCGGTCACCAGCAGCAGCAGCCCCCACTGCCCCGCCGGGTAGCCGCCCAGCGCCTGCCCCGAGACCAGGCAGGCCGCGAGGAGCACGACGGCGCAGGACCCGTAGCAGACGAACGTGTACGTCGTCGTGGAGACCGTCTGACGCGCCCGCGAGCCGATCACCATGTAGGCGGCGGCCGCCGCACCGCCGACGAGCGCCAGCAGGTCACCGGTCAGCGCCCGCGCCGACACGGTGAGGTCGACGCCGGACACGACGAGCACCCCGAGCAGGGCCAGCACGAGGCCCGCCGCCACGGCCAGGCCGAAGCGCTCGCCGCGCAGCAGCTGCCAGGTCACCACCCAGGCGATCTGCAGGCACACGAGCGCGGTGGCGGACGCGACCGACGTCAGCGTCAGCGAGGTCACCCAGGTGCCGAAGTGGACCGCGAGGGCGAGCCCGGAGCCGAGCACCAGCAGCAGGGTGCGGCCTCGCACCGACGCCAGCTCGGGCCGCCGGGCCACGGCCACCTGCGGCGAGAGCCACACCGTCGCCAGGCCGGTGCGCCAGAACGAGATCGCCAGCGGCGGCACGACCATCGCGGCCATCAGCGGCCCGGACAGCGACACCGCCACGGCGCCGAGCGCCATGAGCAGCGCGGTGCGCACCCCGCCGGCTCCGCCCATGCCCGTCATTGTCCGGCAGGGCGGCTGTGGCAGGGTCGAGGGGTGAGCGAGGTCGGGCCCGAGGTCGCCGGCGAGCTGGCCCGGCGCACCTCCACCTGCTGGGTGAGGGCGGGCGACCGCACCCGTGCCGTGTGGTGCGCCTGGGCCGCCGGCGGGCTCTGCCTGGTCTCCGGCGGCGACGAGCAGGCGCCGCTGGAGGTCGACGACGGCGCCGAGGTCGAGGTGCTGCTGCGCAGCAGGGACACCGGTGGCCGGCTCCCGGCGTGGTCGGGCACCGTGTCC
>JAICLD010000236.1 GCA_025927595.1 Nocardioidaceae bacterium | reverse complement strand
CGGCGCCGAGACGGCGCGTCTGGCGGGCGGAACGGCACCTGGGGACGGATCGCTGCCGTCGTCGGCGGGCCCGGATAGGGTGCCGTGGTGCCCAGCCCAGATGCGCCCGTCGTGGCAGCCGCCTCGCGTGTGCGTGAGGTGCTGGCGGCGGCCGTGGCGGCGCTGGGCGGCCAGGAGCGGCCCGGACAGGTCCGGATGGCCGAGGCGGTGGCCCGGGCGCTCGGCGCGCACGAGCACCTGCTGGTCCAGGCCGGCACCGGCACCGGCAAGTCGCTGGGCTACCTCGTCCCCGCGCTGCTGCACGACCGACGGGTCGTCGTCGCGACGGCGACCCTCGCCCTGCAGCACCAGCTGGTGGAGCGCGACATCCCCGCGCTGCTCGAGGCGGTCCGGGAGCGGCTGCCCGGGACGTCGCGACGTCCGTCGTACGCCGTGCTGAAGGGCCGCTCCAACTACGCCTGCCTGCACCGGGTCCGCGAGGGCGTTCCCGACGACCAGGGGACGCTCGTCGACCTGCCCACCGGGTCCATCGGCAGCGAGGTGCTCGCGCTCCGCTCCTGGGCCGAGGAGCAGGCGACGGCCCAGGGCCCGGGCGACCGCGACTCCGCGCCCAAGCACACCGACCGGGTGTGGCGCCAGGTGTCGGTCAACCACCGCGAGTGCCTCGGCGCCACGAAGTGCCCGTTCGGCCAGGAGTGCTTCGCCGAGCGCGCCAAGGAGAAGGCCGCCCAGTCCCAGCTGATCGTCACCAACCACTCGCTGCTGGCCATCGACGCCATCGAGGGCGTCCCGATGATCCCCGAGTACGACGTCGTGGTGATCGACGAGGCCCACGAGCTGGCGGCCCGGGTCACCCAGGCGGCCACCGACGAGCTGTCCGTGCCGGAGGTGGAGCGCGCCGCCCGGCGCGCCCAGCGGCACGTCGAGGGGCTCGAGGCCGACGACCTCGCCGACGCGGGGGACGCGCTTAGCGGCGCCATCGACGCGTGCGAGCCGGGCCGCCTGGACACGTACCCGACGGCGCTGGCCGACGCACTGGTGCTGGTCCGCGACGCGGCCCGCTCGCTGCTGTCGGCCTTCCCCAAGGAGTCCGGCGACGGCGAGGGCGACGCCGCCCGCACCCAGGCCCGGGCGGCGGTGCAGGACATCCACGCCCACGCGGACCGGATCGCGGCGCACACCGAGTCCGACGTCGTGTGGCTGGCCGAGCGGGACCGGAGCCGTGGTGGTGACCAGCTCTGCGTCGCCCCCCTGCAGGTCTGGGGACCGCTGCGCGACCGGCTGCTCGGCCACAAGACGGTGGTGCTCACCAGCGCGACGCTGATGCTCGGCGGCGACTTCGCCTCGGTGGCCACGTCGTTGGGGCTGAGGCCGGCCGAACGCGTCGATCACTCCCTGGAGGAGGCGCCCGGTGACGTGCCGACCGAGCGGGATCCCGAGGACGACTCGCTGCCCTGGCGCGGCATCGACGTCGGGTCGCCGTTCGACTACGCACGCCAGGCGATCCTCTACGTCGCCAGGCACCTGCCGCCGCCGGGCCGCGACGGCCTGGGCCCGGCGCAGGTCGACGAGATCGTGGATCTCGTCGACGCCGCGGACGGACGCACCCTCGGGCTGTTCTCGAGCCGCCGAGCCGCGGAGGCGGCCGCCGAGGCCGTGCGGGGCCGGCTGCCGCACCTGACGATCCTGGCGCAGGGGGAGGCCCAGCTGCCCGAGCTGGCGCGGCTGTTCACCGAGGACCCGCACACCTGTCTGTTCGGGACGCTGAGCCTGTGGCAGGGACTCGACGTGCCGGGGGACACCTGCCAGCTGGTCCTCGTCGACCGGATCCCGTTCCCCCGGCCGGACGACCCGCTGATGTCGGCGCGGCAGCAGGCGGCGGACCGCTCCGGTGGGAACGGCTTCATGCAGGTCGCGGCCACCCACGCGGCGCTGCTCCTGGCGCAGGGCACCGGCCGCCTGATCCGCACGACGAGCGACCGCGGAGTGGTGGCGATCCTGGACCCGCGCCTGGTGACCGCCCGCTACGGCAGCTTCCTGCGGGCGTCCCTGCCACCGATGTGGTCGACGACCGAGCGGGAGGTGGTCCTGTCGGCGCTGCGCAGGCTCGCCTCGTGAACCGCGCGCTGGGAGGATGTGCGCCATGGGGAGCAGCTACGTCGTCAGTGACGTGCACGGCCACCTCGACGAGCTGCGCGCCGTGCTGTCGGACGCCGGTCTCGCCGAGGGCGACCGATGGGTGGGCGGCCCGTCGGGCGACGACGCGTTGTGGGTCCTGGGAGACCTCACCGACCGTGGCCCGGACGGCATCGGGGTGCTGCGGCTGGTCCGCTCGCTGCAGGAGCAGGCGCCCGAGCGGGTCACGATGCTGCTGGGCAACCACGAGGCGCTGATGCTGGGGGAGAAGCTCTTCCCCGACAGCCGGTTCTCCGGGGTCTGGCTCGTCAACGGCGGCCGCTTCACCGACCAGGAGGCGCTCACCGACGAGGACGTCGCCTGGCTGCGGTCCCTGCCCGCGATGGCTCTCGTCGGCGAGGACCTGCTCGTGCACTCGGACACGACCGACTACCTCTGCTGGGGCAGCAGCGTCGAGCAGGTGAACGCGACCGTGGCCGACCTCCTCGGTGGTCGAGACGTCGACCAGCTCTTCGACGTCTTCGCCACGTTGACCTCTCGCTACGACTACCTGGGTCCGCGGGGCCCGCTCGCCGCACGGCGGATGCTCGACACCTTCGGCGGCAGCCGGCTGGTGCACGGCCACAGCATCATCGCCAGCCTCACCGGGACTCCCTCGGCGCAGACCACCGAGGCGCTGTCCTACGCCGACGGCCTGGTGCTCGACATCGACGGTGGCAGGTACGACGGCGGGCCGCTGCTGCTGGTCCGCCTGTCCTGACGTCCGGCCCGCCCGCCCACCCTCCTTCTCGCCGAGGGGTCACCTGGTCAGGCCCATCGTCGGCGTGTCGCGGAGGAAGCGACCCCTCAACGCACCGCCCGGGCGCTGAACATCGTCACCTCGCCGTCGTTCCTCGACGAGGTCCCCGCGTTGCCGAGGTCGAGGTCGACATCCGCCACCGTGCTGCCCCGGAACGGGTAGCGGTGCGTCGCGTTGCCGTGCCGGTCGAGCCGGAACGGGTGCACGCGCAGGCTCCCGTCGGTCCCGATCACCACGACCCGCGCGACCGAGCCGCGTGCCGTGTCGGCCATGTCGACCCGCACCTGCAGCCGTGAGTCGCCGGCCAGGCTGCTACCCGGCCGGAACCGGATGAAGTCGCGGGACAGGTGGTTCAGCTGCGTCACCCACGCGCCGGTGCCCGGGTGCGCGGCCGAGAGCACGAAGACCTTGCCGGTGGTGGCGGCGGGATATCCGCGCCCCTCCCGGAAGTAGTGCCGGGGACTGCGGCTCCACGTCCCGAAGGCGCGGAACGCCGCCGTGACGCTGGTACGACGCGAGCCCAGCGTCCGGCGCAGCGCCTCCATCGACGACACCGTCGCGGCTCGCTGCCACACGCCTCGGACGACGGTCACGTCGTCGGAGCGGCCGGGGCCGGACCACTCGCTCAGGAACCGCCAGAAGATCCACGCGCCGTAGTCGAACGACGTCAGCGGGACATCCGGGTAGGTCAGCGGGCTCTCGACCAGGTACTGCCGGTTGTCGTTGATCCGGTCGTAGACCTCGTCCTCCATCCACGCGGCGGTGCCCTCCATGAGCCAGTCCGCCCTGTTCCAGTTGTAGGCGTACTGGACGGCGTGGAAGAACTCGTGCGCGGCGGTGACCTCGAGGTTCTGCGTGGGGGTATGGCGGGTGCCGAACTGAGCCGCGCTGTAGTCGTTGTCCAGCACGCAGTAGGCGTACGTCGACCGGACCGAGGTCAGCTGCGGGTCGTCGCTGGTGCAGTAGCCGTAGAGCCATTGCGGCCCGATGTCGGCGAGGTAGACGTCGAGCTGGTCGCTCCCCCCGTTCTCGGGTGCGGCCGCGTCGGACAGCGGGGCTCGGTAGCCGAGCCCGGTCACCTCGACGTCGTACACGTGCTCCATGACGCGCAGCGTGCGGTCGACCTGGTCCGGGTACCCGTTCCCGTCCTCGTCCAGGGGGTCTGTCCGGTGCTCGCCGGTCTGGACCCAGTGCACGCAGACGTGCACCCCGCACAGGCGGTACGTGGTGGCGGCGCCGTAGTCGGGGGCTGCGATGCCATCGTTGCCGTCGTCGCTGGGTCCGGTCCCGTCCGTCGGCCGGGCGAGGACGGCCCGTGCCTGCCGGCGCAGGGTGAGGGTGGGCAGGTCATGGGCCTGTCGTGCCAGGTCGCGCAGCACCATCGTGGCGTCACGACCGTGGGCGGGGTGGGCGACTCCGCCGCGGTGCCGCGCGAACAGTGCCTTGGCGTCGTCGAGAGCAGCTCGCGCCCGCGTGGCCCGCGCGTGGGTGCTGCCACGCGCACCCTCGGTGGCGGTGACGGACGAGCCCAGCGGTCGTGCCGTCGCGGCGGTCGGCACCAGCCCGACGGCGGCGAACCCGGTGGCGAGGACGGTG
>JAICLD010000087.1 GCA_025927595.1 Nocardioidaceae bacterium | reverse complement strand
GCAGCCCCAGGCAGAGCCCGAGGGAGGGGATCTTGTGGGTTCGGGCATACTCCAGCGCCCCGACCTTGCCCTCGATGCCGCGGATCCCGAACCCACCGGGCACGCAGACCGCGTCGACGTCCGCCAGCTGCCGGGCGGCGCCCTCGTGGGTCTGGCACTCGTCGGAGGGCACCCACTTGAGGTTCACCTTCGCCTCGTGGGCGAAACCGCCGGCCCGCAGCGCCTCCACGACCGACAGGTAGGCGTCCGGCAGGTCGACGTACTTCCCGACGAGCGCGACGGTCACCTCCTCGGCGGGATGGTGCACCCGGCGCAGCAGGTCGTCCCACTCCGTCCAGTCGACGTCCCGGAACGGCAGGTTCAGGCGGCGTACGACGTAGGCGTCCAGGCCCTCGCCGTGCAGCACCTTGGGAATGTCGTAGATCGAGGCGGCGTCGCTGGCGTTGACGACGGCCTCGCGGTCCACGTCGCACATCAGCGAGATCTTGGCCTTCATCGAGTCCGGGATCGGGCGGTCCGAGCGGCACACGATCGCGTCGGGCTGGAGGCCGAGGGACCGCATCGCGGCGACCGAGTGCTGGGTGGGCTTGGTCTTGAGCTCGCCGGACGGGCCGATGTAGGGCACCAGCGAGACGTGCAGGAAGAAGACGTTGTCGCGTCCCACGTCGTGGCGTACCTGCCGGGCGGCCTCGAGGAACGGCAGCGACTCGATGTCGCCGACGGTGCCGCCGATCTCGGTGATCACCACGTCGACGTTGTCATCGGCCGAGCCCGCCATGGCGCGGATCCGGTCCTTGATCTCGTTGGTGATGTGCGGGATCACCTGCACGGTGTCGCCCAGGTAGTCCCCGCGCCGCTCCTTGGCGATCACCTCGGAGTAGACCTGCCCGGTGGTGACGTTCGCGATGCCGGCCAGGTCCGTGTCGAGGAACCGCTCGTAGTGGCCGATGTCGAGGTCGGTCTCCGCGCCGTCGTCGGTCACGAAGACCTCGCCGTGCTGGAACGGGTTCATCGTGCCGGGGTCGACGTTCAGGTAGGGGTCGAGCTTCTGCATCGTGACCCGCAGCCCCCGGGACTTCAGCAGGCTGCCGAGGCTGGAGGCGGTGAGGCCCTTGCCGAGCGAGGAGGCGACGCCTCCGGTGACGAAGACGTGCTTGGTCGGCTGCGCAGCGGCCAAGTGAACTCCCGTGGTCGGCCCCGGTGGGGGGTACGGCGGTGGCCGGTCTCGACGACCACCCACGGGGTTCTAGCCTAGCAAGGCCCGGGGTGGACCGGGACCGCCGCGCCGCCGCCGCGCCGCATCACCGGGATGCCGGGCGCGCCCCGGGCATCGCCCCGTCGGCTGCGTCGACCGCGCCGTAGTGGCCGCTGTGCCCGGCGGCCTGCCCGGCCAGCGCCATCACGGCCACGACCTGACCGGCGGTGCGGCCCATCGAGTCGACGGTCGAGACGCTGCGGGCGGTGCTCACGTCGTCGCGGACGGCCTTGACCGGACCGGCCCCGCGGGCCGCGGCGTCGGGGCCGGCCAGCACGACGCCGCGGCTGTGGGCGTCGACCGTGGCGACGAGCGAGGCGACGATGCTGCTGGCGCCCTGCTGCTCCTGGGGGTCGCTCGGCCCGTTGCCGGCCACGAACAGCACGAGGTCCCCGCGCCGGGCGAGGTCCTTGGGCGCCGACATCAGCTTCGCCGCCCTCAGCCCGGCGAGGATGCCGCTCGCCGTGGCGTCGACGCGGTTGCCGCCCGAGGCCCGGGAGGCGATGGCGCGGGCGACCAGCGCGCCGATCCGCTCGTAGGGTGTGGCGTCGGCGGCCACGCGCACGCCCGGGCTGCCGTTCTGGAGCTGGTTGCCGAGCGCGTCGACCAGCTGCTTGCGACCGGCGTCGAGCAGCTGCGAGCCGACCAGCACCGTCCCGGTGACCCGGCCGCCGGCGACCCGCACCAGCCGGCCGAGGGCCGCCGCGTCGGACTGCTGGGCGGTCGGCAGCACGACGATCGCCACCTGGTGCCCGCGCAGGCTGCGGCCCAGCAGGTCCGGGGCGGCGGTGGCGGCGAAGTCGTCGACGAACGCATTGGTCTTCCGCAGCGAGGTCACCTGGGCGCGCAGGCCGGTCGTCACCACCCGGTCGTGGTGGACCTGGTCGACCAGCGTGTTGTCCACCTCGCCCTTGAGCGGTCCCCCGCCCAGGGCGACGCCCACGGCCAGGGCGAGGAAGACCGAGACGATCGAGACGATGTGGTAGCGGAAGGAGATCACGAGAGCAGACCTTGGATCCAGTCGGGTACGTCGGACAGGGAGCCGCTCACCGAGGACCACCACTCCTGGCCCACCGGGGTGGCGGCGATCGCGACGGCGAGGGCGAGGAGCCCGGCGAGCAGCACGAGGAGCAGGTGCCACAGCCGCACCCGGCCGGCGTACAGCTGGGAGACCGCACGGGCGTCGACCAGCGTCGGGCCGACCCGCAGCCGGGTCAGGAACGCGCCTGCGTCTCCCGCGCGCTGCTGGTCCAGCAGGTCCTCGAGGGTGGCGTGGGCACCGACCGTGACGAGCAGGCCGGCGCCCCGGGCGTCCGCGAGCAGCAGTGCCACGTCCTCGGTGGAGCCGGACGCGGTGGCGGTGGCGTGCCGGACGCCGAGCCGGTCCAGCCGCTCCGACCCGGCGGCGTGGCCGGAGCGGTCCGCGTGCAGCACGACCTCGCGGGCGGCGCGCAGCGCCTTGTCGGAGACCGGGTGCGCCGGCTCACCGGCCGCGCCGGCGCCGGACAGGCCGCGCCTGCCGACGACGACGAGGTCGGGACGCTGCCCCGCCGCCAGCAGCGCGTCGGCACCGGTGTCGACGCCGAGCAGCACCGGCCGCTGGTCGCGCAGGTACCGGCGCAGCCGGCGCAGGTCCTGACGGTGGTCGCGGCCGGGCGCCACCACGACGACCGGGCGGCCCTCCAGGCGGGTCCGCAGCGGGGGGAGTCCCTCGCCGTGCAGCAGCAGCCCCTGCTCGAGGCGCAGGAACTCGGCGCTGTTGTGGGTGAAGCTCTGCAGCTGCGCCGTGAGCCCACCGCCGGCCTCGTCCATGAGCGCGGCGACGGCGTCGGCGTCGAGGGCGCGGCCGGAGGCGACGACCTCCTCCCCGAGGAGCACCCGGCCCTCGTCCACCCGGACGACGGCGCCGTCACGGACCCGGGAGAAGACCTCGTCCCCGACCTCGTCGACCAGCACGACCCCGGCGTGGGCGAGCAGCTCCGGCCCCGGGTGCGGGTAGCGCCCGGACACGAAGGGAGCGGCGTTGACGACCGCGGCCACCCCTCGCTCGAGCAGCGCCTCGGCGCTGGCGCGGTCCAGGTCGAGGTGGTCTACGACCGCGACGTCCCCGGGCCGGAGCCGGCGCAGCAGCGAGCCGGTCCGCCTGTCCAGGCGCGCGGTGCCCGTCACCCCGGGCAGGCTCGCGACGGCAGGCTGACGGGAGGGGAATCTCATGGCCGGGCCATCCTGACACGCGGTGCCGGGCATTCCGGGGACGTCGCCGGGCGTGTGAGCCGGCTCGGCGGGCTGGCCGGCCGGGACGGCTCAGCCTGCGGTCGCGCCGCGGGCGTGCTGGGCGGCGGCCAGGAGCTCCTCGGCGTGCGCGCGTGCGGTGTCGGAGTCCTCGAGACCGGCCAGCATCCGGGACAGCTCCCGGACCCGAGCGGTGTCGTCGAGGGTGGTCAGCCCCGCGGTAGTGACGGTGCCGTCACTGCTCTTGACGACCTGGACGTGCCGGTCGGCGAAGGCGGCCACCTGCGGCAGGTGCGTGACGACGAGGACCTGGGCGTGGCGGGCCAGCAGGGCCAGGCGCCGGCCGACCTCGACGGCGGCCTTGCCCCCGACCCCGGCGTCCACCTCGTCGAAGACGAAGGTCGGCACCGGGTTGGTGGCGGCCAGCGCCACCTCGAGCCCGAGCATCACCCGGGACAGCTCGCCACCCGAGGCTCCGCGGGACAGTGGTCGCGGGTCGGCGCCGCGGTTGGCGGCCAGGAGCAGCTCGACGTCGTCGACGCCGGTGGGGCCGTGGCGCAGGGTGCGGTCGCCGACCGGCAGCCCGTCCTCGACCTCGGTCTGGGTCACCGACACCTCCAAACGGGCGTGCGGCATCGCCAGCGAGGCCAGCTCGGCGGTCACCACGCGGGCCAGCCGGCCGGCGGCGGTGGTTCTGGCCCGGCTCAGCTCGGAGGCGGCCTGGCCGAGGTCCGCGCGGAGGTCGGCCCGTCGTGCCTGGAGCTCGGCGATCCGCTCGTCGGTGCCGTCGAGCTCGAGGAGCCGGCCGGCGGCGTGCTCCGCCCAGGCCAGGACGTCGTCCACGGTGTCGCCGTACCGGCGCGTCAGCGCACCCAGGGCGGCCCGGCGCTCGGAGACGGCCGCCAGACGCGCCGGGTCGGTCTCGAGCCCCGCGGCGTACGACGACACGTCGGCGGCGAGGTCGGAGAGCAGGTAGCTGACCTCGGCGAGCCGGTCGGCGAGCCCGGCGGCCTCGGGGTCGTGCTCGCGGACGCCGTCGAGCAGCCGGCGCGCGGTGGCGACCGCCCCCAGCGCGTCGGGGCCCTCGTCGGCCGAGAGGCACTCACGGGCCTGCTCGGCCGCGGTGCGCAGCGTGTCGGCGTAGCCGAGCCGGGCCTCGTCCGCGGCCAGCTCGGTGTCCTCCCCCGGACGCGGCTCCACGGCCTCGACCTCGCCGAGCCCGAACCGGAGCAGCTCGGCCTCGCGGGCCCGCTCGCGGGCCGAGGCCACCACGGAGGCGAGCTCGTCCTCGGTGGCCCGCAGGTCGGCGAAGCCGCGGGCGACGCGGCCCCGCAGCCGCAGGCTCCGGGCCCCCGCGAAGGCGTCGAGGGCGTCCCGCTGCGCCGCCGGCTGGAGCAGCCGGTGCTGGTCGGACTGGCCGTGGACCGCGACGAGCGGCGCCGCCAACGTGGTCAGGGTCGACACCGGCACCGCGGCGCCACCGGCGAACGCCCGCGACCGCCCCTCGGCCGAGACCTGGCGGGCCAGCAGCAGCGCGCCGTCCTCGACGACCCCGCCGGCCGCGTCGACCGCCGCCTCGAGGCCGGGCGCCGCCCCGGCCGGCACCCGGACCAGCCCCTCGACCCGGGCGGCCCGGGCACCGGTGCGGACCGCCCCGGTGTCGGCGCGGCCGCCGAGGAGCAGCCCGAGCGCCGTCACCACCATCGTCTTGCCCGCGCCCGTCTCGCCGGTGATCGCGGTGAACCCCGGCCCCAGCTCCAGCACCGACTCCTCGATCACCCCCAGGGACGTGATCCGCAGCTCCTCAAGCATCCGACGGGCCCTCCCGGGCGTCCCGCTCCCGACGCCGGCGCTCCGCGGCGCCGCGCCACCCCGTGACCGGGAGACCGAACTTGGCGACCAGGCGGTCGGTGAACGGCGCCTGGTGCAGCCGGACCAGCTTCACCGGCGTGCGACCCCGGCGCACCTCGATGCGGGCACCCGGGGGCAGGTCGACGGTGCGCCGCCCGTCGCACCACAGCACGCCCTCGCTGCCGGTGCGGGCCAGGACCTCCACGGCGAGCACCGACGTGGGCGCGACCACCATGGGCCGAGCGAACAGCGCGTGGGCGCTGATCGGGACCATCAGGAGTGCCTCCACCCCGGGCCACACGACCGGTCCCCCGGCGCTGAAGTTGTACGCGGTGGACCCGGTGGGCGTGGCGCACACGACCCCGTCGCAGCCCCATCGCGACAGCGGCCTGCCGTCGACCTCCACCACGACCTCGATCATCCGCTCGCGGGCCGCCTTCTCCACGCTGGCCTCGTTGAGTGCCCAGGTGCGGCAGACGAGGACCTTGCCGCCGCCCTCCCCGTCGCCCCGGCCGGCCTCGGCGTCCCCCGGCCCGGCGTCGCGCAGGACCCGTACGTCGAGCGTGAGCCGTTCCTCGGCGGTGTAGCGGCGGTGCACGATCGCGTCGATGGTGATCTCGGCGTCGTCGGACTCGGCCTCGGCGAGGAATCCGACGTGGCCCAGGTTGACTCCCAGGAGCGGGGTGCCGCACTCGCGCGCGAGCTCCGCGGCCCGCAGGATCGTCCCGTCCCCCCCGATCACCAGGACCACCTCGCAGCCGGCGGCCGCGTCGGCGCGGGGGGTCACCACCTCGACCCGCGACCCCGGGCCGGTGGCCGCGCCGTCGGCCGGCAGGTCGAGCTCGGCGGACTCCTCGGCGAGCAGCCGCAGGTCGATGCCGGCCCGGAGCAGTCCGCGGCAGAACTGGGTCGCGACGGCGCGCGCGTCCTCGCGCCCGGTGTGGGCGATGACGAGCACACGTCGGTCGCCGGGGGCGGTCTCCTGGCGGGTCACGGGCTCACCCTCTCATCGCGCACCCCCGGTGGCGTGGTGCGACGTACCTCCTCCTCGATCCCGTCGTCGGTGACCTGCGGCGGCGCGTGCCGCAGCCACAGGAAGTACTCCACGTTGCCGGCCGGCCCGGGAAGGGGGCTGGTGGTGACCGCCTGCGCTCCCCAGCCCCGGTCTGCGGCGGCCCCGGCCACCGCGACGACCGCCTCCGTGCGCACGGTCGGGTCGCGCACCACGCCGCCCTTGCCGACCCGGTCCCTGCCGACCTCGAACTGCGGCTTGACCATCAGCGCCAGGTCGCCGTCGTCGGCCGTGACCTCGAGCAGTGCGTCCAGCACGAGCCGCAGCGAGATGAAGGACAGGTCGCCGACCACGAGGTCGACCGGCCCTCCGATCGTCTCCCGCGTGAGGTCCCGGACGTTGGTGCGGTCGTGGACCCGGACGCGGTCGTCGCTGCGCAGCGACCAGGCGAGCTGCCCGTAGCCGACGTCGACCGCCACGACCT
The DNA here is from genome assembly GCA_025927595.1 of Nocardioidaceae bacterium. GTDB lineage: Bacteria > Actinomycetota > Actinomycetes > Propionibacteriales > Nocardioidaceae > Nocardioides_B. The sequence goes on along the minus strand of JAICLD010000087.1, from coordinate 4,515 downwards.
CGGCCGCGCCGGCGCGCAGCAGCACGTCGGTGAAGCCGCCGGTGGAGGCGCCGGCGTCGAGGCAGCGCCGGCCGCTGACCACCAGGCCGGACGGCTCGAACCTGGCCAGGGCGCCCGCCAGCTTGTGGCCGCCGCGTGAGACGTAGTCCGGCCGCGAGGGGTCGTCGACGACCACGAGCGCGACGTCGGTGCCCACCCCGGTGGCGGGCTTGGTCGCCGCGACGCCGTTGACCCGGACCCGACCGGCGGCGACCAGCTCCCCGGCGTGCTCACGGGAGCGGGCCAGCCCTCGGCGGACCAGCTCCGCGTCGAGGCGCAGTCGGCGCGGCACGGCTGCAGGACCGGCTCAGACCGGCGGCGCGGCAGGCGCGGGAGGTCCGGGAGGCGCGGGAGGTCCGGGAGGGGTGGTGTCCGCGGCGTCGGCCAGAGCCGCCCGCAGCCGCTCGTGGGCCCGCTCGAAGATCGCGACGTGCTCGGCGACCGGCCGTCCGTCGAGGTCGTCGAGCGTGGCGAGGACCTCGTCGACGCCGGGGTGGCCGGTGAGCGGCTCGGTCCGGTCCTGCTCGCTCACGCCTCACCACGCTTCCGGTCGACAGGTGCGTCCTCGTCCGCCACGCTACCCGGCACCACGACCTGTGAGACGTCAACCGGGCTCCCGGACGTGTCGAGGTGCGCCCAGGCCGCGACCGCCAGGGCCTGCCACCAGGCGTGCCGGTCGCCCTCTCCGCACAGCCGCACGGCACCGTCGCGGACGCTCGCGGTCCAGCCGGCGACGCTCACCGACCCGTCGTGCCCGACGTCGGGGGCGTCGTGCCGGACGGCCAGGGCGCCCAGGTCGGCGCCGACGAACGACGGGCGCAGCGCCGGCGGCACCTCGGCCAGCTCCGCCGCGCCCGTCACCCCGGTCATCACCAGGAGCGAGTCGTGCCCGGACCGACGGGCGCCCTCGATGTCGGTGTCGATGCGGTCGCCCACGACGATCGGCCGCTCGCCGCCGACGCGACGCAGCGTCTCCGCGAACAGCGGCGGCTCGGGCTTCCCGGCGACCTCCGGGGTCCGGTCGGCGAACTGCGCCACCACCCCGACCAGCATCCCGTTGCCCGGCCCCGGACCATGGGGCGTCGGCACCGTGCGGTCGGTGTTGGACGCGACCCAGGGCAGCCCCTCCCGGACCAGCAGCGCGCCCTCGATCACCGTCCCCCAGGTGAGGTCTCGCGCGAAGCCCGACACGACGGCGACGGGGCCGGCGTCGCGGTCCTTCACCGGGCGCAGTCCCCGCTCGGCCAGCGCCACCTCGAGGCCGTGCCCGCCGATGACGAAGACGGCGGAGCCGGCCGGCAGCCGCTCCCCCAGCAGCCGCGCCGCCGCCTGCGCCGAGGTCACGACGTCGTCCGCGTCGGCCTCCACGCCGAGCTCGCGCAGGTGCGCGGCGACGTCCCCGGGGGTGCGCGACGCGTTGTTGGTCACGTAGGCCAGCGCCATCCCGGCGTCACGGGTCCGGGCCAGGTGCTGCGGGGCGCCTGGTACCGCCTCGGGTCCGACGTAGACCACGCCGTCCAGGTCGAGCATCGCGAGGTCGTAGGCGTGCCACAGCACGTCGTCGCTGGCCTGGAGCACGGTGTCGCCTGACTCTCGGGGTACGGGTGTTGGTCCCGGTCCCGGCGCCGGTCCCGGTGCGGTCCGGTGCCGGTCCGGGTGCCGGGAGGCGGCGCACCGCGGCCCTCGTACGATGCCCGGATGGTCTCCGAGCACCGGCCGTTCACGCTGCGACCCTTCCGGGGGCTTCGCTTCGACCCCGCGACGGTCGGCGACCCGGGCACGGTGATCTCACCTCCGTACGACGTCCTGGACGCCGACACCGTGCGAGACCTGGAGGCCGCCAACCGACACAACGTGGTCCGGCTGATCCTCTCACGGCACTTCGAGCGGCCCTACCTGGCCGTGCGGGAGCGGTTGCACCTGTGGCGGGCCCGGTCCTACCTGCGTGCCGACGACGTGCCCGCGCTGTACCTGTACGAGTACACCGTCGAGGACGTCCGGGTCCGGGGCCTCGTCGGGCTCGTGGGGCTCCGGCAGGAGTCGGAGCGGGTCGTGCTGCCGCACGAGGACGTGATGCCCGGACCCGTGGACGACCGGGCGGTGCTGATGCGGACCACGGGGACGAACCTCGAGCCCATCCTGCTCGTGCACGAGGGGACCCAGCGGCTGCGGGACCTGATCGACCGGGCGGCAGGAGAGGCCCCGGCCGCCGACTTCGTCGCCCTCGACCGCAGCCGGCACCGGCTGTGGCTGCTGACCGACGAGGCGCTGCTGGGCGCGGTCGCGGGCGAGCTGGCCGGCACGCAGGCGCTGATCGCCGACGGGCACCACCGCTACGCCGCCTACCTCCGGCTGCAGGCGGAGCTGCGTGGCGCGGCGTCGCCCGAGGACGCCTCACCGTGGGACCACGGCCTCGCCCTGCTGGTGGACCAGCACGACCACCCGCTGCAGGTGGGCCCGATCCACCGCTCCGTGGCGGCGCTGACGCTCGCCGACCTCGCCGACGTGTGCGGGGACGGGAGCGACGCCCTGGCCAGGGCCAGCGACCGTGAGGCGGCGTTCGAGACCCGCGCCGTGCGGGCCGCGGACCCGGGCACGGCCGCCTTCGTGGTGTCCGACGGCCGCTCGTGGGCGGTGCTGACGACGGCGCGCAGCCACGACGTCGACGCCGCGGTGCTGCACGAGCGGCTGTTCCCGCTCTGGGGGGTGGCCGAGGAGCAGGTCGGCTACCACCACAGCCTCGACCAGGCCCTCCAGACGACCACCCGACAGCCGGGGATCGTCGTCGCGGTCCACCCCCCCACGGTCGCCGAGGTGATGGACGTGGCGGCGCGCGGTGTCCGGATGCCCCGCAAGTCGACGTCCTTCGCCCCCAAGCCCGCCATGGGCGTCGTGATGCGTGACCTGCAGGACAGCTGAGCCGGCGCGGCGTCACGAGGTGCCGGCCCGCGACCCCGGACGGCGGCGCGCGGCCAGCACCTCGACCTCGAGCCGGGTGCCGGCGGCGGTCCCGGCCGGGTAGAACCGGCGGCGCAGGGCCCCGGTCACCTCGACCGGGTCGCCGACCTGCCAGCGGGAGACCCGGCGGCGCAGCGCAGCGGACCAGGCGGTGCAGTCGATCCAGTCCGAGGTCTGCCGGGACCCCGACGTCATGGCCGTGCGTGCCCGGGCGACCGTGACCCGGAACGTCGTGATGGTGGTCCCGCTCGGCAGCTCGCGGTCGGCGGGTGCCCTGGCCACGCGCCCCCGTAGCAGCACGTGGTTGTCCTCCGGCTCGCCCACCTTCTCGGTCATCCTCGACCACCTCCGGGCCGAGCCTCGCGCACGCCGCGGACGGGCGCGGCGGCTCGTCCTCGGACGGTGGACAAGGACCACCGTCAGGGGTCGGTGGACCGGGTCGGGACGGCGGCCGCCGCCCGACCCCGGTCCTCACTCCTGTGGCGCGGGCTCCCCGGAGGCACGCCGCTCCAGCTCGAGGACCCGATCCGCGGCGTCGGTGATCTCCTCGCCGTCGACCCCGACGGTGCGGTGGAACCACTCGAGCGCGTCGTCGCGCCGGCCGGCGGCCAGCAGCGTGTCCGCGTACGCGTAGCGCAGCCGGACCACCCAGGGCTCGCGAAGCCGGGAACGCAGCGGGGCGTTCTCCAGCGTCCGCAGCGCCGCGTCGAGCTCGCCGAGGTCGCGGCGGGCGCCGGCCTCGACGATCGTCATCTCCGCCTTCAGCGACGGCTCGAGGCCGGCCACCGACGGGTTGCGCGCCATCGTCAGGGCACGGTCGGGCCGCCCGAGGGCCCGCTCGCAGTCGGCCATCACCGGGAGGTGCTCCGTGCCGCCGTTCATCCGCCGCGCCGCCCGCAGCTCCGCGAGCGCCTCCGCGAAGTGCCCGGCCGCGTACGCCGCCTCGCCGCAGGCCTCGCGCACCAGGGCGATCCGAGCCGCTCGGGCTCGCGCCGCCAGCGTGTGCTGGTAGGCGGTCTCCGGGTCGCTCTCCAGCACCAGGCCGGCCGCGACGAGGTGGCGGGCGACCCGCGCCGCAAGCTTCTCCGGCAGTCCGCGCAGCTGCTGCGCCACGGCTCGGTCGAGCTCCTTCCCGGTGACCCCCTCGGGAATCGGCGGCCCGTCGTACGTCGCCTGGTCGACCGTGCGGGAGCCGCGGTCCTCGCGCGCCCGGCCGCCCGGCGCGGGCCCCCTCTCGGAGCCGCGAGGAGCGGAACGACGGTCACCGCGGGCGTCGCGGCGGCCGTCCCCGCCTCGGGACGGCCCGGACGGGCGACCTTGGTTGGCCATCACGATCTCCTCGATCTGTCGGTACACGTCTGTGGCCACTGTGCAGCCTTAAATGCGTGGAGGCCACCCGGTTGGGGTGGCCTCCACGTGGTAGGTGTCCGGCGACGTCCTACTCTCCCACAACCTCACGGTTGCAGTACCATCGGCGCTGAAAGGCTTGACTTCCGGGTTCGGAATGGGACCGGGTAT
>JAICLD010000032.1 GCA_025927595.1 Nocardioidaceae bacterium | reverse complement strand
GCAAGTACGTCGACCTGCCCGACGCCTACCTGTCGGTGGCCGAGGCGCTGCGGGCCGGGGGCTTCGCCCACGAGGCCAAGGTCACGCTGGCCTGGGTCCCCTCCGACGAGTGCCAGACCCGCGAGGGAGCGGCGCGGCACCTCGCCGACGTCGACGCGGTCTGCGTGCCCGGCGGGTTCGGCATCCGCGGGATCGAGGGCAAGGTCGGCGCGCTCGAGTACGCCCGCACGCACCGGATCCCGACCCTCGGGCTGTGCCTGGGCCTGCAGTGCATGGTGATCGAGTTCGCGCGCCACGTCGCCGGCATCGCGGAGGCCGACTCCACCGAGTTCCACCCCGGCTGCGCGGAGCCGGTGATCGCCACGATGGCCGAGCAGGAGCGGTACGTCGAGGGCGCCGGCGACCTGGGCGGCACCATGCGGCTGGGCCTGTACCCCGCCGAGCTCAAGGCCGGCTCCGTGGTCCGCCGGACCTACGGCGAGGACAAGGTCGACGAGCGGCACCGGCACCGCTACGAGGTCAACAACGCCTACCGCGACCGGCTCGAGGCCGCCGGCCTGGTGGTGAGCGGCACCTCCCCGGACAACCACCTGGTGGAGTTCGTCGAGCTGCCGGCCGAGACGCACCCGTACTACGTCTCCACCCAGGCGCACCCCGAGCTGCGCTCGCGCCCGACCCGCCCGCACCCGCTGTTCGCCGGGCTGGTCGGTGCCGCCATCGAGCGTCAGAAGGAGCTGCAGTTCCCCATCGACGAGCGGGCGCTGCGCCGTCGTGCCGACGAGGATCTCACCGTATGACGGCGGGCGACCGTCCCGAGTCGTGGCCGGTCCACGAGGTCGAGCGGATCTGGGACGGGCCCGCGCCGTTCTCGGTGCGTCGGGACACGATCTCGGCGCCGGGTCGTCCCGACGTGCAGTTCGGACGGCTGGTCCTCGAGCACCCCGGGGCCGTCGTCGTCCTCGCCGTCGACGAGGACGAGCGGGCCCTGGTGCTCCAGCAGTACCGGCACCCGGCCCGGGTGCGGTTCGTCGAGCTGCCGGCGGGACTGCTCGACGTCGAGGGCGAGGACCCGCTGGTCGCGGCGCGCCGGGAGCTCCGCGAGGAGGCGCTGCTCCTCGCCGACAGGTGGGACGAGCTGTTCGCGACGTACTCCTCCCCGGGGCTCTCCAGCGAGCGGATCACCTACTACGTCGCCCGCGACCTGTCCCCGGCGGCCGACCGCGGCGACTTCGAGCCCGAGCACGAGGAGGCCGACATGACCCTGTCCTGGGTGCCGGTCCCCGACCTCCTGGACGGTGTCCGCGACGGCCGGATCACGGACGGGCCGACCGTCGCGGCCCTGCTCGGCTACCGCCTGTTCGGGCATACACTCAGCGGCGGTCACCGCAACGGAGCGGCGACCGGTCACTGAGAGGAACCAGTCGATGAGGGTCGGCGTCCCGAAGGAAGTCAAGAACCACGAGTACCGGGTGGCGATCACCCCGGCCGGCGTCCACGAGCTGGTCCGGCACGGCCACGAGGTGCTCGTCGAGACCTCCGCAGGGGTCGGCTCGTCGATCCCCGACGACGAGTACGCCGCCGCCGGCGCCACCATCCTGGACACGGCGGACGAGGTCTGGGCGGCCGGCGAGATGGTCCTCAAGGTCAAGGAGCCGATCGCCTCGGAGTACGCCCGGATGCGCGAGGGACAGGTGCTGTTCACCTACCTGCACCTGGCCGCCGACAAGACCCTCACCGAGGAGCTGGCCGCCCGCGGCGTCACCGGCATCGCCTACGAGACCGTGCAGACCCCCGACGGCGCGCTGCCGCTGCTGGCGCCGATGAGCGAGGTCGCCGGCCGGCTCGCCCCGCAGGCCGGCGCCTACCACCTGATGCGCTCCGGCGGCGGACGCGGCGTGCTGATCGGCGGGGTCTCCGGCGTGTACGCCGGCAAGGTCGTGGTGATCGGTGCCGGGGTGTCCGGCATGAACGCCGCGGCCATCGCGCTCGGCATGCAGGCCGAGGTGCTGCTGCTCGACAAGGACGTCAACAAGCTCCGCTCGGCCGACCGGATCTACCAGGGCCACCTGCAGACGGTCGCCTCCAACGCCTACGAGGTCGAGCGGGCGGTCATCGACGCCGACCTGGTGATCGGCGCCGTGCTGGTGCCGGGTGCGAAGGCGCCGACGCTGGTCTCCAACGAGCTGGTCTCGCGGATGAAGCCGGGCTCGGTCCTGGTCGACATCTCCATCGACCAGGGCGGCTGCTTCGAGGACTCCCGGGCCACGACGCACGCCGACCCGACGTACCAGGTGCACGACTCGGTGTTCTACTGCGTGGCGAACATGCCCGGGTCGGTGCCGCACACCTCGACGTACGCGCTGACGAACGTGACCCTGCCGTACGCCGTCGCGCTGGCCGACAAGGGCTGGTCCCAGGCCTTGCGCGACGACCACTCGCTGGCCCTCGGCCTGAACACCCACGCCGGTGGGGTGACCTACGCGCCGGTCGCGGAGGCGCACGGGCTCGACCACGTGTCGCTGGACGAGGTCCTGCGCTGAGCCGCGGATGACGCTCGCCGAGCAGCCGCCGGATGCCCGGGACGCGCCGAGGCCGCTGGCCCGTGCGCTCCGGACCTACCTGGACCACCTCGGGGTCGAGCGCGGGCTCGCGGCCAACACGCTCAGCTCCTACCGGCGCGACCTGCGCCGCTACCTCGCCTGGCTCGCCGCCCAGGGGGTGGAGCGGCTCGACGACGTCCGCGAGGACACCGTCACGGGGTTCCTCATGGCGCTGCGCGAGGGGGACCCCGACCACCCGCCGCTGGGTGCCGGCTCGGCCGCCCGGACGGTGGTGGCGGTGCGCGGCTTCCACCGGTTCGCGCTGCGGGAGGGGCTCACCGCGGTGGACCCCTCGGCGGGCGTCCGCCCGCCGGCGCCGGCCAAGCGGCTGCCCAAGGCGCTGCCGCTGGCGGACGTGGAGCGGATCCTGGAGGCCGCGGGAGCGCCGGGCACCGCCCTGGCGCTGCGCGACCGGGCGCTCCTCGAGCTGCTCTACGGCACCGGGGCGCGGATCTCCGAGGCGGTCGGGCTCGACGTCGACGACCTGGACCTCGACGGGCCGGACCCCGACGGGCAGGCGGCGCAGGTGCTGCTGCGCGGCAAGGGTGGCAAGGAGCGGCTGGTCCCCGTCGGGTCCTTCGCGAGGGCGGCGGTGGAGGCGTACCTCGTCCGGGGGCGCGGCGCCCTCGCCTCGACCCGCGGGGGAGTCCCGGCGTTGTTCCTCAACGCGCGAGGCGGCCGGCTCTCCCGGCAGAGCGCGTGGACCGTGCTGGTGCGTGCCGCCGAGCGTGCCGGCGTCAGCGCCGAGGTCTCGCCGCACACCCTGCGCCACTCCTTCGCCACGCACCTGCTCGACGGCGGCGCGGACGTGCGCGTGGTCCAGGAGCTGCTCGGTCACGCGTCGGTGACCACGACGCAGGTCTACACGCTGGTGACCGTCGACAGGCTGCGCGAGGTCTACGCCACCGCCCACCCGCGCGCGCTGGGCTGAGGTCTCCCGACGCCGTCGAGCGTCGTGAAATGTCGACTTGTGTACGGCGCGTCGGCACGGCTCGGGCGCCGCGCCCGGCTGTACTGGGCTCGTACGGACGGCGAGCGGCTCGATGCCGCGAGGCCGTCGCACCGCAGGCACCGACGAGAGGCGCGAGGCGTGAACGACACTCGCTCGACACCCTTCTGGCCCGGCCCCGGCTCCGGCGCCCCCGAGATGCCCCCGCTGGTCTCGGCGCCGGTCATGCAGGCCGCCACCGCACCCGCTGCGGACGCGCCGGACGCGCCGGCCGCCGCGGCGGCCGACCACGCGGACCTGGAGGAGGTGCGCGAGCCGCTGCCGTTCCGGCGCCCGGCGCCGCCGGCCGCGCGGCCGGAGGCCGAGCACTCCGCCACGCCGGTGCTCGGGCCCACGGGACGTCCGATGCCGGACCTTCCGCAGCCGCGGCCGATCGGAATCCACGGCAACGCCCGGATCATCGCCCTCTGCAACCAGAAGGGCGGGGTCGGCAAGACCACGACGACGATCAACCTGGGTGCGGCGCTCGCCGAGTACGGCCGCAAGGTGCTGCTCGTCGACTTCGACCCGCAGGGCTCGCTGTCGGTCGGGCTGGGCCTCAACCCGCACGAGATCGACCTCACCGTCTACAACCTGCTGCTCCAGCGCGACGTCTCGATCGACGACGTGATCGTGCCCAGCGGGGTGCCGGGCATGGACCTGCTGCCCTCGAACATCGACCTGTCGGCGGCCGAGGTCCAGCTGGTGCAGGAGGTCGCCCGCGAGCAGACCCTGCAGCGGGTCCTGCAGCCCGCGATCTCGCTCTACGACGTGATCCTCATCGACTGCCAGCCGTCGCTGGGGCTGCTCACCGTCAACGCCTTGACCGCCTCCGACGGCGTCATCGTCCCGCTGGAGTGCGAGTACTTCGCGCTGCGCGGCGTCGCGCTGCTCAAGACCACGATCGACAAGGTCACCGAGCGGCTCAACCCGAACCTGCGCATCGACGGTGTGCTGGGGACGATGTTCGACGGCCGCACCCTGCACGGCCGCGAGGTCATGGAGCGCCTGGTGCAGGCCTGGGGCGACACGGTCTTCCACACGGTGATCCGGCGGACGGTGAAGTTCTCCGACTCCACGGTGGCGGGGGAGCCGATCACCTCCTACGCGACCGCCTCTCCCGGTGCCGAGGCGTACCGCCAGCTGGCCAGGGAGGTGCTCGCCCGGTGTCCCGACGCGTGAGGGTCCCGGCGGCCGACGAGCTGTTCCGGCCGACCGTCGTCCCGGACCCCGACGCGGAGGCCGAGGCCGCGGCCGAGTCGGGAGACGAGCCCGGAGGCGGCGAGGCGCCGCCGGACGCCGACCCCGCCGAGGGCGGCCCGCGCCCCGGCAGCGGGCGGGTGCGCCACGACCAGAAGATGACGGTGTACCTGACCTCCGACGAGCTGCTCGACCTGGAGTCGGCGCGGCTCGCCCTGCGCCGCCAGGGACTCTCCGTCGACCGTGGCCGCCTGGTCCGGGAGGCGGTGGCGATCGCGCTGGCCGACCTCGACGACCAGGGTGGGGACAGCCTGCTGGTCCGCCGGCTCACCGCACCCGCGAGGTCCCCGGGCCCGTCGCAGGCATGACCCTCGCCACGGTGACCCCTCGCGACGTGACCGCCGACGACGTACCCGCGGGCCGGGGGACGTCGCATCCGGCCATGGGGTCCTCGAGCGCTCCGAGCCCCGCGTTCGCCGTGCGCCTGGAGAACTTCGAGGGTCCCTTCGACCTGCTGCTCAGCCTGATCGCCAAGCACAAGCTCGACATCACCGAGGTCGCGCTGTCACAGGTGACCGACGAGTTCATCGCGTTCATCAAGCAGGCGGGAACCGCCTGGGACCTCGAGCAGACGTCGTCGTTCCTCCTGGTGGCCGCCACGCTGCTGGACCTGAAGGCGGCTCGGCTGCTGCCGCGGGGCGACGTGGAGGACGAGGAGGACCTGGCTCTGCTCGAGGCGCGGGACCTGCTGTTCGCCCGGCTGCTGCAGTACAAGGCGTTCAAGCAGGTCGCGTCGGTGCTCGAGGGGCGGATCCACGTGGAGGAGCGGCGGTTCCCCCGCGCCGTCGGCCTGGAGGAGCGGTTCGCGACGCTGCTGCCCGAGGTGCTGATCGGGCTCGGGCTGGAGGAGTTCGCCACGCTGGCCGCGCGGGCGATGCAGCCCAAGCCGGTGGAGGAGGTGGACCTCGGGCACATCCACGCACCGACCGTGAGCGTCCGGGAGCAGGCGGCCCTGGTGGCCGAGCGGCTCCGGCGACACGGGACCAGCACGTTCCGTGCGCTGTCGGCGGACTCGCCGGACACGCTGACGACCGTCGCCCGGTTCCTGGCGCTGCTGGAGCTGTTCCGTGAGGGCATGGTGTCCTTCGACCAGATGGCCCCGCTGGGCGAGCTGAGCGTCCGGTGGACCGGCGGCGAGCACGCGGGGGACGCCGACGTCGTGGTCGACGAGTTCGACGGGGCGCCGGCGCCCGCGGCGGAGGAGGAGCACTGAGATGACCGAGCATGCGGACCCGACCGTGCCGGAGCCGGTCGTCGAGCCGCTCGTCCCGCTGCGGCCCGCCCTGGAGGCGCTGCTGCTGGTGGCCGACCAGCCACTGGACCACCTCACCCTCGCCACCGCCGCCGGCTTCCCGCCCGCCGAGGTAGCGACGGCCCTGGAGTCGCTGGCGCGCGAGTACGCCGAGCAGGGCCGCGGGTTCGACCTGCGCAACGTCGCCGGAGGCTGGCGGTTCTACACGCGCGAGGAGTACGCCCCCGTCGTGGAGCGGTTCGTCCTCGACGGCCAGCAGGCCCGGCTGACCCAGGCGGCGCTGGAGACCCTGGCCGTCGTCGCCTACCTCCAGCCCGTCGGCCGGGCCCGGGTGTCGGCGGTGCGCGGGGTGAACGTCGACGGGGTGATGCGGACGCTGGTCACCCGCGGCCTGGTCGAGGAGGCCGGGCAGGATCCGCAGAGCTCGGCGACCCTGTACCGCACGACCAGCTACTTCCTCGAGCGCATCGGGGTCACCTCGCTGGCCGACCTGCCCGAGCTCGCGCCGTTCCTCCCCGAGATGGCCGAGCTCGACGACCCCGACGACCGTGCCGAGGTGGCCGAGGTGGCCGAGGTGGCCGAGGTGGCCGAGGTGGCCGCGGTGGCCGAGGTGGCCGAGGTGGTCGCGGGGCCCGCGCCGACGCCGGCGCCGGTCGAGGGAGGCTGAGGCGGCGCGTGGACATCGAGACCGACGCCCAGGGGCTGGTGCGGCTGCAGAAGCTGCTCGCCCAGTCCGGCGTCGCCAGTCGGCGCCGCTGCGAGGAGCTGATGCTGGGCGGGCTCGTGGAGGTCGACGGCGAGGTCGTCACCCGGCTGGGCACCAAGGTCGACCCGACGACCGCCGTGGTCCGGGTCGAGGGCAGGCGGCTGCCGCCCGTCGGTCCGCACGTGTACCTGGCGCTGAACAAGCCCCGGGGCGTGGTCTCCACCATGGCAGACCCCGAGGGACGCCCGACGCTGTCGGACCTGGTGGCGGACCGCCCCGAGCGGCTCTTCCACGTCGGCCGGCTCGACACCGACACCGACGGGCTGCTGCTGCTGACGAACGACGGCGGCTTCGCGCAACGCGTCGCCCATCCGTCGTACGCCCTGGACAAGACGTACGTCGCCGAGGTCGACGGCGCGGTCTCCAAGGCCACCCTGCGCCGGCTGCGGGAAGGCGTCTCGCTCGAGGACGGCCCGGTCGAGGTGACCTCGGCGAGAGTGGTCTCCACGCACGGCGAGCGGTCCATCGTCGAGCTGGTCATCCACGAGGGCCGCAACCGGATCGTGCGCCGGCTGCTCGCGGAGGTCGGCCACCCGGTGCGCCGGCTCACCCGCACCGCGATCGGACCCGTGCGGCTGGCCGGCCTGCGGCGCGGCGAGCTGCGGGAGCTGACCCGCGACGAGCTCGGCACCCTCCTCGACGCCGCCGAGGCCCCCGACGCCTCCGACGCCTCGGCGCCTGCCTCCCCACCCGATTCGTCTGCGGTCGAGGGGGGATCGCCCTCGGAGCCACCGCGGACGAATCGCTAGGGTGTGCGGCGTGGCGGTCCGGGCGGTACGTGGCGCGACTCAGCTGGAGGAGGACGTCCGCGAGCACCTGCTGGAGAGGGTCGCCGAGATGGTGCTCGACGTGATGCGGTCCAACGCCCTGGAGGTGGACGACTTCATCTCGGTGGTGTTCACCGCGACCTCGGACCTGCACTCGGAGTTCCCGGCCTACGCCGCGCGCCGGCTCGGCTTCGGTGAGGTGCCGCTGATCTGCGCCCGCGAGCTGGAGATCGAGGGGTCGATGCCGCGGGTGGTGCGGATGCTCGCCCACGTCGACACCGAGCTGGCCCGCTCCGAGGTCACCCATGTCTACCTGCACGGGGCTGCGGCCCTGCGGCGCGACCTGACCCGGGTCCGCGAGGTGCCGGGATGAGCGCCCCATGCCGGTGACGGGGCCGGTGACGGGGCCGGTGACGGGGCCGCTGACGGGGCCCGTGACGGGGCCGGTGACGGGGCCCGTGCTGGTCGTCGGCGCCGGCCTGCTGGGGACCTCCATCGGGATGGCGCTCACCCGCGGCGGCACCGAGGTGCACCTCTGCGACGTGCAGCCCGAGCACGTGCGGACGGCCACGGCGCTGGGCGCCGGCCGGTCCCGGCCGCCCGACGCCGTACCCGCCCTGGTCGTGGTGGCGGTGCCGCCCGACCACCTGGCGCGGTGCATCGCCGCCGCCTTGGAGGAGCCCGGCGCGGTGGTCACCGACGTCGGCAGCGTGAAGTCCGGGCCGCTGGCCGCGGTCCGCGGGCTCGTCGACGCCGACGCGCTGAGCCGCTACGTCGGCAGCCACCCGATGGCGGGCTCGGAGAGGTCGGGGCCGCTGGCCGCCTCGGCCACCCTCTTCGACGGCCGGCCCTGGGCGGTCGCCCCGCACGCGACCTCGTCGGCGGCTGCGGTCCGGGCCGTCACGGACCTGGTCGTGGCCTGCGGCGCGACACCGGTGCGGTTCACCCCCGAGGAGCACGACCGTGCGGTGGCCCGGACCTCGCACCTGCCGCACCTGCTGGCGGCGCTGGTGGCGGGGCGCCTCAGTGACGCCCCGCGCGAGCATCTGGTGCTCTCCGGTCAGGGCGTGCGGGACGTGACCCGGATCGCGGCCGGCGACCCTGCCCTGTGGCAGCAGATCATCGCGGCCAACACCGGTGCCCTCTCCGAGCTGCTGCACGACGTCCGCGACGACGTGGACACGCTGCTCAGCGCCCTGGCGGCGGGGGAGCGCGGACCGGTGACCGCGCTGCTCGACCGGGGCCGCGCCGGGACGTCCGCCATCCCGGCCAAGCACGGTGGTGCCCCCCGGCCCGAGACCATCGTGTACGTCGTCGTACCCGACACCCCGGGCGAGCTGGCCCGGCTGCTCGCGCACACGGGCGAGATCGGCGTCAACATCGAGGACCTGCGGATCGACCACGACCCCGACCGCGAGGCCGGTCTGGTGGAGCTGACCGTCGCCGCCGCGTCCGTCGACCACCTGCTCGCGTCGCTCGCGGAACGAGGGTGGTCCGCACACCGGTAGGCTTGCCGGTCGGGCCGCCGGCAGGCGCGGCACGGCGAGCTCGAGAGGTGGACGGCAGTGGGCGTGGTCGTGGCGATGGACGGTCCTTCGGGGTCGGGGAAGTCGAGCACGTCTCGCGGTGTCGCCGCCAGGCTGGGTCTGCGCTACCTCGACACGGGGGCGATGTTCCGGGCGGTGACCTGGTGGATGCTCGAGCACGGGGTCGACCCCGCCGACGCCGGCGCCGTGGCCGCGCACGTGGACCGGCCGCTGCTCGTCTCCGGCACGGACCCGCGTCGGCCGACGATCACGGTCGACGGGACCGACGTGGCCGGACCGATCCGGGGCCCGGAGGTCACGGCCGCGGTGAGCGCGGTCAGCGCCGTCCCCGCGGTCCGTGAGCGGTTGCTGCGCGAGCAGCGTGACGTCATCGGGGACGGCGACATCGTCGTCGAAGGACGCGACATCGGCACGGTGGTCGCCCCGGACGCGGCGGTCAAGGTGTACCTGACCGCGGACGCCGCCGCTCGGGCGCTGCGCCGCGCCGCCGAGCAGGCCGGCGCCGACGTCTCCGCGACCGAGCAGGACCTGCTCCGCCGCGACAGCATCGACTCAGGACGGGCTACCGCGCCGCTCAGCATGGCCGCCGACGCGCATCATCTCGACACGACGCCGTACACGCTCGACGAGGTGGTCGACCGTGTCGTCGCCCTCGTCGTCGAGGCCCGGGAGGACGCATGACCACCAGCACCGACTCCGACCGACCCGGCCGCGCGGCCGGGACCGTGCCGGTGCTCGCCGTCGTGGGACGGCCCAACGTCGGCAAGTCCACCCTGGTGAACCGGATGATCGGCCGACGCGAGGCCGTGGTCCAGGACGTCCCCGGCGTGACCCGGGACCGCGTGTCCTACGACGCCAACTGGAACGGTCGCGCGTTCACCGTCGTCGACACCGGCGGCTGGGACCCTGATGCCAGGGGGCTGGCCGAGCGGATCGCGGCCCAGGCCGAGATCGCCGTCACGATCGCGGACGCGGTCCTGTTCGTCGTGGACGCCACCGTCGGGATCACCGACGTCGACGAGGCGGTCGTCAAGATCCTGCGCAGGGCCGGCAAGCCGGTCGTCCTGGCGGCCAACAAGGTGGACGACCAGCGCGCCGAGGCCGAGGCGTACGGGCTGTGGAACCTCGGGCTGGGAGAGCCGTACCCGGTCTCGGCGCTGCACGGGCGCGGGTCCGGTGACATGCTGGACGCGGTCCTCGCCGCGCTTCCCGAGCCACCGCCGGAGTCGTACGGCGAGGTGGGCGGCCCGCGTCGCGTGGCGATCGTCGGCCGGCCCAACGTCGGGAAGTCCTCGCTGCTGAACAAGCTGGCGAAGCAGGAGCGCTCGGTCGTCGACGACGCCGCCGGGACCACCGTGGATCCGGTCGACGAGCTGGTGGAGCTCGGTGGCCGGACCTGGCGGTTCATCGACACCGCCGGCGTGCGCAGGCGGGTCAAGGAGGCGTCCGGGCACGAGTACTACGCCAGCCTGCGCACCACCGGTGCCATCGAGCGAGCCGAGGTCTGTGTCGTCGTGATCGACGGCTCGCAGCCCGTGTCCGAGCAGGACCTGCGGATCGTCACCGCGGTCGCCGAGGCCGGGCGCGCACTGGTGATCGCGTTCAACAAGTGGGACCTCGTGGACGAGGAGCGCCGCTACTACCTCGACCGGGAGATCGACCGCGACCTCGTCCGGGTGCAGTGGGCCCCGCGAGTCAACATCACCGCCCGCACCGGCTGGCACGTCGACCGGCTGGTCCCTGCCCTGGACGCGTCCCTGGAGGGCTGGTCCACCCGGATATCGACAGGGCAGCTCAACACGTTCCTGGGGCGGCTGGTGTCCGAGCATCCGCACCCGGTGCGGGGGGGTCGGCAGCCGAGGATCCTCTTCGGCACCCAGGTGAGCACGCAACCGCCGACGTTCGTCCTGTTCACCACCGCCCAGCTCGAGGCCTCCTACCTGCGGTACGTCGAGCGGCGCCTGCGCGAGGACTTCGGCTTCGTCGGGAGCCCGGTCCACGTCCAGCAGCGGCCCCGCAAGAAGCGGGAGCGGTAGCCCGCCGGCGCGAGCTCCGCGGCCCGGGTGTGCTGGGTGTGCTTGGGGGGCTCAGGTGCGGAGGGGTTGTCGTCGGCGGGGGGTGCCGGTGGGGTCGAGGTGTGGTGGGGGGACGAACTCGGGTCGGTGGTCGTGGGGGTGGAGGCGGACCTGCCAGGGGGTGGTGTGGAGCAGGGTGTGGTGGGTCCGGCAGACCAGGACGAGGTTGTCGAGGCTGGTGGGGCCGCCGTGGATCCAGTGGAGGAGGTGGTGGGCGTCGCAGGCGATCGGGGGACGGCGGCAGCCGGGGAACGCGCAGTGTCGGTCCCGGGCGATCAGGGCCAGCCAGATCCCGAGGGTGACCAGCCGGCTGGTCCGGCCGACGTCGAGGATCTGGGAGCGGGAGCCGAGCACGTAGGGCAGGATCTCGGCGTCGCAGGCCAGCCGCCGGACCGCGGCCGCGGAGAGCCGCTCCCCGGTGTCGAGGATCCCCGAGCCGAGCTGGGTGGTGAGGGCGTCGTAGGCGATGGTGATCCCGATCCGTGGCCGCTGCCCGTGGCTGGTGGGGAGCAGGTCGGTGCTGCTCAGCAGCCGGGACGCCTCGATGAGCGCGTCCCACATCCGGGTGCCGTGCTCGCGGGGGTCGCGGCCGTCGTGGGCGCAGCCGTCGGTGCCACACGAGCGACCCGACCCGCCACCACCGGCACCGCCGGTACCGTCGGGGCGGCCGGGGCCGTCGGGGGTGCCGGGGGTGCCGCCGCAGGCGCCGGGCCGGCCGGTGGGGTCGGGGGCGGACAGGGAGAGCAGCATCGCCTTGAGGTGGGCGGCGTCCTCGATGCTGCCGCGGCCCTTGAGGTGGACCCCGCCCAGGCCGTCCTCGACGATCGCCAGGAACCGGCCCAGGTGCGCCGAGCGCTCCTGGGCCGCCAGCGCCGCCTCGTCGCGGCGTTCGACCCCGTCGGGGTCCAGCCGCTCCAGCACCGTGCGGGCGGCCTCGGCCAGCTCGGTGGCGTCGCGGGTCCCGGCCTGCTCGATCAGCAGCGCCTCGGCGGCCGCCCGCAACCCGCGCTGCCCGGGGAGCCGGTCCACCGCCGCGGTGATCACCTGGGCCTGCGCCCGCGAGATCGCTCCGGCCGCCAGCGCCGCCCCGGTCGCGGCCCGGTCGGTGGACAGCGCCGTCGCGAGCCGGACCAGCCGCGGGCCGTAGCCCCGCCGCTGTCCCGCGACCGCGGTCACGAAGTCCTTGGTCGAGGCCCATCCCAGGTGCGCGGCCGCACCGGTGGCCTCGACCTCGGCCACCACCGCCAGCTCGACCGCATCCAGCACCGACCGCAGCCGCTCACAGCCGGTGACCACCCCGACCAGCTCGCCCGGCGTCCGCGCCGCCCACCACGTGTCCCCCAGCCCCGCCACCGCCGCGGTCACCGCCTCCAGCACCACCACCGGCGACCCCGCCACCTCCGGCACGACCTCCCGAATCGCCTCCGGCACGACGTCCGGGACGGCCTCCGGCACGACGTCCGGCGCGTCGCCGACGGCCTCGGGCGACGTACCCGGCGGAGCCTCCAGATCGGTCATGACCCCCATCCGACCAGGCACCACCGACACGACCGACGAACCGTCTAGACCATTATCGAACGTCTGCTCGGACGCCCCGCCCGGGTCAGCGCGCCTCAGGTGGCTTCACCGCGGCCAGCAGCACCGAGGACCCGAAGGGCAGGTCGCGACCCGGCAGGACCCGGCTCTCGGCACGCGACAGCGCCTCCAGCAGGCGGTCCAGCCGAGCCGGCACGGACGGCAGCCGGTCGGGCGCAGGACGGCCGAGCCGGCGCCGCAGCCTGCGGGCCAGGCGCTCGGCGACGAAGAACGGGAAGACCGCGGTGAAGGCGTACGTCGACCGCTCCACGTCGAGGCCGGCCGCCCTCACCAGCCGCTCGAGGTCGCGGCGCGTGTAGCGGCGGTGGTGGCCGGCCCGCACGTCGTGGTCGGACCAGGCCCAGGCGTACGCCGGGACCGAGAGCAGCAGCCGGCCGCCCGGCCGCAGCACCCGGGCGAGCTCGGTCATCGCGCGTCGGTCGTCCTCGCAGTGCTCGACGACGTCGAAGGCGGCGACCACGTCGAACGTGGTGTCGGCGAAGGGCAGCCGCTCGGCGGACGCGCAGACGCCCTCACCGGGGACCAGGCCCTCGGGGATGAGGTCGACGGTGACCCTGCGGTGCGCGCCGCGCATCCAGCCGACGCTGGGGCCGTCGGCGCTGCCGACGTCGAGCGCCGCCTCCGGTTCGCCGAGGTAGCGGCCCAGCACGCACTCCAGCAGCAGCGCCCGGCTGCGGTACCACCAGTAGTCCGGCTGACGGAGCGACGAGGAGCCGGACTGGCGCACGACCATCGGGGCGGCCTAGACGCGGGCGGCCGCGCCCACGGACTCCACGAAGGTCGACACCACCCGGTCCGTGTCGGCGGCGGCCAGCTCGTTGTAGAACGGCAGCCGCAGCAGCCGGCCGCTCACGTCCTCCGAGACCGGGCACTCGGTCTCCCGGGCGGCGAACATCCGGCCGGCGTCGGAGCTGTGCAGCGGCACGTAGTGGAACGTCGGCTGCACACCCTGGCGTCGCATCGACGTCAGGACCTCGTTGCGCTGCTCCCGGTCGCGCAGCAGCACGTAGAACATGTGCCACGCGGACTCACGGTCGGCAGGCACGGTGGGGAGCGTGATGCCGAGGTCGTCGGCGTACGGCGCCAGAGCGGCGTGGTATCGCTCGTGGACGGCCCGCCTCTTGGCCTGGATCGCGTCCCGCTGCTCGAGCTGTGCGAGGAGGTACGCCGCCAGCACGTCGGCCAGGCCGAAGGAGGAGCCGGTGTCCTTCCAGGAGTACTTGTCGACCTGACCCAGCAGGAACGCCCGGCGGTTCGTGCCCTTGTCGTAGAGCACCCGGGCCCGGTCCACGTCGGCCTCGTCGTTGAGCACGATCGCGCCGCCCTCGCCGCAGACGAAGTTCTTGGTCTCGTGGAAGCTCTGGGCGGCGAACCGGCCGATGCTGCCGAGCGGCTCGTCCCGCCACGTCCCGAACAGCCCGTGGGCGTTGTCCTCGACCAGCGCGATGTCGGGGCGGTCCGCGAGGACCGCCCGGATCCCCTCGACGTCGCAGGCCACGCCCGCGTAGTGGACGATCACGACCGCGCGCACCGAGTCGTCCAGCAGCGTCGCGAGGTGCCGCGGGTCGAGCCCCAGCGTCGTCGGCTCGATGTCGCAGAAGACCAGCCGGGCGCCCTGACGGGCGAACGCCAGCGCGGTGCTGGTGAAGGTGAACGACGGCACGACCACCGTGTCGCCGGGCTTCAGGTCGAGCAGCATCGCCGACAGCTCGAGGGCGGAGGTGCACGACGTGGTCAGCAGCACCTCCGGCGCGCCGACGGCCTCGGCGAGGACCGCCGCTGCGCGGGCGTTGAACGCGCCGCCCGAGGCCGGGTGGCCGCTGCGGATGGCCTGCTGGACGTAGTCCATCTCGCGGCCGACGACTGCCGTCCGGTTGAACGGGATGTCGGGCAGCTCCGGTGCCGGCGTGGTCGCCGGGGTCGCCGCGTGCTCAGGCATGGGTCACTCCTGGTAGGGGGGTCGGGGTCCAGGGCAGGGCGCGACCGATCCGGCGGGCCAGCTCGTCGTCGCTGTCTCGGAAGAACTCGCGCAGCTCCTCGACCAGGTCCGCAGGGAGCGGAGGGGTCGGCTGGCTGCTCTCGTTGACCGGCTCGCCGGCGGCCGGTGGCCGGAACGTCGCGTCGACGCCCAGCCCGGCGTAGAGCCGGCCGACGGCCGCCTCGTCGTCGAGCAGGTCCTGGAGCAGCAGCAGGTGGCCTTCGGGGAACCGCTCGAGCCACGGCTCCAGGTAGTCCACGTAGCGGCCCCGCTCGAGGTACGCGTACGGCGAGACAGACGTCGCGGCCGGGTCCCAGTCACGCGGCTCGGCCAGCGTCTCCCGCAGCGCGACCGCCAGCGGCCGGGTCTCGAGCCCGTTGTCACTGCTGAACCGCCAGTTGGAGACGGCGCGGGCGACCGGGTCGCGCAGCACGGCGACCACCTCGACGCCGTCGCCGAGGACCCGCGCAGCACGGTCCGCGGCGGCCGGGCACTCCAGGTAGCTCGTGCTCTTCTCGCCCAGGAGCCGCTCGTCCGTCGCGTGAGCGAAGTACGTCTCGCGGTACCAGCCGGCGCCACGAGCCACGACGTCGTCGGAGAGGAACACCTTCGGCTCCGGGCGGGCCGGACGCGCCATCGTGATCTGGGGGTGCGCGTCGAGCAGCGTGTGCAGGTACGTCGTGCCCGACCGCTGGGCGCCGATGACGAGGAGGTGCCGGCTCATCCGCCGACCCGCTCCTTGACGTGGTAGCTCTCGTGCGCGCTCACCGCGTTGAGGGTGCGGACGACGTACTCGCCCAGCATCGAGAGCAGCGCGATCGTCACGCCGTTGAAGATCGACAGCAGCACCGCGATCGTGGTCCACCCGGCCACCGGACTGTCCACGAAGAACGACCGGACCAGGTAGAAGGCGCCGAGCAGGAAGCTGAGCAGCGCGACGCCGAAGCCGGCGAGGGCGGCCGCGCGGAGCGGGAAGAGCGAGTAGCTGAACAGGATCGCGAACACCAGCCGCAGGATCCGCGACAGGCTGTAGTTGCTCTTGCCCACCGCGCGCGGCTCGTGACGGACGAGCACGTCCGCGCGGTTGCTGGAGTACATCAGCGCCTGGCCGGTGAGGTACGGGTGCGCGGTGCGGGACTCGCAGATCCGCTCGACCACGTCCCGGCGGAGGATCCGGAAGTTCGAGACGGCCAGACCCGGAGGCTGGCCGAACACCCGCCGGTTGATCAGGCTGATCACGCCGCTGCCGAGCCGCCGGTAGAACGCGGCGCGCTTGCGCTCGAAGCGCCCGAACACGACGTCCCAGCCGTTCATCGCCTCGTCGATCAGCACGAGCGCCTGGTCGGGCGGGTTCTGCAGGTCGTCGTCCATCGTGATGACGTAGTCGCCGGTGGCCTCCCGCAGGCCGGCGAGGTTGGCGTGGTGCTGGCCGTAGTTCTGGAGCAGGTTCACCGCGAGGACGTGCGGGTTCCGTCGCGCCCGGTCCGCGATGACGTCCCAGCTGCCGTCCCGGCTGCCGTCGTTGACGAGCACGAGCTGGTAGCGCAGCCCTGCTCCCTCGAAGACCTCGACGATGCGGTCGACGGTCCGGCCCACGACCTCGACGCTGTTGAACACCGGCACGACGATGGAGTAGCTGAACGCCGCCCGGTCGGCGGGCAGGGCGACCCGCTCGGGTTCGAGGCTCTGCGTGGGGAGCGGGACGGGGCGGGGGCGAGGCTCGGCGCCCACGGCACCTGGTTCGCTCACCGCTGGTCACCTTCCGTCCGGCCTGGCCGCTCCGGGGCCCGCCCTCCCGGCGGAGAGCCTCCTGACACCCTAGTTGAGCGACGTACGCCGGACCGCATCGGCGTGCGCAGGCTCACAGCCGACGGAGCACGTGGTCGGCCACCCGGTCCGCCGCGGTGCCGTCCTCGAGCGCGCAGAAGTCCCGACGGAACGCCGCACGGGCAGTCGCGTGCCGGTCGGGACCGGCGAGCACGTCGACGACCTCGTCCGTCGTGGTCGCCAGCGGACCCGGGTGGTGCCGGTCGAGGTCCAGGTAGAAGCCCCGCTCCGCGTCCCGGTAGCGCTCGAGGTCCGGGACCAGCAGCACCTGGGGCCGGTCGGTGAGGGCGAAGTCGAACATCACCGAGGAGTAGTCGGTGACCAGCGCGTCGGCGGCGAGGAACAGGTCGGCGATCTCGGGGTAGCGAGTCACGTCGCGGATCCGCGGGTGGCCCACGAACACGTCGTCCTGCCGGGTGCTGTTGTAGTGGCCGCGCAGCAGCACCACCGCCTCCGGCAGAGCGGCGACCAGCCGCTCGGCGTCGAGGAACAGCGGCTTGGCGTCGCGGACGCCGAGGTGGTCCCGCCAGGTGGGCGCGTAGAGCACGACCCGTCGGTCCGGCCCCAGGCCGAGGCGGCCGCGGACCGCCGTCCGTCGCTCCCCCGCACCGGCGTCCAGCAGCACGTCGTTGCGCGGGTAGCCCACCTCGAGCACCGGCCCGGTGAACCCGAAGGCGCCGCGGTAGACACCGGAGACGAACGGCCCGCTGGAGACCATGACGTCCCAACCGGCGGCCTGCGCTGCCAGGTGCCGCCGGTGCCGCCAGGTGTCGAAGTCGCCCGGACCGCGGTCCTCACCGATCCGCTTCAGGGGCGTGCCGTGCCAGGTCTGCACGTGCAGCTGCCCCTCCGCCTTCTCGAACCAGTACGGCGCGCCGGCGTTGCTGACATAGGCCGCGGCGCCTCCCATCGCGTCGTACCAGCCGGGGCTGCGCCGCACCACCGCCCGGGCGCCCGCGGGCACCGTCACGCTCGGGTCGTCGACGACCACGGCGACGTCGAGCCCCAGGCCGCCGTCGCGGTCCCGCGCGAGCAGCGCCCGGGCCACCGCCCCGGGGTTGTCGCCGGCGGAGCGGCCCCGGAAGGACTCCACGAGCACGGTCCGGCCCTCTCGCGACCGTCGGCGGGCCGGTGCGTACGTCGCGTCGAGCAGCCGGCGCTGGCCCCGGACGCTGCGGGTCGCGGCGTCCAGGGGTGCGCCGACGAGCAGCCGCGGCCGGTCCCCCGCACCCGCCGGGGCGAGAGCCACCCGGAGCCGGTCCGTGAGCGTCTCGCGAGGCCCGGCGCCCGGGGCGGTGGCTGCCTCCAGGAGGCCGCCCGCGGACCCGCCGGAGGCGTGCAGCTCCAGGTCGTACCGTCCCGCCGGCAGCAGCGCCGGCTCGCCGAACAGGTCGTGGCGCAGCCCGAGCCGGACCTCGGCCGGCCACGGGCCTGAGGGCGGCGCCGTCCGGGTGGACGCCACGGTGGCCTTGCCTCCCGCGAGCCGCGCACCGGCGACCCGGGCCGCGGACGGACCCTCTAGGCACAGCACCACGTCGTCGCCGTCCACCTGCACGCCGGTGACGAGCACGTCCGCCGCCGGGGAGCGAGCGGCACCCGGCTCGACCCGGTGAACGGCCTCGTGGCCGGCCACGCGCACCGTGACCGTCCAGGCGCCGGGCGTCTCGTCGACGGCGCTCCCGTCCGGCAGCGCGGCGCGGAAGCCGCAGCCGGCGCGGTCCTCGTGGCCGCGGGCCGCCCACTCCTCGAGGTCCGGGTCGACGACCGGCTCGACGGGGCCGGTGGGGACCAGCCGCCCGCGCGGGTCGCGGACCTCGAGCTCCGGCACCACCGGAGGGTCGTAGGTGACGAACGCGGCGCCGGTGACCTCGCTCCGGGACCCCCCGTGCACGGACGTCACCCGGGACCGCAGCACCCGGTCGACGTCGCGCACCCTGCGGACACCGTCCGGAGGCACCGGGCCCGCCTCCGGCAGCACGGCCACCAGACCGCCGTCGGGCAGTCGCTGCGTCGGCAGTCCGTGCGAGTGGTCGGAGAGGTGGTCCAGCAGGACGCCGAGCTCGGTCCGTCCCGAGCCGGCCGCCGCGACCGAGGCGAGCCGGGCCGGCAGCGGGACCCGGG
>JAICLD010000067.1 GCA_025927595.1 Nocardioidaceae bacterium | reverse complement strand
CCGGGGACGGCGGGGAGGCGGTAGACCACGTGGGCCTTCATGTCCCGCACGCGGAGCCCGGCGGCGGGGCTCACCACGAGGTCGCGCGTGGTGTCCTCGGTGACCAGCACCCGCACCGGGCGGTTGTCGTGGCCCCACGACGTGCCCGGGTAGTAGAAGTCGAGGATCTGCCGGTGGTCGAGGCCACGCCGCGCCGCGCCGTACGCGCCGTACTGCGACATCCCGTGCCCGTGCCCGTAGCCGTGACCGGTCAGGGTGAGGACGCCGCTCGCGGGAACCGGGTAGGACTGGTCGACCCCCACCCCGTCGGCCGACGCGGCGCCGTCGGTGAGGGCGGGGACCAGGAGGGCGGCCGCGGCGACCGCCGCGGCGGCCCACAGCGTACGACGGGCGCGCATGCGTTCCTCTCCGGTGCCGGCGGCGGATCTCGGCACCCGGGTGACGAAGGTGATCAGGGGGGCGACTGGGACAGGACAGCACGGCTGTGGCGTCCCTGTCCCGGCCGTTCCCGAACAACACCCCTGTAGTTACCGCGCGCGCTGCCGCGCCCCGTACCGTCTGGGCATGGAGTTCTGGGTCGTCATCGCCGTCGTCGTGGTCGTGGTCCTCGTGGTGCGGGCGCGGACGCGGGCCCAGGAGCGCCGGGCGCTCGAGCAGCGCCGCGTCGAGGACCTGGCCGCGGTCCGCTCCGTGGCCGACGAGGACGTGACGCGCTTCGGGGAGGAGCTGCGCCGACTCGACACCGACATGCTCGTCGAGACCCTGGACGAGGCGACCCGGCAGGACTACCAGCGGGCGCTGGACTCCTACGAGGCCGCGAAGGAGTCGTTGGGCCGGGCCTCCCGCGCCGAGGAGCTCCGGCACGTGACGGAGGCGCTGGAGGACGGGCGCTATGCGGTGGCGTGCGTCCGCGCCCGGGTCGCCGGCCGGCCGCTGCCGGCGCGCCGGCCGCCGTGCTTCTTCAACCCCGCGCACGGCCCGTCCGTCGATGACGCCGAGTGGGCGCCGCCCGGTGGCCGGACCCGGCGGATCCCCGTCTGCGCCGCCGACCAGGACCGGCTCGCCCAGGGCGCCGAGCCGGATGTGCGGACCGTCCCCCAGGGCGTCGGCCGCGTGCCCTACTGGCAGGCGGGTCCGGCCTACACGCCGTGGGCGTCCGGCTACTTCGGCGGCTATCTCGGCTCGGGGCTGCTCCCGTCGTTCCTCCTGCTCGGGATGCTCTCCCCCGGGTGGATGGGTGGGGACGCGTGGGACGGAGCCGACGGTGACGGCTACGACGGCGGCGACTCCGGCGACTCCGGCGACGGGGGCGACGGCGGCGACGGCGGCGACGGGGGCGACGGCGGCGACGGCGGCGACGGGGGCGGCTACGACGACGCGGGCAGCGGCTGGGGTGACTCCGGCGGCGGCGGGGACGGCGGCGGCGGCTGGGGCGACGGCGGCGGGTTCGACCTCGGCGGCGGCGGTGACGGCGGGTTCGACTTCGGCGGCGGCGACTTCGGCGGCTTCGACATCTGACCCGGACGCCGTACCCTCACGTCCCTGACAGAACTGGCACACCCCTGCTGTTGCAACGGCAGGGGTGTGCCGGTTTACCAGGGGCCCCTGGTAAACCGACGCGCCCGCCCTACGGCTGGACCCGGTGCAGCCGCCGAGCCGCCTCGGCGACGGAGCCGCTCATGGACGGGTACACCGTGAACGCGTGCGCCAGCTGGTCCACGGTCATCGACATCGAGACCGCGATCGAGACCGGGAAGATCAGCTCCGAGGCGCGGGGTCCGACGACGACCCCGCCCACGAGGATGCCGGTGCCCGGCCGGGCGAACAGCTTGACGAACCCGTCCCGCACGCCCTGCATCTTGGCCCGGGCGTTCCCGGCCAGCGGCAGCATCTGGCACTCGGCGTCGACCTCGCCGGCGTCGACGGCGGACTGGGTCCACCCGACGGTGGCGATCTCGGGGGCGGTGAAGACGTTGGACGAGACCGTGCGCAGGTCGATCGGGGCCACGGCGTCGCCGAGGAAGTGCCACATCGCGATCCGGCCCTGCATCGCCGCGACCGAGGCGAGCATCAGCACGCCGGTGCAGTCGCCGGCGGCGTACACGCCCCGCGCGGAGGTCCTCGAGACCCGGTCCACGTCGACGAAGCCGCCCTTGCCGAGGGCGACGCCGGCCTCCTCCAGCCCGATCCCGTCGGTGTTCGGGACCGAGCCGAGCGCCAGCAGGCAGTGGGACCCCTCGACGGTGCGGCCGTCGGTCAGCGTCACCACGACGGTGTCGCCGCGCCGCTCGACCGACTGCATCCGGGACCGCCCGAGCACGGTCATCCCGCGGCGCTCGAAGACCTCCTCCAGGACCCGCGCCGCGTCGGCGTCCTCGCCGGGCAGCACCCGGTCCCGGCTGGAGACCAGCGTGACGTCGACGTCCAGCGCGTTGTAGGCGCTGGCGAACTCGGCGCCGGTCACGCCGGAGCCGACCACGACCAGCTTCTCGGGGACCTCGCGCAGGTCGTAGACCTGCTCCCAGGTGAGGATCCGCTCCCCGTCCGGCTGCGCGGTCGGCAGCGTCCGCGGTGACGCCCCGGTGGCGAGCAGCACCGCCTCGGCCTCGAGCGTCTCCTCGGTGCCGTCGGCACCGGTGGCGACCACCCGCAGCACGGCCCGCCCGGTCCCGTCCGAGGAGTCCAGGCGGCCCCGACCCCGCAGCACCCGGACGCCCTCGCCGACGAGCCGGCTCTCGATGTCGGAGGACTGTGCGAGCGCGAGCCGCTTGACGCGCTCGTTGACCCGGTGCAGGTCCGCGCGGGGGGTGCCGGCGCCGCCGGCCAGCCGGATCCCGAGCTCGGCCGCCTCCTCGAGGTCGGTGAGCAGCTCGGCGGTGGCGATCAGGGTCTTGCTCGGCACGCAGTCGGTGAGCACCGCCGACCCGCCGACGCCGTCGGTGTCGACCACCGTGACGTCCGCGCCCAGCTGTGCCGCGACCAGTGCCGCCTCGTACCCGCCGGGCCCGCCTCCGACCACCACCACACGATTCACCCGGCCATCCTCGCAAAGAAGGGGCGTCCGCGGGCGACTAGGCTGCGGCCGTGACGCTGTACGCCGCCTTCGGGTCGAACATGGACCCGGCCCGGATGGGCGCTCGGTGCCCGCACTCCCCGCTGCGCGGGACCGGCTGGCTGGTCGGCTGGCGGCTGACCTTCGGCGGCGAGGACCACGGCTGGGACGGCGCCCTCGCGACGATCGTCGAGGACCCGCTGGAGCAGGTCTTCGTCGCCGTGTACGACGTGACGGACGAGGACTCGGTGCACCTGGACAGCCTCGAGAGCGCCGACACCGGGCTCTACCGGCGGATGAAGGTGCGCGTCCACACGCTCGTCGGCGAGCTGCTCGCGTGGGTGTACGTGCTCGACGCCTTCGAGGGCGGCCTGCCCTCTGCCGGCTACCTCGGCATCCTCGCCGAGGCGGCCGAGGCCGCCGACGCGCCCCAGGACTACGTGGCCGCCCTGCGGGCCCGGCCGTGCCGCTCCGTCGGACTCTGACCCCGGCCGTCGTACGCCGGTAGGGTGCCGCGCGTGACCGACGACGCCGACGACCCGACCGCCCTCGCCGCACTGGCCGCCGAGGCGCTCCGTGAGCGCACCGGCGTCGACCGCCACGACGTCGCCCTGGTGCTCGGGTCGGGCTGGCTGCCGGCCGCGGACGCCCTCGGCGAGGTGGCCGCGGACCTCAGCCTGGCCGACCTCCCCGGCTTCACGGCCTCCACCGTCCCCGGCCACGCCGGGCGGGTCCGCTCCGTGGTCGCCGACGACCGGAGGCTGCTGGTCTTCCTGGGCCGGACCCACCTGTACGAGGGGCGGGGGGTCGCACCGGTGGTGCACGGCGTGCGCACCGCGGCGGCGGCCGGCTGCCGGGTCGTCGTGCTGACCAACGGCTGCGGCGGCCTGCGGGAGTCCTGGGAGCCCGGCACCCCCGTGCTGATCAGCGACCACGTCAACCTCACCGGCCGCTCCCCGCTCGTCGGCGCCACGTTCGTCGACCTCACCGACCTCTACAGCCGCCGCCTGCGGGACCTGTGCCGGGAGGCCGAGCCGGGCCTCGACGAGGGCGTCTACGTCCAGCTCCCCGGCCCCCACTACGAGACGCCCGCCGAGATCCGCATGGTCCGTGCCATCGGCGGCGACCTCGTCGGGATGTCCACGACGCTCGAGGCGATCGCCGCCCGCGAGGCCGGCCTGGAGGTGCTCGGCATCTCGCTCGTCACCAACCTCGCCGCCGGCATCAGCGGGCAGCCGCTGGACCACGAGGAGGTGCTGGCCGCGGGCCGGGACGCGGCCGCCCGCATGGGCCGTCTGCTGGGCCGCGTGGTGCCCCGCCTCTGACGGGTCGCCGAGCAGGGCAGGCACTAGCCTGCACCGCATGCACGTACTCGTCACCGGCGCCGCCGGGAGCATCGGCACGGTGGCCTGCCCGGGGCTCCTCGACCGCGGCCACACCGTCTCCGGCCTCGACCGGGTCCCCGAGCCCGAGGGCTTCACCGGTCGCTGGTTCACGGCCGACTGCGCGGACCCCGACGCGGTCGAGGCGGTCTTCGCGGAGCTGGTCCGCGGCGGCGGCCTCGACGCGGTGCTGCACCTGGCGGGACGCCCCACCGAGAGCTCGCTGCCCGAGGCCCTGGAGTCGCACGTGCTCACCACGGCTGCGCTGCTCGACGCGATGGTGCGCCACGGCGTCCCCCGCATCGTCTACGCGAGCAGCAACCACGCCGTCGGCCGGACGCCGCGCCGCGACCTGCTCGAGCTCGCCGCGCGTCCCCGCCCCGACACGTTCTACGGCGTGGCCAAGGTGGCGGCCGAGGCGCTGCTGAGCCTGTACGTCGACCGGTACGCGATCGACGCGGTGGCGACCCGGATCGGCAGCTTCCTGCCCCAGCCGGAGAGCGTCCGCGCCCTGTCGACCTGGCTGTCCCACGACGACGCGGTGCGGATGTTCGACGCGTGCCTGACCGCCCCCGACCCCGGATTCGCCGTGCTCCACGGCATCTCCGCCAACACCCGTGGCTGGTGGGACCTCGAGCCGGGCAGGGCCCTGGGCTACGTCCCCGAGGACGACGCGGAGCGCTTCGCCGGGCGGGTCGCTGCCGACCCCGCGCGCGACGAGACCGAGGCCGCGCACGTCGGCGGCCCCCACGTCACCGAGGCGTTCGTGCGGCCCGCGCTGGACCGGGCGGTGGGGGCGTGACCGCGCTGCTGGACGCCGCCCGCGCGTGGGCGGCCGAGGACCCCGACGAGCGGACCCGCGCCGAGCTCGAGGCGCTCGTCGCGGCCGCCGAGCGGGACCCCGAAGGCCACGAGGCGGCGGACCTGGCGGACCGCTTCGACGGCCGCCTGGAGTTCGGCACCGCCGGCCTGCGCGGCGCGCTCGGCGCCGGCCCCCGGCGGATGAACCGGGTCGTCGTGCAGCGGGCGGCGGCCGGCCTGGCGTCGTACCTGCGCGACGCCGGCGCCGGCCGCGGCGACACCGTCGTGGTGGGGTACGACGCCCGGCGGATGTCGGACGTGTTCGCCGAGGACACCGCCGCGGTGGTCGAGGGCGCGGGGCTGCACGCGCTGGTGCTGCCCCGGCCGCTGCCCACGCCGGTGCTCGCCTACGCGATCCGGGCCCTGGGCTGCGTCGCCGGCGTGATGGTGACCGCCTCCCACAACCCCCCGCAGGACAACGGCTACAAGGTCTACCTGGGCGACGGCTGCCAGATCGTGCCACCCGCCGACGCGCAGATCGCCGCGCGCATCGACGCCGTGGGCCCCTTGGCGGACGTTCCGCGCGGCGACGGGTGGGAGCGCCTCGGCGAGGAGGTCCTCGAGCGCTACCTGGACGCCGTCGCCGGCCTCGTGGGCCCCGGTCCACGTCGGCTGAGCGCCGTCTACACGCCGCTGCACGGCGTCGGCGGGGACACCGTCGCCCGGGTCCTCGAACGGGCGGGCTTCCCGGCCGCGCACGTCACACCGGCGCAGGCCGAGCCGGACCCGGACTTCCCCACCGTGGCGTTCCCCAACCCGGAGGAGCCCGGCGCGATGGACCTCGCCATGCGGCTGGCGGCCGAGGTGGACGCCGACGTGGTGCTGGCCAACGACCCGGACGCGGACCGGTGCGCGGTCGCGGTGCCCGGGTCGCACGGCTGGCGGATGCTGAGCGGGGACGAGGTGGGCGCCCTGCTCGGGGACCGGCTGCTGCGCTCCGGCGTCCCCGGGGTCTACGCGAGCTCGATCGTCTCCTCCTCGCTGCTCGGCGTGCTCGCCGCCGCCCACGGGCGCCCGCACGCGCAGACGCTGACCGGCTTCAAGTGGATCGGCCGCGTGGAGGGGCTCGCGTTCGGCTACGAGGAGGCGCTCGGCTACTGCGTCGCGCCGCGCCTGGTCCGCGACAAGGACGGCGTGTCGGCGCTGCTGCTCGTGGCCGACCTCGCGGCCCGGCTCCGCGCCGAGGGACGGTCGCTGACCGACCGGCTCGACGACATCGCGCGTGAGCACGGCGTCCACGCCACCGACCAGCTCTCGGTGCGCGTGGACGACCCGCGCCGGGTCGCCGCGGCGATGGACCGGCTCCGGGCGGCGCCTCCCCGGGCGCTGGGCGGCCTGGCCGTGACCGCGGTCGACGACCTCAGCGCGGGGGTGGACGGGCTGCCGCCGACCGAGGGGCTGCGGTTCCGGCTCGCGGAGGGTGCCCGGGTCGTGGTCCGCCCCTCCGGCACGGAGCCCAAGGTCAAGTGCTACCTCGAGGTCGTGACCGCCGTGGACGCCGGTGAGCAGGACGGGGTCGCCGCGGCCCGGATCGCCGCCGCAGGGCGCCTCGACGCGATCCGCCACGACGTCGGCGAGGCGCTCGGGCTGTAGTCACAACAGCAGGCTCAGCAGGAGCGCGGCTCCCGTGACGACCAGCCCCACCACCTCCGGCACGGCGTACGACGGGCGCACGGCCGTCTCCTCCGGGGAGGGCGGCTGGTCCGCGCGGCGCCCGGAACGGGCCGCCTTGACGAGGTCGTCGATGCGGTTCAGCACGAAGGACTGGTAGCTGATGTCCGGGGCGCGCGGGGCGAACTCCCCGAAGCCGCTCGGGTCGATCACCCGGTTGGTGCCGAGCACGCCGCCCGTGTTGTGGGCGCGCATCCGCTGCCGCACGTCGTACCCGAGGGACTTGCCGATCCCCACGCACACGTAGCGACGCCCGCCCGCCCAGACGTTCAGGGTCTGGCCCATCGTCACCTGCTCGACGGCCAGGTACGGCACGGCGACGTCGCGGAGGCTCCCGCGCATGAGCAGGTGCCGGCGGTAGGCCGTCACCCGGGGCCGCATCTGGGTGACCCACACCAGCACGGCCGCGAACGCCGCGGCCAGCGCGACCCGCAGGCCGGCGGCCGAGTGCGCTCGCAGCAGCACCCAGCCGATGACGACCACCGCGACCAGGATCCCGGTCCAGCCGACGACCAGCCCGGTGGTGGGCGCGAAGCGCTCGACCGGCTCGTCGTCGCGGTCGTGGCGGAGGATGCGGTCCATGACAAGGAATTGTGCCGCGGGACCGGCGGGTTCGGTGGCCACCTCGCGACCCACCTATGCTGACGCCGTGACGCAGACCGTGGCCCCGACGACCCCGCTGCCGGCGCGGCTGGACGACGCCACGAGCTCCGACGCCACGCTGCGGCGCTTCCTGCACGGCCTGCCCGGCGTGGACCAGGTGGGGGCCGAGGCCCGCGCCGCGACCCTGGGCACCCGCTCCATCAAGACCACCGCCAAGGCGTTCGGGCTGGACCTGGCGATCCGGATGGTCGACCTCACCACGCTCGAGGGCCAGGACACCCCCGGCAAGGTCCGTGCCCTGTGCGCCAAGGCCATGCGCCCCGACCCGCTCGACCCCGGCTGCCCGGAGACGGCCGCGGTCTGCGTCTACCCCGACCTGGTCGCGACCGCGAGGCAGGCGCTCGGCGACAGCGGCGTGCACGTCGCGTCGGTGGCGACCGCGTTCCCGTCCGGCCGGGCCGCCCTCGACGTGAAGCTCGCCGACGTGCGGCACGCCGTGGCCGACGGCGCCGACGAGGTCGACATGGTGATCGACCGCGGCGCCTTCCTCTCCGGGCGCTACCTGCGGGTGCTCGAGGAGGTCGTGGCCGTCCGCGAGGCCTGCGCGCGTCCCGACGGGTCGCGCGCGCACCTCAAGGTCATCCTGGAGACCGGTGAGCTCGCCACCTACGACAACGTCCGGCGCGCCTCCTGGCTGGCGATGCTGGCCGGTGCCGACTTCATCAAGACCTCCACCGGCAAGGTGCAGCCGGCCGCCACGCTGCCGGTCACGATGGTGATGGTCGAGGCGGTGCGTGACTTCCGCGACGCCACCGGCGCGACCGTGGGCGTCAAGCCGGCCGGCGGGATCCGCACCTCCAAGGACGCCCTGAAGTACCTCGTGATGGTCAACGAGGTCGCCGGGCCCGACTGGCTCGACCCGGACCTGTTCCGGTTCGGCGCCTCGAGCCTGCTCAACGACCTGCTGATGCAGCGCACCAAGATGGCCACCGGCCGCTACACCGGCCCCGACTACGTCACCCTGGACTGATCGCCGTGACCCAGCCCGAGGACGCCCCCGTCCCGACCCGGCCCGGCCCGGCCGAGGTCTTCGCCTACGCGCCCGCGCCCGAGTCCCGCGCGGTCGTCGACCTCCGGTCGTCGTACGGGCTGTTCGTCGACGGGCGGTTCGTCGACGCGGTCGGCGGCGGCTCGTTCAAGACCGTGAACCCGGCGACCGAGGAGGTGCTGGCCGAGGTCGCCGAGGGCACGGCCGAGGACGTGGACCTGGCGGTCGCGGCCGCGCGCCGGGCGCAGACCCGCGTCTGGTCGCGGATGCCGGGCCGCGAGCGCGCCAAGTACCTCTTCCGGATCGCCCGGATCCTCCAGGAGCGCAGCCGCGAGCTCGCCGTGCTGGAGTCCCTCGACAACGGGAAGCCGATCCGGGAGTCCCGCGACGTCGACGTCCCCCTGGCCGCCCAGTGGTTCTTCTACTACGCCGGCTGGGCCGACAAGCTCGAGCACGCGGGGTTCGGGGCCGCACCGCAGCCGCTCGGCGTCGCCGGGCAGGTGATCCCGTGGAACTTCCCGCTGCTGATGCTGTCTTGGAAGGTCGCCCCCGCGCTCGCCTGCGGCAACACCGTCGTGCTGAAGCCGGCCGAGACGACTCCGCTGACCGCGCTGCTGTTCGCGGAGATCTGCCGGCAGGCCGACCTGCCGCCCGGCGTGGTCAACATCGTCACCGGGGCGGGCGAGACCGGCCGAGCCGTCGTCGCCCATCCCGACGTCGACAAGGTCGCGTTCACCGGCTCCACCGAGGTGGGCCGCCAGATCGCCCGGACGGTCGCCGGGACCCGCAAGCGGGTCACCCTGGAGCTCGGCGGCAAGGCCGCGAACATCGTCTTCGACGACGCCCCGGTCGACCAGGCCGTCGAGGGCGTGGTCAACGGCATCTTCTTCAACCAGGGCCACGTCTGCTGCGCCGGCTCCCGGCTGCTGGTGCAGGAGTCGGTCGCCGAGGACGTCCTGGCCCGGCTGAAGCGCCGCATGGGCACCCTGCGGGTGGGTGACCCGCTGGACAAGAACACCGACGTCGGCGCGATCAACTCCGCGACCCAGCTCGCCCGGATCCGGGAGCTCTCGGAGGTCGGCGAGGCCGAGGGCGCCGAGCGGTGGTCACCGTCCTGCACGCTGCCCGCGCACGGCTACTGGTTCCCCCCGACCGTCTTCACCGGCGTCTCCCAGGCGCACCGGATCGCCCGCGAGGAGATCTTCGGCCCGGTGCTCTCGGTGCTGACCTTCCGCACCCCCGCCGAGGCCGTCGAGAAGGCCAACAACACGCCCTACGGCCTGTCCGCCGGGATCTGGTCCGACAAGGGCTCCCGCATCCTGTGGGTCGTCGACCGGCTCCGCGCGGGCGTGGTGTGGGCCAACACGTTCAACCAGTTCGACCCGACCAGCCCCTTCGGCGGCTACCAGGAGTCGGGCTACGGCCGCGAGGGCGGCCGGCACGGTCTGGAGGCCTACCTGCGATGACCCCGCCGGAGACCGGGCGCCTCGACGTCCGCAAGACCTACAAGCTGTACGTCGGCGGTGCGTTCCCCCGCTCGGAGTCCGGCCGCTCCTACCCGGTCCACGACGCGAAGGGCCGGTTCCTGGCCAACGCGGCGCACGCCTCGCGCAAGGACGCCCGCGACGCCGTGCAGGCGGCCCGCAAGGCCTTCCCGGGCTGGTCCACCCGGACGCCGTACAACCGGGGCCAGGTGGTGTACCGCGTCGCCGAGGTGCTCGAGGGCCGCCGCGCCCAGCTCGCCGAGGAGGTCCAGCACGGCGAGGGGCTGAGCCGCCGCCAGGCGGAGACGGCCGTGGACGCGGCCGTGGACCGGCTGGTCTGGTACGCCGGCTGGGCCGACAAGCTGGCCCAGGTCGTCGGCGGGACGAACCCTGTCGCCGGGCCGTACTTCACCTTCTCCGTGCCCGAGCCGACCGGAGTCGTCGCGGTCCTCGCCCCACAGGGCTCCTCACTGTTGGGGCTGGTCTCGGTCCTCGCGCCGGTGGTGGTGACCGGGAACACCGCGGTGGTCGCGGCGTCCGCCGACCGCCCCCTTCCGGCGGTGACGCTCGCGGAGGTGCTGGCCACCTCCGACGTCCCGGGAGGCGTCGTCAACCTGCTGACGGGCAGCCTCGCCGACACCGCCCCGACGCTGGCCTCCCACATGGACGTCAACGCGGTCGACCTGACCGGCCTGGCAGGCGACCCCGAGGAGGCCACCCGGCTGGAGCAGCTCGCCGCGGAGAACCTCAAGCGCGTGCTCCGGCCGCCGGACGCCGAGCCGGACTGGACGACCGGACCCGGCCTGGACCGCATGACGCGGTTCCTGGAGACCAAGACGGTGTGGCACCCCGTCGGCGTCTGAGCAAGTCATGGGGCCCTCGGACAGGTGACTCGGGGCGGCGCACCCAGGCCTCACGCCTGCATGGTGCGCAGCCGAGGTGGAGTCTCCTGTCCGACGGCGCCGGCCAGCGCCGTCAGCGACCGCCGCACGTAGCCGGCGTCGAACATCACGTGCTCCCAGGAGAACCGGAGCACGGTCCAGCCGCGCACGACCAGCGCGTTGTAGCGCTCGCAGTCGCGCCGCAGCGCCGCCCGGTGCCCGTGGAACTCGAACGAGTCGGCCTCGACCACCACCCGGCGCTCCACGTCGACGAGGTCGGGGCGGCCGGTCCAGCCGCGCTCCTCGATGACGACCTGAGGCACCAGGTCCAGGCCCGTCACGTCCAGCGCGATCGCCCGCAGCACCGACTCGAACGGGTTCGCGGCGAGGCCGCTCGCCTCCCGGGCCACCCGACGGCAGCGCCCCCGGGATCGGGTGGGCGCCTGCTCGGCCAGGGTCTCCAGCCGCGCCGGCGTGAGGCCGCCGTGCCGCAGCGCCGAGTCGGCGACGGCGAGCGCCTCGTCGAACGGCAGCGTCTCGGCGCAGTCCACGAAGGTGGCCGCGGGCCGGAGGACGCCGTCGCAGACGTCGTCGGGGTCGAGGTCCCGCCAGCGCAGCACCACCCCGCGGCGCCGGTCGGGACCGACCCGGCGCTTGGCCGGCACCGTGACATGGGGCAGCGGCGGCGGTGCCTTCAGCTCCCAGCCGTGGTGGGCCGCTGCGCTCGCGCCGGAGACGACGCCGCTGAGCCGGCCGGCCGCGCGCCGGGCCTCGTCCGCGGTGGGCAGGGCGTAGCGGCCACGCGCGTCGCGCAGCACCTCGCCCCGACGGATGGCGGTCGCCACGCGCTTGCGCGAGGTCAGCGACAGCAGCCGGGGGGCCTCCGCCACCCCGCCGAGGCGGGTCAGCGCCTCCACGACCTCCACCCCGGAAGCCTGGCGGCCGGACGCCGTCGCCGCGAACCGCCGTCCACAGGCACCGTCGGACAGGAGACTCGGGAAGGCACGAGCGGTGCCACGCCCGGCCGCCGCCCGCTCCCGGGGCTGGTCTCCTGTCCGCACGCACCCACCGGCTAGCGTCGGCAGCATGGACACCTACCTCCTGGCCGGCCGTCCGGTCCACCGGATCGGGTTCGGCGCCATGCAGCTCCCGGGCCCGGGCGTCATGGGACCGCCGCGCGACCGCGACGAGGCGGTCGCCGTCCTGCGGCGTGCCGTCGAGCTGGGCGTGGACCACATCGACACCGCGCAGTACTACGGCCCCGACATCGCCAACGAGCTCATCCACGAGGCGCTGCACCCCTACCCCGAGGGCCTGGTGCTGGTCTCCAAGGTCGGCGCGGTCCGCGACGAGAAGGGCGGCTGGCCCGCGGCGCAGCGGCCGGAGCAGCTGCGCGCCGGTGTGGAGGACAACCTGCGCTCCCTCGGCGTCGAGCGGCTCGGCGCCGTCAACCTGAGGCTGCTGGACCATCCCTCCGACGACCCGGCGCAGTCCGTCCCGCTGGAGGACCAGCTCGGCGAGATGGTGGCGCTGCGCGAGGAGGGGAAGATCGCCGGGGTCGGCATCTCGAACGCCTCCCTGGAGCAGGTGGAGACCGCCATCGAGCTGGCCGGGCTGGTCTGCGTGCAGAACGCGTTCAGCCTCGTCGACCAGCACGACACCCCGGTGCTCGACCGGTGCGCGGACGCCGGGATCCCCTACGTGCCGTTCTTCCCCCTCGGGTCGGCCTTCCCCGGGATGCCCAAGGTGACCGACGACCCGGCCGTGCGCACCGTCGCCGAGCGTCTCGACGCGACCGCGGCGCAGGTCGGACTGGCATGGCTGCTCGCCCATCGCGACAACGTGCTGCTGATCCCGGGCACGTCCCGGGTGGCGCACCTGGAGCAGAACCTCGCGGCCGGCGACCTGCGGCTCTCCGAGGAGGACCTCGCCGAGCTGTCGGCGGGCCGGTGACCGCGACCGCTCAGCTGACCGCGCCGAGCACGGCGTAGGCCGGCTTGATCTGCTCGTCGATCATCCGCAGCCGCTCGTCGAAGGGCAGGAAGGCCGACTTCATCGCGTTGAGCGTGAACCAGCGCAGGTCGTCCATGCCGTAGCCGAACGCGTCGACCAGCCTGGTCATCTCCCGGCTCATCGAGGTCCCGCTCATCAGCCGGTTGTCGGTGTTCACCGTCACGCGGAACCGCAGCCGCGCCAGCAGCCCGATCGGGTGCTCCTCGATCGCCGCGACCGCGCCGGTCTGCACGTTGGACGTCGGACACATCTCCAGCGGGATCCGCTTGTCGCGGACGTACGAGGACAGCAGGCCGAGGTGCGGAACGCCGTCGCCGTCCACAGTCACGTCGTCGATGATCCGCACGCCGTGGCCGAGCCGGTCGGCGCCGCACCACTGGATCGCCTGCCAGATCGACGGCAGCCCGAAGGCCTCGCCGGCGTGGATCGTGAAGTGCGCGTTCTCCCGCTGGAGGTACTCGAAGGCGTCCAGGTGCCGGGTCGG
>JAICLD010000288.1 GCA_025927595.1 Nocardioidaceae bacterium | reverse complement strand
TCGATCCGAGCCTTGTCGCGGACCAGCCGCGCCTTGGTGCGGGCGATCCGGGTGCGCTGGCCGCGGGCCTCCTGCTCCCGGCCCTGGAGGTCGCGGGCGGTCGCGGCGAACGAGGCCATCAGCTCCGCCTGCTGGTCGTTGAACTGCGAGACCGTCGAGAGCTGGCTCAGGAACGAGTCCGGGTCGGGCGCGAGCAGCAGCTGGCTGGTCGAGGTCAGTGCCTGACCCTGGTACTGCGCGACGACGGCAGAGGCCACCTCGCGCCGCACGGTCGCCACCTTGGCGCGCTCCCGGTCCACGGCCGTCTGCAGCCGGTGCAGGCGGCGGTCGGCCCGCACCAGGCGGATCCGCGCCGCGTTGACGTGCTCGGAGGCCTGCTCGGCCTGGTGGTACAGGGTGTCGACCCGCGCCTGCACGTCGGGGATGTCGGGAGCCGCGGTGCTCGGTGCGGCCACCAGCAGGGAACCGCCGACGGCGGTGATGGACAGGGTTGCGAGCACACGCGCAAGGCGCTTCCGGCCGTCGTTCACGAGCGGACGGTCTCCTCTTTGTCTCGACGCCTACCGGGTTAGCTGACGGGTGCGGGCGGCAAAGAACCCTACGCGAGCCTCCCGCACCGGTCGGTGACGGTCGAGCACGCGATTAACCCCAGGAACGTGGTTCCCCGGCTCCGGACGTCGAGCGACCCCCGGCTCGTGTCCAGACTCAGCGTGGCGTCCGAGCCGGCCCGGTCTGGCCGGCTGGTGCGGGCGCCGGCGGACAATCTACGGGCCCGGGCCGCGGGGCGGCAACCCGGCGGCCCTGCGGTGTGGACCACTCGGGGCAAGCCCGGCACGTCCGCGCAACCCGGGGCAAGCCACGCAACGTGCGGTCACGCCGTGGCGACGTCCGGGCCGGTGACCGGGGCGACCATGCGCAGCGGGGGGACGAGCCCGGACTCGGCGAGGACCTCCAGGGCCCGGCGCTCGTCGGCGTCGAACCCCAGCTCCGGTGGTGGTCCCAGCAGCACCGTGACCACGCAGTCGTGGCAGGCCGCGCCGCGCACCAGGCAGGTGTCGCAGTCGATGTGCACGCTCATCGCTCTCCTCCGAAGGAGTCGGGTTCCTCGTCGCGACCGACGCTGCCAGGGGGCGCCGACAGTTTCGCTCAGGTCCGCGACAGCAGGCGCGACAGCGCCGGGGACGCGACCGTCCGGGCACCCGAGCGCGCCACGTCCTCCACGACCGCCCGGTCGCTGGAGACGACCACGACCGGACGCCCCCGTGGCTCGGCCGCCACCAGGTCGCGGATCACGTCGTCGGCGATGACGCCGGGCTGGCTGTAGAGGACCCGCACGCCCCGAGGCGTCGTCACGAGCGGCCGGTGCGTCGTACCGCCGGCGTCGAAGACGACCGTCACCTCCGCCCCGCTGCGCGCCGCCAGCGGCGCGAGCCCGCTCAGCAGCCGGTCCCGTTGCCGCTCCAGCGACAGCTCCGGCCAGGCGGTCTTGGTGACGTTGTAGCCGTCCACCACGAGGTGCACGCGGGGCAGCCCCAGCAGCTCGTCGAGCAGCGCCGGGTCGTCCGCGGCGAGCGACCCGTGACCGGAGGGAGTCCTGCTGCCGTGCTCGGCGACCAGGGCGGCGACGGCGTCCGCCGGCGAGCCCGCGACGGCCGGCAGTGCGAGCTCGCGCCGCAGCCCCTGGGCGGTCTCGAGCAACGTGTCGAGCAGCAGCCGGGCCCGCAGCGTCTCGGCGTCGCGGCCCGCCCGCTCCCTGCGGCGGGTCGACGCCAGGTCCCGCTCCAGCTGCTCCACGCGGGACCGCAGCCGGCGCGCCTCCGCGTCCCCGTCCGCCGACCGGGCGGCTGCGGCGTCGGCGGCCTGCCGCTGCGCGTCGGCCGCCGAGACGACGGCCTCC
>JAICLD010000273.1 GCA_025927595.1 Nocardioidaceae bacterium | reverse complement strand
GTGAACGCGTAGCGGACCTGGCCGGACGCGTCGCTGCCGGTCCAGGCGAGCTCCACGGGGACCCGGTCGACCCGGATGTCGTGCGGGTCGTCGCCGCAGTCGGACGCGCTGCCGAGGTCGATCTGGCCGCCGACGGTGAAGGACGCCTTCGCCGGTGTGCTGAGGGTGGGCGGCGTGGTGTCGCCGGCCGACGTCGCGGCCGGCGCGATGCCCAGGACGGATGTCCCGACGACGGCGGCGAACGAGGCCGTGACGGCCAGGGCCTTCAGCTGCATGGTGGATCCCCCGTGGTCCTCGCACCGGCGGCCGGTGCCCGAGTCGACAAGGCTCGACCGTACGTAAAGAGCCGTTTCGTGCCTATAGCCCGTTCTGACCATGACGTCACGTTATGGGAGCCCGGGGCGCGACTCCGTAGGTCGCCACGGTCCCGTCGTCGCGCACCACGAGCCCGTGCCGTCCGGGCCGGGTCCGCAGCCAGTCCAGCGCGCCCTCCCCGAGGGCGAAGGCGGCTGTGGCGTCGATGTCGGCCCAGGTCAGGTCGGCCGCCACGACGGTCACCGAGGCGACGCCGATGGGCACGGCGCCGGTGCGGGCGTCGACGATGTGGGGGCCGCGGTGCGTCAGCGCGGACGTGGCCAGAGCCCCGTCGCGGACCGGGACCACGGCGAGGACCCGCCCGGGGTCGTGCGGGTCCTCGATGCCGACGTTCCAGGGGGTCGCGCCGGGCTCGCGGACCCGGCAGACCAGGTCGCCGCCGGCCGACAGGCAGACATCGGTGTCGGCCAGCGCGTCGAAGGCGTGCGCGGCCCGCTGCACCGCCCAGCCCTTGACGACACCGCTGGGGTCGAGCACCCGCCGCCCCTGCCGGTCCGTCCGGCGCACGTCGAACGCGCCGCCGGACTCGACGCGCGCGAGCTCGCCCAGGGCGAGCACCTCGGCGACCTCCGGCGGGCACTCCGGTACGTCGATCTCGCCGCGTCGCAGCCGGCGGACGAACGAGTCCTCGCGGTAGGTGCTGAACACCCGGTCGGCGCCGTGCAGGACCGCCAGCGCCCGCGCCCAGGCCGCCTCGGCGTACCGGTCGCCGGCGTGTCGGCCGCGCAGCGCCAGGCTGACCGGCATCCCCATGACGTGCTCGACCCGGCGGTGCACGGGGTCGGCCCCGTCGGCGCCCCGCGCAGCCCCCGTCACAGCCCGGCCCGGTCGATCGCGCTCTGCAGCGACTGGACGTAGCCGGTGCTGGTGACGGTGGCGCCGCTGACCATGTCGATCCGGGCGCCCTGGTCGGCCAACGCCTCCTGGGTGAGGATCGGCAGCGCGTAGGAGTTGATCTCGTCGTCCCTGGGGTTGCCGTTCGGCTGCTGGAGGACGGTGACGCCGGTGATCGTGTCGCCGGCGACCGTGAGCCGCACCTGGACCGGTCCCCACTGGGTGGACGCGACGGCACCGATGACGGTCCTCGTGGCGGTCCTCGTCCCGGTGCTCGTCCCGGTGCTCGTGGCGGTCCTCGTGGCGGTCCTCGTGCTGCTGGTGCTCGGCGACCCGGTGCGCCCGTCGGCCCCGGTGTCGGTGGACACGACGGACGTGGGCGGCCCGGCGGCCGTGGTGGTGCCGGAGGCGTCGTACCCGAACAGCAGGACGACGACCGACACGGTGCTGAGCAGCCACAACGTGATGCGCTTCATGGGGTCACCAGGCGAAGGTCTCGAGGTGGAGCCGGTCCGCGGGCAGGCCGGCGTCGGTCAGGCTGCGCCGGACCAGGTCGGTCCAGGGCTCGGGTCCGCAGACGTAGACGTCGCGCTCGGCGACGTCGGGGACCCAGTGCCGCAGTGCAGCGAGGTCGTCGGCCGTGCCGACGCCGTCCCCGAGCCAGGAGTCGGTGCTGCGCCGGGGCCCGGGCAGCGCCAGGACGCGCAGCCCCCGCTCGGCGGCGAGCGTCGCCAGCTCGGACGCGAACAGCGGCCCACGGGTGTGGCGCTGGAGCAGCACGGCGTCGCCCGGGGCGTAGCGGAGACCCTCGGCGAGCGCCCGCAGCGGCGTGATGCCGACGCCGGCGCCGATCAGCGCGACCTTGCGTCGGGTGCGGGCGCGGGCGCTGAGCCGGCCGTAGGGGCCCTCGACGAGTGCGCGGGTGCCCGGGCGCAGCCGGAGGGCGCCGATGCTGCCGTCTCCCACGGCCTGGACCGTGATCCGCAGGCTGCGGCCGTCCGGCGCCGCCGAGAGGGAGTAGGGGTTCGCGCGCGTCCAGCCGCGCCGGCCCAGGAAGCGCCAGGTGAAGAACTGCCCGGCCTCGCCACGCAGGCGGTCCAGGCGGCGCCCGGTCAGGTAGACCGAGACGACACCGTCGGCCTCCGGCACCACCGAGGTGACCCGCAGCGCGTGCCGCAGGTTGCGCCACACCGGCAGCCCGACCCGCCAGCCGAGCACTGCCGCCGCTGCGGCGGCCCAGGCGGTCCACCAGAAGGCGGTCCGGGTCGGCGAGGACACGAGCTGCTGACCGGTCCAGAGCTGGTGCGGCAGCGCCAGCCCGACCCCGAGGTAGGCGTACAGGTGCAGCAGGTGCCACGACTCGTAGCGCATCCTGCGGCGGGCCGCGCGGATGCTGGTCACGACGACCAGGCACAGGGCGAGAGTGCCGCCCGCGGCGAGCAGCACGCCGTGGTAGCCGGTGACGAGGTCCCACAGCGTCGCGGGAACGCGGGACGGCTCGCCGGCGGCGTACCCCCACGTGACCGCGACGACGTGGGCCAGCATCAGGTCGAACGACGTCAAGCCGACCACGCGGTGGATCCG
>JAICLD010000125.1 GCA_025927595.1 Nocardioidaceae bacterium | reverse complement strand
CTGGTGAAGCGCTACGGCGCGGCGACCGCGCTCGACGGCCTGGACCTCCGCGTCGCGCCCGGGGAGGTGCACGGCTTCCTCGGCCCCAACGGCGCGGGGAAGTCGACGACGATCCGGGCGCTGCTCGGCCTGGTCCGGGTGCAGGCAGGCACCGCCACGGTCGTCGGCCTCGACCCGTGGCGGGACGCGGTGGCGATCCACCGCAGGCTGGCGTACGTCCCGGGCGACGTCGCGCTGTGGCCGAACCTGAGTGGTGGCGAGACCGTGGACATGCTGCTGCGGATGCGCGGCGTCGACCCGGGGCGGTCGCGCCGCGACGAGCTCCTCGAGCGCTTCGCGCTCGACCCCACGAAGAAGGGGCGGGCCTACTCCAAGGGGAACCGGCAGAAGGTCGCCCTCGTGGCCGCCTTCGCGGGGCCGGCGGAGCTGCTGGTCCTGGACGAGCCGACGTCGGGCCTAGACCCGCTGATGGAGCAGGTGTTCGCGGACTGCGTCGCCGAGGCGACCGCAGGCGGAGCCACCGTGCTGCTGTCCAGCCACATCCTCAGCGAGGTCGAGCGGCTCGCGACGCGGGTGACGATCATCCGGGACGGACGGGCCGTCGAGACGGGCTCCCTGGCCGAGATGCGGCACCTGCGGCGGACCCGGCTCCAGGCCACCCTCGCCGGGGCGCCGCCGGACCTGGCCGCGCTGCCGGGCGTCCACGACGTGCTCGTGGACGGGCCCACCGTGGGCTGCACGGTCGAGCCGGACGCGCTGCCGCCCGTGCTCGCGGCGCTGACGGCCGCGGGGGTGCGCTCGCTGACCAGCGCGCCGCCGAGCCTCGAGGAGCTGTTCCTCGAGGCCTACCGCCCCGTGGTGGGGAGCCCGTGATGGCGGGCACGCTGCTGCTGCTGCGCCACCACCTGCGCCGGGACCGGGTGCTGGCCACGGTCTGGCTGCTGTTCCTGGTCGGGATCTGCTACGCCTCGGCCGCGGCCACGCCGTCGCTGTACTCGACCGAGGCGGCCCGGGTCCGCGCGGCCGAGGCGCTCAACGCCAGCCCCGCGATCGTCGCGCTCTACGGGCCGATCCCCGACGTGCACAGCCTGGGACAGGTCGCGATGACCAAGATGACGGTGGTGTACGCCGTGTTCGTCGCGGTCATGGTCCTGGTCGTCGTCCGCCGGCACACCCGCGCCGACGAGGAGTCCGGCCGGGCCGAGCTGGTCGGCGGCACCGCGGTCGCGGCGACCGCGCCGCTGCTCGCCGCGGTCGCGGAGGGCGCGCTCCTCGCGGGGGCGGTCGGGGTGCTGGCCGCGCTGGCCGACGTCGCCGCCGGCCTGCCGGTGGTCGGGTCGCTCGCCTTCGGGGCCAGCTGGACCGGCGTCGGCCTCGTCTCGGCCGGCCTCACCGCCGTGGCCTGCCAGGTCGCGGCCAGCTCCCGCACCTGCGCCGCGCTCGCCGGGAGCGCCCTCGGCGCCCTGTTCCTGCTGCGGGCGGTCGGGGACACCTCGCTGCCCGCGCTCGGCTGGCTCTCGCCGTTCGGCTGGTCCACCCGGCTGCACGCGTTCTCCGACGAGCGCTGGTGGGTCCTGGGCCTGCCGGTGGCCGCCTCGCTCGGCCTGGTCGTGCTGGCCGGCGGGCTGCAGTCGCGCCGGGACCTCGGAGCCGGGCTCGTCGAGCCCCGGCCCGGCCCCGCGCACGGCTCGCCACGGCTGGCCGACGCGATGGCCCTGGCCTGGCGCGTGCACGGTGCCCTCCTCGCGTTCTGGACCGTCGCTGCCCTGGTGCTGGGGCTCGTCATGGGCGCGATCGCCCCGAACATCGGGGCCCTGCTCGACTCCCCGGGAGCCAGGGCCGCGATGCAGCGGCTCGGCGGGGTCGGCGCGGTCCAGGACACGATGCTGGCGGCGATGCTGTCGGTGGTCGGCGTCGTCGTCACCTGCTTCGGGCTGTCGGTGGTGGCGCACGGTGCCGCGGACGAGCGGGACGGCCGCACCGAGCAGGTCCTCGCCACCGCCACGTCGCGCGGCGCGACGCTGACGGCCACGGTCGTGGTGGCGGTCGTCGGAGCGGCGTGGCTGCTGCTGGTGGTCGGGCTGGCGCTGACGGTCGGGTACGGCGCCGCCGGTGGGGTCCTGCACGGTGCTCTCGTCCCGGCCGCGCTCGTCCAGGCGCCCGCGGTCTGGGCGGTCACCGCGCTGGCCGTGCTGCTGCTCGCGGTGCGCAGCCGCTGGGCGGTCCTCGGCTGGGCGCTGCTCGGGCTGTTCGTGGCGGTCGGCCAGGTCGGCGAGCTGCTGCGCCTCCCGAGCTGGGTCGTCGACCTGTCGCCGTACGCCCACACGCCCCGGATGCCGGTGGCCGACTTCGCCGCCGCGCCCGTCGTGGCCCTCACGCTGGTCGCCGCGGTGCTGCTCGTGGTCGCCTGGCAGCGCTTCGGCGTGCGCGACATCCGGTAGCCGGGCTCAGCCCTCCTCGACGCTCACGGCGTCGAGGGTCTCGCGCAGGCGGAAGACCCGGTGCAGCCCCGTGTCGTGGAGCAGCCGCAGCGGCATCCGCCGGGCGCCGACGATCGTGAGGCGGCCGCCCACGTCCACCGCGCGCTCGTGCGCAGCGACGAGGACCCGCAGCACGCTGCAGTCCATGAACGCGACCCGGTGCAGGTCCACCACCAGGTTGGGCGCCCGGGCCGACAGGGACGCGAAGGCGCGGTCCAGGCTCCACCGCTGCGCCAGGTCGAGCTCACCGGCCAGCGTGACGAGCGTCGAGGCCGCCAGTGTGTCGCGCTCGAGCAGGATCGCCGCCGACGGTGTTGCTGCTGGCGCTGGCGCTGGTGCCACGTGGTCGGCTCCTTCCGGGGGCTCGCGGGCGCGTGCCGCACACGGGGAATGACTCCGTCGCCCGGGCGGGATGACGCGGGTCGCCCCAGGTCCGGTGGTCGCCGGCGCCGCTACCGGCCGTGCGCGGCTCCGCGGCGGGGGAGCGACCGCTGGGTCATCTCGAAGGGGGCGAGCGCCTCGAACAGGAAGGACGAGGCG
Source organism: Nocardioidaceae bacterium (assembly GCA_025927595.1). GTDB lineage: Bacteria > Actinomycetota > Actinomycetes > Propionibacteriales > Nocardioidaceae > Nocardioides_B. The sequence goes on along the minus strand of JAICLD010000125.1, from coordinate 5,878 downwards.
GCCCGCGCCGTCTCCGCGGCGGCCTCCGGCGACCGGGCGGTGGCGATCACGTCGAGGAACACCTGGTTGTGGATCCGCACCAGGCCCAGCAGGCCGACGTGGCGGCCCATCGCCCGGCGGCCGAGCTCGTACGCCGCGCGCAGCCCGCCCTCGTCCTGGCGGGCCAGGTAGGCCAGGAACGGCGGCCGGTAGTCCAGCAGCAGCCGGGTCTCCGCCTCAGTCGGCACGTCGGGACCCCCGGACGAGTGCCTCTCGGTCCGACAGCCCGGTGAGCTCTCCGAGGAGCTCCAGCCCCTCCTCGAGGTCGAGCGCGGTGTGGACGAAGTTCAGCTGCAGGGACAGCCGGACCATCGCCACCGCGATCTCCGGCGCGATGCCGACCACGACCGTCTCGGCGCCGCGCAGGCGCGCCATCTCCGCCAGCTCGGTCAGCGTGCGGGTGGCGAAGGAGTCCAGGACGTCGAGCGCGGCGACGTCCACGATGATGCCCCGCGAGCGCTGCCTGCCCACCTGCGCGATGAGGTGCTCCCGGAGCTGCAGCATCTGGCTGTCGTCCAGCGCGGTGTGGATCGACACGATCAGGTACGCGCCCTGGGTGAGGATCGAGACGTTGAGCGGCCTGTCCGCTCCCGGTGGCTCAGGTCCGGGCATCGCTGATCCTCGTGACCTGGAACCCCAGCCGGCGCTCCGCCTCCTCGATGCCGCCCTGGAGGTCGCCGACGGTGTGCACCTTGTTGAGGTCGACGCCGATCGTGACCAGGATCTGGGCGATCTTCGCGGACAGCCCGGTGATGATGACGTCCGCGCCCATCAGCCGCGAGGCGTCGACGGTCCGCACGAGCGAGTTGGCCACCGCCTCGTCCACGTCCGGCACCCCGGTGATGTCGACGACCACCACCTTCGCCCGGTGGCTGCGGATGCCGAGCAGGAGCTGCTCGGTGAGCTGGTTGGCCCGAGGGCTGTCGAGCACGCCGATGATGGGCAGGATCAGCAGCCGCTCCCGCACCTGGAGGACCGGGGTGGACAGCTCCAGGATCGAGTCCTGCTGCTGCCGGATGACGCGCTCCCGCTGGTCGACGAAGCTCACCGCGACGGTGTTGGCGATCCGGTTCGCCGCGGGCTCGTAGGCGTCGAGGACCCGGTTGAGCAGCGCGAAGTCCTGGTGGTACTTCTCGAACAGCGAGCGCGCCAGCACGTCGCGCAGGAGCAGCACGATCCCGACGACCTCGTGGGTCTCGACGCCGCGCGGGATGATCCGCTCGGACAGGTCGCGGGCGTAGTGCTGCAGCGCCTCGACGCTCCCGGTCTCCAGCACCTCGACGTAGTTGTCGTAGACCGCGGTGGCCTCGGAGAACACCTCCTGGGCCGTCATGGACGACAGCAGGTGCGCGTCGGTGATCCGCGTGGCCCACTCCTGCCGGAGGGCCGTCCGGTGCTCGCGCAGGTGGGCGACCAGCTCGGGGAGCAGCAGTCCGTTCATGTCGGCCTGCTCCGTCATCATGCCGGTGTCGTCCTGGTGTGTCGTCACGTGTCATCGCCTCGACTTCGTCGTGTGGGTGGCTGGTCCGCTCTCGTCCCGGTGTCCCTGCTCCCGGTGTCCCTGCCCGGGCCGGTGGTCGGCTGGTCGGCGCCCGTCCGTCGCGCCCACGTCGTCATCGTCACCGTCGTGCCCTTGCCGAGCTCGGTGACGACGTCGAACTGGTCCATCAGCCGCCTCGCGCCCGGCAGGCCCAGCCCCAGTCCGTCGTACGTGCTGTAGCCGTCCTGGAGCGCCTCGCGGAGCTGCGGGATGCCGGGGCCCACGTCGCGGGCCACGATCGTGACCCCCGGGCGGCCGCGGTCGTCCTGGACGGTCCTGATCACCATGTCGCCGTGGTCGGCGAACCGGACGATGTTGCGCGCGATCTCGGAGATCGCGGTGGCGATCAGCGTCAGCTCGGTCGAGGAGAAGCCGAGCCGGGCCGCGGCCTCGCGACCGCGCTGCCGGGCGGTCACCACGTCGGCGTCCCGGCTGATCGGGACGCGCACGTCGTCGTCGCGGGGTGCCGAGGCGCGCCGGTCGAGGAGGGCGGCGCTGATCGTGGAGCAGCAGTCGCACCCCAGCAGGTGCGCGCCGGCGTCCAGCTCGCGCTGACGGCGCCGGTCCCCGGCGGAGATGGCCCGCAGGACCGGCCGGCACCGGTCGGTCGGCGGCTCGACCTGCTCCTGGATCAGGAGGTACTCGACGCGCAGCTTGGCGCGGACCCGGCTCAGCTGGGCGGCGACCGCTCCGGGCGTGGAGTCCCGGTGCTCCGCCAGGCTGCGGGTGTCCTGGTCGTGCACCTCGTGGGCCAGGAGCAGGTCGCGCTCCTCGGTCGGGAGCCGGTCCAGCGCCTGCGCGAGCAACGAGCTCTCCTCCTGCCGCAGCAGGTCCTCCGCCGGTGACTCCGACGGCTCGAGGTCCGCGAGGAGGTGGGTCTTGGCCCGGGCCCGGTCGTTGCCCCGCGCCAGGGAGGCGACCAGGTTGCGGGCCGTGACCGCGGCGTACGGCTCGAGGGTGTCGCCCTGCACCCGGGAGCGGGCGGCCATCACGCGGGCGAGGGTCTCCTGGACCAGGTCGTCCACGACCTCCGGGTCGCGGATCCGGGAGGCGACGATCTTCCGCACCATCGGGACCAGCTCGACGATCACCTCGTCGTCGGGTCCCGGCTGGGAACGGGTGTCGGTCACACAGCCGCCCTCCGGTTCCCTGGCCCCGGGTCGCCGGTCGCCGGTCGCCGGTCGGCGTCGGGTCGCGTCCCGCCGGTCAGCCTAGCCACCCAGCCCGTGCGGAGGGAGCCCGCCCGGGACCGCCGGGAGGACCGCGGACCCGGTCCCTGGGGGCAGGGGGCCCGGGGCCGCGGTCGACCTGCGTGGGTCAGGACGCGTCCGGCGGTCCTCCATGACGAGGGACCTCGGGAGGCTCCGCCGCCGGGGCCAGCGGGGCCGGGTTCGCGCCCGGGGCGAGCGGTCCCCGAGGTCCGCGTCATGCGAGGGTCGTCGCGGCGTCAGTCGTGCGAGCGGGCGGCGCGCGCGTCGGCCTCGGCGGCCGCCTTGAGCCGCTCCAGCGTGGCCGTGATCCCGCGCCGGTTCCGGCCGGGGAAGCCGGCCAGCCGCAGCACCGCGGCCCAGGCGCGGGCGTAGCGGCTGTAGTCGAAGGTCTCGGTCACCCGGGTGCCGCCCTCGGGGGTGGGCTCGAGCTCGTAGCGCCACCGGTGCGCGCCGAAGTGCCGCCAGGCGACGAGGCGGTCCTGCTCGAACTCCACGACCCGGTTGCGGATCGTGTACGGGACGCCGAAGAGCCGCATCGAGACCCCGAACGTCGCTCCGGGGGAGAGCCGGTCCGGCCCGGCGACCAGTCCGCGGACCGATCCCGACCCGTCGATGCGGGGGTGGTGGCCGGGGTCCGCCACGATCGCGAAGACCACGTGCGGCGGGGCGTCGACCGTGATGCCGGCCGAGACGAGACGGTCGTCCATCCGGCCACGCTATGCGGCCCCCACTAGGCGACGACGGCGGGCCCCCGGTACGTTGGGTGGCGATCGACCGGTGTGGTGCCGGTCACAGACCTCTCGCACTCGACCCGCCGCACCACCCCGCGCCGCGCCGGGTGCGAGCCGCCGGCCCGGCGACGGAGACCCCGAGCGCCGACCTGACGAAGGAGTGTGCTGTTGAGCGAGCCGACGTCCGAACCGTCCTCCGCGCCCGGCGAGGCGTTCGCGCCCCACCAGGCGGCGATCGCCGACCTGGGCGCCGCCGACCTGGTGCAGCTGCTCACCCCCGAGGGCGAGCGCGTCGAGCACCACGAGTTCTCCTTCGACCCCGGCGAGGGCGTCGACGAGGACGAGACCATCCGCGGCTTCTACCGCGACATGGTGCTCACCCGGCGCATCGACACCGAGGCGACCGCCCTCCAGCGGCACGGCGAGCTCGGCATCTGGGCCCAGCTGCTGGGCCAGGAGGCCGCACAGATCGGCTCCGGCCGGGCGCTGCGGCCGCAGGACTTCGTGTTCCCGACCTACCGCGAGCACGGTGTCGCCTGGTGCCGCGACATCGACCCGCTGCGGCTGCTCGGGCTGTTCCGGGGCGTCGACCAGGGCGGGTGGGACCCGCACGACGGCAACTTCGGGCTCTACACGATCGTCATCGGCGCCCAGACGCTGCACGCCACCGGCTACGCCATGGGCATGCAGCGCGACGGCGTCGTGGGCACCGGCGACCCGGAGCGCGACGCCGCCGTCGTGGCGTACTTCGGCGACGGTGCGAGCAGCCAAGGCGACGTCAACGAGGCGTTCATCTTCGCCGCGTCGTACAACGCCCCGGTCGTCTTCTTCTGCCAGAACAACCAGTGGGCGATCTCCGAGCCCATCGAGCGGCAGACGAAGATCCCGCTGTACCAGCGCGCGCTCGGCTTCGGCTTCCCCGGCGTGCGGGTCGACGGCAACGACGTGCTCGCGACGTACGCCGTCGCCCAGGCCGCGTTGCAGCGGGCCCGCGACGGCCAGGGCCCGACGCTCGTGGAGGCCTACACCTACCGGATGGGTGCGCACACGACCACGGACGACCCGACCCGCTACCGGCTCTCGGAGGAGCTCGAGACCTGGAAGCTCAAGGACCCGATCCAGCGGGTGAAGGCCTACCTGGTCCGCAACGGCCTCGCCGACCCGTCCTTCCTCGAGGCCGTCGACGACGAGGCCGAGCGGCTCGGCGAGCACCTGCGGGAGGGCTGCCGCGCGCTGCCGGAGCCCGACCCGCGCAGCGTGTTCGACCTCGTCTACGCCGAGCAGACCCCCGAGCTTGCCGAGCAGAAGGCGGGCTACGAGGCGTACCTCGACTCCTTCGAGATGGGAGCTGTGTGATGGCCAAGGTCACCCTCGCCAAGGCGCTCAACGCCGGTCTGCGCAAGGCCATGGAGGACGACCCCAAGGTGCTGCTGATGGGGGAGGACGTCGGCAAGCTCGGCGGCGTCTTCCGGGTCACCGACGGGCTGCAGAAGGACTTCGGCGAGGACCGGGTGATCGACTCGCCGCTCGCCGAGTCCGGCATCCTCGGCACCGCGGTCGGGATGGCGATCCGCGGCTACCGCCCGGTGTGCGAGATCCAGTTCGACGGGTTCGTCTACCCCGCCTACGACCAGATCGTCAGCCAGGTCGCCAAGATCCACTTCCGCAGCCTCGGCAAGGTGCGGATGCCGATCGTCGTCCGGATCCCGTTCGGCGGGGGCATCGGTGCGGTCGAGCACCACAGCGAGAGCCCCGAGGCGCAGTTCGCGCACACGCCGGGCCTCAAGGTGGTCGCGTGCTCCAACCCCGTGGACGGCTACTGGATGATCCAGCAGGCGATCGCGTGCGACGACCCGGTGATCTTCCTCGAGCCCAAGCGGCAGTACCACGCCGACAAGGCCGAGCTCGACGTGTCCGCCACCCCCGACCCGCTGTTCGGCTCCCGGGTCGTCCGTCCCGGCAGCGACGTCACGCTCCTCGCGTACGGCCCGATGGTGAAGACCTGCCTGGCCAGCGCGGAGGCGGCCGCCGGCGAGGGCAAGAGCGTCGAGGTCGTCGACCTGCGCACGCTGTCCCCGCTCGACATGGGCCCCGTCTACGACTCCGTACGACGGACGGGGCGCGCGGTCGTCGCCCACGAGGCGCACGTCAACCTCGGCCTGGGGTCGGAGGTCGCGGCCCGGATCACCGAGCACTGCTTCTACTCGCTCGAGGCGCCGGTGCTGCGGGTGGGCGGCTTCGACACGCCGTACCCCCCGAGCCGCATCGAGGAGCAGTGGCTGCCCGACCTCGACCGGGTGCTGGACGCCGTCGACCGCTCGCTGGCGTACTGACCCCTCCCGGCCGTCCCGCCCCCG
>JAICLD010000251.1 GCA_025927595.1 Nocardioidaceae bacterium | reverse complement strand
GTGGCCAGCGCGGAGCAGGTCGCCGCCCTTGACGCAGCGCAGTACCTCGACGGCGGCCCGTGCGTGGCCAGCGTCGACCGGGCCGAACGCGTCGACGTCACCTTGGCGGACCTGCTCGAAGGGGACCGGTGGCAGCTCTACGCCCGGGCCGGCGCAGCGATCGGGGTCGCCAGCAGCCTCTCGCTGCCGGTCATGGACGGCGACGCCGTCATCGGCGGGGTGAACCTCTACGCCTCCACCGCGGACGCCTTCGCCGGCCGGCACGACGCTGTCGCAGGCGCGGTGGGGACCGACGCGCGCCTGGCCGTGGCCGACGCGGACCTGTCGTTCCAGGCCCGCAGGCGTGCCGGGCAGGCACCCGACCGGGTCCGGGAGGGCGGCGACGTCAACGTCGCGCTCGGGATCATCTCCGCCAGCCAGAACGTGAACATCCCCGTCGCCCGCCAGCGGCTGCGGGACGCCGCCGCCCGCGCCGGGATCACCGAGGCCCAGGCGGCCAGGGCGATCAAGCCCGTGCGGTCCCCGTAGCCGGTGACGGCCCGTCCGCACGTCGCCGGCGTGTCTGCGATGATGGGCCGGGTCGGAGGGGCTGATCTCCCGGCGGAGGCTCCGGGCCGCCCCGGTCGCACCTCCGACGTCCCGGGCCTCTAGCTCAACCGGCAGAGCAGCGGACTTTTAATCCGCGGGTTGTGGGTTCGACCCCCACGGGGCCCACCCTGTGCGACGCGCGGCACCCCGCCGCGTTCGGCGGTCGGACGTCGTCCAGGTGGACGGGATCGGACGCCGTACGGCGCCATCGGCCCGCGGATCTCGACCAGGTGGACGACAACGGACGCCCACCACCGGGGCGTCGTAGGTCTTGCCGTGGTCGCCGCGGCAGGAATACAGTCACGTCCACTCGCCCGCGCAATCGTTTTGCATCATCCGACGCGGATCGTCAACCGACATGGTTCAGGGGTGGACGCCATGGTCTCGTCAACAGTCAGCCGACGCTCGGTGCTCCTGGGGGCCGCCGCGGGAGTCGCCGCGGCCGGTGTGCCGCTGGCCGGCGCATCCGCCGCCGGCACGTCCGCTGGGGAGACGTCGACCGCCGTGACGCCCCTGTGGCGGACCGCCGCCCGGCGCGGCCTCCTCTACGGCTCGTCCGTGGCGACCTGGCAGCTGGACCCGGACTACGCCCGGCTGTTCCGGCGGCACGCCGCCGTGCTGTGGCCGGAGGACGACCTGCTCTGGTACCGGCTCAAGCCGGCTCCCGACGCACCCCTCGACTTCACCTATGCCGACCAGATCGTCGCGTTCGCCGAGCGCAACCACCAGCTGTTCTTCGGTGGCCCCGGACTGGTGTGGGACGAGGGCTTCGGCGACGGCTGGCAGGACTCCGACCTCTGGGACATCTCCGAGAAGCGTGCGCGGAGCCTGCTCTACGGGACGATGCGCGAGGTCGTGCACCGCTACCGGGGACGCACCGCCGCCTGGGTGGTGGTCAACGAGGCGATCGTCAACGGCAGGGACGAGAGCTACCACGGGCTGCGCAAGGACGTCCCCTGGTTCGCGACGATCGGCCCGGAGTACGTCGCCCACGCCTTCCACGTCGCCCACGAGACCGACCCCGGCGCCATGCTCGTCATGAACGACTTCGGCTACGAGACCCGGAACCAGTACGGCGACTACGCGATCGACAAGCAGCGCGCCACCTTGAGGGTCCTGGACCGGCTCCTCGCCGCCGGCGTCCCGGTCCACGCCTTCGGGGTGCAGGCCCACCTGCTCGCCGACCGGTTCGCCGAGCGGTTCCACGCCCGCCAGTACCAGCGCTTCCTCTCCGAGCTGTCCGACCGCGGTCTCACCATCCTGATCACCGAGCTCGACGTCCTCGACGACGGCCTGCCCGCCGCCAGGCGGCCCCGCGACCGGATGGTGGCCGACGTCTACCGTCGCTACCTCGACGTCGCCCTCGAGGAGCGCGGCGTCGCAGCAGTGATCAACTTCGGGCTCTCCGACCGCTACACCTGGCTGCAGGAGGACTACCCGCGCGACGACGGCGCGGCCCGGCGCCCGCTGCCGTTCGACGAGGACCTGGCCCCGAAGCCCGCCTTCCACGCCGTGCACGACTCGCTCCGTCAGGCACCGCGCCGCCGGCCGGTGTTCCACCTCCCGCGCCACCTCGACGAGAAGGACGCCTCCTCCCGATGACCCACGCCGTCGCCAGCAAGCAGGACAAGTTCACGTTCGGCCTCTGGACCGTCGGCTGGCGGGCCCAGGACCCGTTCGGCGACGCCACCAGAGCGCCCGTGGACCCGGTCGAGAGCGTGCACCGCCTCGCCGAGCTCGGCGCCTACGGCGTCACCTTCCACGACGACGACCTGGTGCCCTTCGGGGCCGGTGCCGGCGAGCGTGACCGCATCGTCGCTCGGTTCAAGGTCGCGCTCGACGAGACCGGGATGGTGGTGCCGATGGCGACCACCAACCTCTTCACGCACCCGATGTTCAAGGAGGGCGCGCTCACCGCGAACGACCGCGGCGTGCGCCGGTTCGCGCTGCGCAAGGTCATGCGGAACCTCGACCTCGCCGCGGAGCTCGGCGCGACGACGTACGTCTTCTGGGGCGGTCGCGAGGGCTCCGAGGTCGACGTGGCCAAGGACGTGCGCACGGCACTGGACCGCTACCGCGAGGGGCTGGACCTGCTCGCGTCGTACGTCGTCGACAACGGCTACGACATCCGCTTCGCCGTCGAGCCCAAGCCGAACGAGCCTCGCGGCGACATCCTGCTGCCCACCGTCGGGCACGCGCTGGCCTTCATCTCCTCCCTCGACCACGCGGACATGGTCGGCGTCAACCCCGAGGTCGGCCACGAGCAGATGTCGAACCTCAACTTCGTCCACGGCATCGCGCAGGCGCTGTGGCACGGGAAGCTGTTCCACATCGACCTCAACGGCCAGCACGGCCCGAAGTTCGACCAGGACCTCGTCTTCGGGCACGGCGACCTCGTCAGCGCCTTCGGGCTCGTCGACCTCCTCGAGAACGGCGGTGCCACCGGCGCCCCGGCGTACGACGGGCCGCGGCACTTCGACTACAAGCCGCACCGCACCGAGGACCTCGACGGCGTCTGGCGCTCCGCGGCCGCCAACATGAGGACCTACCTCATGCTCCGCGAGCGGGCCCGGGCCTTCCGTGCCGACCCCGAGGTTCAGGAGGCGCTGGAGGCATGCGGCGCCGTCGACCTCGCCTCCCCCACGCTCGCCGACGGCGAGTCCTGGAAGGAGCTGCGTTCTGACACCTCCTCCTTCGAGGAGTACGACGTCGAGGCCGCCGCCGCACGCGGGTACGGCGTCGCCCGGCTCGACCAGCTCATGGTCGAGCACCTGCTGGGCGAGCGCTGACCAGCGCACGCGCCCGAACACCCACGACCGCACCCCACCCCCACGCCGAGGAGCACCGCCATGCCCGAGACCGCCGGACCCCGCCATGCGCTCGTCGTCCGAGGCGGGTGGGAGGGGCACAGCCCCGTCGAGGCCACCGAGCGGTTCATCCCGTTCCTCGAGCAGCACGGGTTCTCCGTCGACATCTGGGACGGCCCCGACGCCTACGCCGACCCTGAGCGCCTGGCGGCGACGGACCTGGTCCTGCAGTGCTACACGCAGGGCGAGGCCACCGACGAGCAGGTCACCAACCTGGCCCACGCCGTCCGCGCCGGCACCGGCCTGGCGGGGTGGCACGGCGGCATCGTCGACTCCTTCCGGGGCTCGCCGGACTACCTGCACCTCACGGGTGGCCAGTGGGCCGCGCACCCGGGCGGGTTCGTCGACTACGAGGTCCAGGTGGTCGCCGAGCGCGGGGAGCATCCCGTCGTCGAGGGGCTCGACCGCTGGAAGCACCACACCGAGCAGTACTGGTGCCTGACCGACGACCTCAACGACGTCCTGGCCACCTCCCGCTTCGAGGCCACCCGGGACACGCCCTGGCGGGAGGACCTGGTGGTCCCGGCCGTCTGGAC
>JAICLD010000004.1 GCA_025927595.1 Nocardioidaceae bacterium | reverse complement strand
GAGCTGCAGAAGAAGTACGGCCACGACCGGGAGCGGCTCGCCCAGGAGACGATGGCGCTCTACAAGGAGACCGGGACCAACCCGTTCGCCTCCTGCCTGCCCCTGATCCTGCAGATGCCCATCTTCCTGGCGTTGTTCCGGCTCATCGACCACGCCTCCAAGGGTGAGACGCGTGGCCTGATGACCCACGCGCTCGCGCGGCAGTTCGGGGACGCGACCCTGTTCGGCGCGAAGATCTCCGACAGCTTCACCTCGACCCACCTCACCGGCGTCCGGATCCTGGCCGCGGTGCTGGTGATCGCGATGACCGCGACCACGTTCACCACCCAGCGGCAGCTGATGAGCAAGAACATGCCGGCCGACGCCATGACCGGCCAGTACGCGCAGCAGCAGAAGATGCTGCTGTACGTGCTGCCCCTGGTGTTCGCGGTCGGCGGCATCGCGTTCCCCATCGGCGTGCTCTTCTACTGGACCACCTCGAACCTGTGGACGATGGGCCAGCAGTTCTACGTGATCCGCAACAACCCGGCGCCCGGCACCCCTGCCGCGCAGCACAAGATCGACCGGGACGCCGCCAAGCGGGCCCGCAAGGGACTGCCCGACCCGGGCGCCGGCACCGAGCCGGTCGCCGAGCCGGAGGCACCGCAGGCGCCGCGCCGGCAGCAGCCGAGGAAGCAGACCCGCAGCCAGCGACGCAAGCAGTCCGGCGCCGGCCGTCCCGACGCCCCCGAGTCCCGCGCCGGCGGAGCGCCCGGTGCGGGCGGCAAGGCGTCACCGCCGCCCCGTGACCCCGGCCGGGCCCGACGCGACGGTGAGCCCGGGGACGAGCTCGGCCCGCACACCGCCTGACCACCCCCGACCGCTGCGGCCGCGACGGCCGCCGTCCGTGCCGGGCGGCACGCCCCTCGGGGGCGGCCCCGGCGTCCACCTGCCTGACGTGACCCAACCACAGGGAGTACCGACGTGAGTGACTCGACGACCGAGGCGACCGAGCCGACCGAGCCGACCCAGCCCGTGATCCTCGACGAGCCGACGGAGCCGTCGCGGTCCGCGGCGCCCACGGAGCCTGTGGAGCCGGGGCAGCCTGGCGAGCTCGCGGAGCCGCTGCAGCCGGCCGACGAGTCCGCCACCCCGGAGACCGTCGAGGTGTCCGCGACGGCCGACCTGGAGCGCCTGGAGCACGAGGGCGACATCGCCGCGGACTACCTCGAGGAGCTCCTGGACATCGCCGACCTCGACGGCGACCTCGACATGGACGTGGAGGGCGACCGCGCCGCGGTCAGCATCGTCGGTGCCGACCTGCGACAGCTGGTCGGTCGCGACGGCGAGGTCCTCGACGCGCTGCAGGAGCTGACCCGGCTGGCGGTGTACCGCGAGACCGGGGAGCGGTCCCGGCTGATGCTCGACATCGGGGGGTTCCGCGCCGACAAGCGAGCACGGCTGGAGCGGCTCGCAAGCGAGGTGGTGGAGCAGGTGCGCGCCTCCGGGGAGCGCCGGGCGTTGGACCCGATGACGCCGTTCGAGCGCAAGGTCGTCCACGACGCGGTGGCCGCTGCCGGGCTCGCCTCCGAGTCCGAGGGCGTCGAGCCGCGCCGGTACGTCGTCGTGCTGCCCGAGTGACCCACCGGCGACGGCCGCTGACGAGGAGGCTCGATGTCGGCTGACGAGGACGCCGTTCCACGTGAAACACCCCCCGTACCCGTGGAGGCGCGGGGGGTGTTCGCGTCTCGGCTCCACCTCGCCGAGCGGTATGCGGCCCTCCTCGCCGAGGACGGTGTCCTCCGCGGGCTGATCGGTCCCCGTGAGGTGCCGCGTCTGTGGACGCGTCACCTGCTCAACTGCGCGGTGGTGTCGGACGAGCTGGAGTCCGGATCCGACGTCGCCGACGTGGGCACCGGGGCCGGGCTGCCCGGGCTCGTGCTGGCGATCCGGCGACCCGACCTCCGGATGACGCTGGTCGAGCCCCTGCTGCGGCGCAGCACCTTCCTCACCGAGGCCGTCGACGGCCTCGGTTTGGAGAATGTCGAGGTGCTACGGGCCCGCGCCGAAGATCTGCACGGTCGGCGCGACTTCGGTGTGGTGACGTCCCGCGCCGTCGCGCCGCTTCCACGGCTTCTCACCTGGTGCATGCCCCTGGTCCGTCAGGGCGGTGTCGTGCTGGCGATGAAGGGCCGCTCCGCGCACCGGGAGCTCGACGACGCGGAGGCGGCCCTGCGCCGGTGGGGCGTCGAGACGGCCGCCGTCCACATCCTGGGCGCCGACCTGCTCGATCCACCGACCACGGTGGTTCGACTGGAAGGTGGACGACCGTCAGAACTACAGTGGCGCAATTCCACCGGGAGCTCGGGTCCCGGTCGTCGACAGCGTGGGAAGGATCGACGGTGACAGTCGTTCAGGTGCCAGGCGAGGTTCGCAGCTGCACGCCTCGGGTGGTCTCCGCGCTCGGGTGGCCGGAGTGGACGGTCGTTCCGTCAGCCGGCACGGGTTCTGCGCCGCTGGGCTGGCCGGGCGCCCGTCCGCCGACGACCAGGGCTGCCGTCCCGGAGGCGGATGCACAGGTTTCACGTGAAACCTCCGAGGGCGCCTTCGAGGCGCGCGGGAGGACCAGCACCGAGGCGGCTCCCGAGGTCGGCCGCGCGTCCGGAACGGTGCCGCCGCCGCGGACAGCCGCTGTTTCACGTGAAACCGAGGACGACGGTCACGGCGGCGAAGCACCGCCTGAGGTCATGGTCCCCGGGCCCGACGGCCACACGGTCCCCGACCGCGACATGGTCACCGACGGCGACCGCACCGCACCGACGGTCGTCCGGACCGCTGGAGATCTTGCCTCCGCCGCCAGTGAGCGGATGCGGGCCTCCGACGCATCGACCCCGATGGCCCGATCCGTGGAGCATGCCCTGTGGGTCCGCGAGGGTCGGCGGCCGCGGGACCCGCTGCCGCGCCCGCGGCGCACCCGCGTCATGGTGGTCGCGAACCAGAAGGGCGGCGTCGGCAAGACCACGACGACGGTGAACCTGGCGGCGGCCCTGGCGCAGCACGGGCTCCGGGTCCTCGTCCTGGACCTCGACCCGCAGGGCAACGCCTCGACGGCCCTGGCGGTCGACCATCAGCGGGGTACCTCGTCGACGTACGACGCCCTCGTCGAGGGGCGCCCCCTCGCCGAGGTGGTGCAGCCGTCAGCAGAGATCGACGGGCTGTTCGTGGTGCCGGCCACCATCGACCTGGCCGGGGCCGAGATCGAGCTGGTGAGCATGGTCGCCCGCGAGGGACGCCTGCGCAGGGCGCTGCACGCCCACCCGCAGGTCTTCGGCGAGGGCGAGGACCGCTTCGACTACGTGCTCATCGACTGCCCGCCCTCGCTGGGACTGCTGACGCTCAACGCCCTGGTGGCCGGCGACGAGATGCTGATCCCGATCCAGGCGGAGTACTACGCCCTCGAGGGCCTCGGTCAGCTGTTGGAGACGGTCGACATGGTCAAGCTGCACCTCAACCCGGAGCTCACGGTCTCCACGATCATCCTCACCATGTACGACGCACGGACCCGGCTGTCGGCCGGTGTCGCCGAGGAGGTGCGCGCTCACTTCGACGGCCAGGCGCTGCGCACGGCGATTCCCCGCTCGGTGCGGATCTCCGAGGCACCGAGCTACGGGCAGACCGTGATGACCTACGACCCCGGCTCTCCGGGGGCGTTGAGCTACCTCGAGGCGGCCCGCGAGATCGCGTTCCGTGACCCTGGCACGGCAACCATGGCAAGGGAGAACCGCTCATGACGCAGAGGCCCGTACCTCGTCGTGGACTCGGCCGGGGGCTGGGTTCGCTGATCCCCACCGGCCCACGCGCGGAGGAGGGCGACGAGGGGGCCGCCCCGCACGGGGTCCCCGACTCCGGCGTGGGGTCCGGGGCGGCGCCGCTGGTCGCGCGCGGGCCCGACTGGATCGGAAAGCCGCTGCCGGGCGAGCGCGGGGCGCCGGACTCCGCCGAGAGCAGCGCCGGGTCCGCCGAGTCGGAGGAGTCCATCGAGTCCACCGAGGGCCCCGAGGGCCCCGACCCCGCCGAGCCGGTCACCGATGCCGCAGACGACCCGGCCGAGGTGCCCGGGCTGGCGCCGGTGGTGGGGGCGTTCTTCGCCGAGCTGCCGATCGACGAGGTGCGCCCCAACCCCCGCCAGCCGCGTGAGGTCTTCGACGAGGACGCGATGGCCGAGCTCGTCCACTCGGTGCGCGAGGTGGGGCTCCTCCAGCCCGTCGTGGTGAGGCCGGTGGCTGATGGCGGCTACGAGCTCGTCATGGGGGAACGCCGCTGGCGCGCCTCGCGGGAAGCGGGTCTCGACGCGATCCCGGCGATCGTGCGGGAGACCGGCGACGACGACCTGCTGCGGGACGCGCTGCTGGAGAACCTGCACCGTGCGGAGCTCAACGCACTCGAGGAGGCGGCCGCCTACCAGCAGCTGCTCGACGACTTCGGCTGCACGCACGACGAGCTCGCCCAGCGGATCGGGCGCAGCCGTCCTCAGATCAGCAACACCCTGCGTCTGCTGCGGCTCTCCCCCGCGGTCCAGCGCCGGGTCGCCGCCGGCGTGCTCTCGGCAGGACACGCCCGCGCGCTGCTCGGAGTCGAGGACCCCGAGGCCCAGGACCGGCTCGCCGGGCGGGTCGTCGCCGAGGGAATCTCCGTGCGCGGCCTGGAGGAGATCGTCTCGGTCGGGGACCTGCCGTCGGGTCAGACCCGCACGCGGCGCAGCCGGCCGACCGCCCCGGGGCTGGAGGACCTGTCCGCACGGTTGTCGGACCGGCTGGAGACCCGGGTCAAGGTGGACCTGGGCCGGCGCAAGGGCCGGATCACCGTCGAGTTCGCCTCGATCCCGGACCTGGAGCGGATCGTCGGCCTGATCGACCCCGAACACTCCTCGACGAGTCGTTAGAGCGACATGTCGACAAATCGTTTCATCGCTTTGTCGAGGAGCCGACTCATCGACCTGTCGACGGTTACCTCGAGAGCCGGGTGAGGAGCAGCTCCTCCTCGGCCGGGGTGAGCCCCGCTTGACGCTCCCGGTCGAGTCCGCGCGCACGCTCCCACGACAGAGCCGCAGCCACCGTGCGCGCCAGGGGCCTCGGGGTCAGGCCGGCCGCCCGCGCGGCATCGTTGTGCCGGGTGCTGAAACCCGCGTAGGCCGGTTGCGGCAGCCACAGCGGCAGCGACCGCGGCCCGGCCCACGGCTCCACCTCGTGCTCGGCCAGCCACCCGTCCGAGGCCGGCTCGGGTCGCACCGTCCGCCCCGCCGCCGCCTGGCAGTGGGCGAGGACCTCGTGCAGCGAGGAGACCTCGCCGACGGCGTTGTAGGCACCCGACCGTCGGTTCTCCGCGCACGTCACCAGCCAGGCGGCCAGGTCCTCGACGTCCACCACCTGCACCGGGACGTCCAGGTGCGGGGTCAGCACCGGCCCGCCCGAGGCGGCACGCGCGACGCGGGCCGGCCAGTACCCGAACCGGTCGCTCGGGTCCCCGTACCCGGCGATCAGGCCGGCCCGGGCGACCGTGCAGCGTTCCCGTCCCATCGCCTCGACGCAGAGCCGCTCGCACGCCACCGTCGCCGGACCGTACGACTCGAGGTCGACCGGCCCGGAGCCGGTGTGCGGCTCGAGCAGCGGCGCATCCTCGGCGGTCCCGGGGGTGGCGTCGTCGGCGTACACCGAGCAGGAGGAGACGTACACCCAGTGCCGGGCCCGGGAAGCGAGCCGGTCGAGGGCGGACCGGACCAGGTCGGGCTGCCAGCCGACCTCGACGACGGCGTCCCAGGTCTGGTCGGCCACCTCGTCGTAGGCGCCGGCCCGGGCGCGGTCGGCGCGGACCAGGCCGACCCCGGCCGGGACGTCGCCGGACGATCCGCGGGCGAGCGCCGTCACCCGGTGCCCCCGGGCCACGGCCGTTCGAGCCGTGGCCGCCCCGAGCCACGCGGTGCCGCCGAGCACGAGCAGGTCCATGACGGCCCGGTGCCCACGCCCGAGCGGACCAGACCTGAGCTCGGGGGGGCGGGGCTAGGACGACCGCGACCGGCGGGCGGTCCGGTACGCGGGCTCACGGAGCCGTCGCACCCAGTCGTAGCCGGCGAGACCCGGCAGCGCGTGCCGCACCGGGTCGAAGGACACCCGAGCGTCCGGGGCGCCCACGTCCGGGTCGCCGGGACGGCCCGACCCCGTCGCGACGTCCTCGGCCGGCAGCCGGAGCTCGGCGAAGGGCCACCACGGTCCCCGGGGGCGCCCCCAGGCCAGCTCGAGCAGGTCCGCCGAGCGGTGCCGGGCCGCGAGCAGTACCGGGCCCGTGGGCGACCGGTAGGGCAGCAGCGTGGTCATCGGGCGGCCCTGCGGGGTGCCGGCGAACGTGAGCAGGAACCGGGTGACCCGGCCGAGCCCGGTCGTCGCCAGCAGCAGGTCGCCGTAGCCACCGCCGGGCACCGGGACCCGGAGCGCGAGCCCGTGGATGTCCGGCAGCGGTGTCGGCAGGCCGATCGCCCTGGAGCGACGGACCAGGACCTCGTCCGTCCCCGGCTCGTCGAGCCAGGCGGCGCCCGAACGGG
Organism: Nocardioidaceae bacterium; assembly: GCA_025927595.1. Taxonomy (GTDB): domain Bacteria; phylum Actinomycetota; class Actinomycetes; order Propionibacteriales; family Nocardioidaceae; genus Nocardioides_B. The sequence goes on along the minus strand of JAICLD010000004.1, from coordinate 26,873 downwards.
CAGCCGCGGCACCGTGCCGGACCAGTCGCCCCCGGCCCACAGCGCCCCGCGTGTGCAGCGGCTTGGCGGCCGGCCGGACCGCGGCGACCGCGGCGGTGGCGGCCGACAGCACCCGACCGCCGAGGTCGGCGGCACCGAGGGACATCGGTCCGTGCGGCGGCCGGTCGCGGTGGCCGGCAGCAGGTAGAGGAGGGGGCACGTCGCCCGTCGTACCCAGCCGAGGCTCAGGCACTACCGACGGGCGGCCCGCTTCGCCGCGCGAGCCCTGGCCCGGTCCCGCTTCTCGTTCGCGTCCAGGCGCTCGGCCTCCTCCGGCGTCGGGGCCGAGCCGCCGTAGGAGGCGGGCAGCCACCAGGAGCCGGCCGGCTGCTCCTCGTCCGGGTACGCCCGGATCGTGCGGTCCAGCAGCTCGCGCATCCGCGCCTTGAGCTCGAGGGTGTCGGCCACGGGGCTGTCGCCGGTCGGGTGCAGCGGCTCGCCGACCGTGATCGCGATCGTCTTCCCCCGGGAGAAGTCCTGCGGGTGGTCCTTGGTCTTGATCCGCTGGGTGCCCCACAGGACGACCGGGACCAGCGGCACCCCGGCGGTCGCGGCCAACCGGGCGGCCCCGGTCTTGAGGTCCTTGAGCTCGAAGGAGCGCGAGATCGTGGCCTCGGGGAAGATCCCGACGATCTCACCGCTGCGCAGGTACCGCACCCCTTCGTCGTACGACGCGAGGCCGTCGGCCCGGTCGACGCTGATGTGGTGCAGCGACCGCATCACCGGCCCGGTCCAGCGGTGGTCGAACAGCTCGCGCTTGGCCATGAACCGGACCAGCCGGCCGGCGGGCTGGGCGGCGTACCCGCCGAGCACGAAGTCGACGTAGGAGACGTGGTTGAACGCCAGCAGCGCCCCGCCGCTGCGGGGGATGTGCTCGGTGCCCTCGAACCGGAACCGCAGCCCCATGGCCCGGAACAGCACCTTGGCCGTGACGATGACCGGGGGGTAGACGAGATCGCGCACCGCGAGTCAGCTCCTCTCGGGGCGGGGACGGTCCACCGCCGTTCGTACCAGGTCGGCGACGAGCCCGCCGAGGTCCAGGCCGGCCGCGGCCACCGAGAGCGGGACCGTGGAGGTCTCGGTCATGCCCGGGGCGACGTTGACCTCGAGGAACCACACCGTTCCCCCGTCGTCGACGATCAGGTCCGAGCGGGACACGTCGCGCAGCCCGAGCGTCTCGTGGGCGACGACGGCGACCCGGGCGCACTCCGCCGCGAGGTCGTCGGACAGCGTCGCCGGGACCTCGAAGCGGGTGCTGCCCGCGGTGTAGCGGGCGGCGTAGTCGTAGACGCCGCCGTCCGGGTCTATCTCCACGACCGGCAGCGCCCGGGGGCCGTCCCCGGTGTCCACGACCGGGACCGCGACCTCGCGCCCCGCGACGAGCCGCTCCACGAGCGCGGTGTCGCCGTAGGCGAAGGCGGACACCATCGCGCCGGCGAGGCCGGCCGCGTCCCGCACGGCCGTGCAGCCCAGCGCCGAGCCGCCCCGGGTCGGCTTCACGATCAGCGGCAGGCCGAGGGAGTCCAGGATCGCCGCCATCACGGGCGCGGCTCCGAGCTCGCGGAAGGTCTGGTGCGGCAGCGCCACCCCGGCGGGCGTGCGCAGGCCGGCCCGGCCCACGACCGCCTTGGCGACCGGCTTGTCGAACGCGGACCGGCACGCGGTCGGCCGGGACCCGACGTAGGGCACGTCGACGAGCTCGAGGACCTCGCGGACCGCGCCGTCCTCGCCGCTCTCCCCGTGCAGCAGCGGCAGCACGCAGTCCGGCCGGTCCTCGCGCAGCGAGGCCAGCAGTCCCGCGTCGACGTCGCGCTCCTCGACCTCGACACCGGAGCCGCGCAGGGCCTCCGCGACGCGGCGCCCGGAGCGCAGCGACACGTCCCGCTCGTGGGACAGGCCGCCGGCCAGCACCACCACCCTCGTCGCGCTCACGTGAGGTCCGTGTGGGGTCCGTCGTACCCGCGGCCGGCCTCGGGAGCGAGCGGCACGGCCGTGCCGAACGTCTCGCGCAGCTCGAGCTCCTCCTCGATCACGCCGACCAGCCGGCGCACCCCCTCGCGGATCCGCTCCGGCGTGGGGTAGCAGTAGGACAGCCGCATGCTCTGCGAGCCGAAGCCGTCGGCGAAGAACGCCGTTCCCGGCACGAACGCGACGCGCGAGGTCACCGCCCGCGGCAGCATCGCCTTCGCGTCCAGTCCGGGCGGCAGCGTGAGCCAGACGTAGAAGCCGCCGGTCGGCACGTTCCAGCGCGCGGCCGCCGGCATCATGTCGTCGAGGGCCTCGACCATCGCGTCGCGGCGCTCGCGGTACATCTCGCGGAACTGCTTCACCTGGCCCCGCCAGTCGTGGCGCTCCAGGTAGGCCGAGACCGCCAGCTGCGAGAAGGACGGAGGGCACAGCGTCGCCGACTCCTGGGCCAGCACGAGCTTCTCGCGGACCGCGTGCGGGGCGAGCGCCCAGCCGACCCGGAAGCCGGGCGCGAACGTCTTCGAGAACGACCCGAGGTAGATGACGCCGTCGGCCTCGTCGGCCCGCAGCGCGCGGTACGGCTCCTCGTCGAAGCCCAGCAGCCCGTAGGGGTTGTCCTCGAGGACCAGCACGTCGGCCTCGCGGCAGATCTCCAGGATCTCCGGGCGCCGGTGCGGGGACAGGCTCACGCCGGCGGGGTTGTGGTAGTTCGGGATCGTGTAGACGAACTTGATCCGCCGTCCCGCGGCCTGGACGTGCGCGATCGCGTCACGCAGCGCCTGCGGCACCAGGCCGTGCTCGTCCATCTCCACGTGGACGACGTCGCACTCGTAGGCCTTGAAGACGCCGAGCGCACCGACGTACGACGGGGCCTCGCAGATCACCACGTCGCCGGGGTCGCAGAAGATCCGGGTCACCAGGTCGACCGCCTGCTGCGAGCCGACGGTGACGACCACGTCGTCGGGGTGGGCCTCGATGCCCTCCAGCCGCATCACGTCGCAGATCTGCTCGCGCAGCCGGGGGTCGCCCTGCCCGGAGCCGTACTGCATGGCGACCGTGCCGCGGGCGCGCACGAGCTCCTCGACCGCGTCGCCCACCACGTCGAGGGGCAGCCCGGAGATGTTCGGCATCCCCCCGGCCAGCGAGACCACCTCGGGCCGGCTGGCCACCGAGAACAGCGCGCGGATCTCCGAGGCCGTCATCCCGCGGGTGCGGGCGGCGTACCGGTCGACGTAGCCGTCGAGCCGGGTGCTCCCCGACGGTCGCGGTCGGGGGAGGTGCTCGGACATCGGTGCTCCTTCGGGCGTTGCTCCTAGGATGAGGCATGGGGGGTCACGACGGTCGGAAGGGTCGGGACATGGGACGTGCGCGCGCGGCCGCGGCCGGGCCCTCGACGGGTCGGCGGCGATGAGCCGGCGGCTGGAGCGACTGACCCTCGACACCCTCGACGACCTGCCCCTGGCCTGCCGCTCCTGCCTGTTCTGGGAGCTGGACCCGGTGCGCCGGCAGCGCGTCGCGCGGGCCGGCGAGGGCGCCGCCGAGAAGGAGGGCTGGCTCTCCCGGACGCTCCTGGAGTGGGGCTCCTGCGGACGGGTGGCGTACGTCGACGACCAGCCGGCCGGCTACGTGCTGTACGCGCCTGCGTCCTTCGTGCCGGGGGCCGACTCCTTCGCCACCGCCCCGGTGAGCGAGGACGCGGTGCTGCTGGCCACGGCGATGGTGCTGCCGGCCTACGCGGGCTCGGGCCTGGGTCGCGTGCTGATGCAGGCGGTCGTCAAGGACCTGGTCAAGCGGGGCGGGATCCGGGCCCTCGAGGCCTTCGGGGACACCCGCGCCCCCGGGCCGGGGGAGCCGCCTGCCTACGGCGGGTGCCTGCTCCCGGCCGACTACCTGCTCGCGGTGGGGTTCAAGACCCACCGGCCGCACCCGAGGTACCCGCGGATGCGCCTGGACCTGCGCACGGTGCTGACCTGGCGCGACGAGGTCGAGACCGCCCTGGAGCGGCTGCTCGGCGCCGTACGTCCGGTGCGGCACCCTGCCGCGGACCCGGGCCGGCGGATGCCGCGGGTCACGGACGGTGCCGGCCCACCGCCTCGCGGAGCTCGCTGAGCCGCAGCAGCCCGGTCTGCGCGTCGCTGTCGGGGTCGAGGTACACCCGCTGCACGGCCACCACGACCGCCTCGGCCACCAGGTCACGGAACGCCGGGTCCGCGAGCCGGTCGGCGTCACCGCGGTTGGTCAGGTAGCCGGCGTCGACCCGGACCGCCGGCATCCGGGTGCGGCGCAGCAGGTCCCAGCTCTTGGCGTGCGAGCGCAGGTCGGCGAGGCCGGTGCGGGCCACGATCTCGCGCTGGACCAGTCCGGCGAACCGCTCCCCGACGGAGGAGACGACACCGTGGGCCTCGGAGCCGTAGTAGTAGGTCGAGACGCCGGCCGCTCCGGGATGGTCGGAGGCGTCGACCTGCAGGGACAGGCACAGGTGCGCCCGCGTCCGGTTCGCGAACTCGGCCCGGGCGGACTCGCTGGTCTCGGTCGCGCCACCGGCGTTGGTGAGGAACGCCTGCACCCCGGTCGCGACCAGCCGGCCCTCGACCCGGCGAGCCAGGTCCAGGCTGATCGCGTCGGCGCGCAGCCGCAGCCCGGGATCGGCGAACCAGCCGACGGCGGGGTCCACGACGACGGTCTTGCCGGTCAGCTGCGGTCCTTCGCGGCGCAGCCGCTCCTGGGCGCGCAGCGCGTTCGGGCTCCCGCCGCGCACCATCGGCGCCAGTCGGGCCAACGCCTTGAGCGTCGCCGGCCCGCAGGTGCCGTCGGGCGGCACGCCGACGTTGCGCTGGAAGTCACGGACGGCCTGCTCGGTCTGGCGGCCGTACCGGCCGTCGACCTTGCCGACCTTGAAGCCGAGGTCGAGCAGCCGCCGCTGGAGGGCGACGACGTCGTCGCCGGCGGTGAGGCTTCCCGCGACGAGCGTGAGCACCCGGTCCCCGAGGCGCCAGCGTGCCTCGTCCATGACCCGGTAGGTGCTGACCCCCACCACGCCGTCGACGAGGAGCCCCCGTTGCTGCTGGAAGGCGCGCACGGACCGGTCGAGGTCCTCGTCGAAGACCTCGGCGTCCGCGCCGGCGCCCGACGCGAGCAGACCCAGCGGCTCCAGACGGGCGCGGATCTCCACGACCGAGCGGCCGCGGTCACCGAGCCGGAAGCTGCGACGGTCCTGCTGCACGGGCACGAAGGGGACCGCGGAGACGTCGGGCACGACGGGTCCTCCCTCGCAACGGCGGTCGGCCGTCGTGGCCGCGGACCCGCCCACTCAAACAGAACGCGGGCGCCGTGCCAAGGCCCGGCGCCTGCGGGTCGGGCCTCAGCCCAGGAAGTCCTCGAGCTCCCCGAGCAGCGCGGCCTTCGGCTTCGCCCCGACGATCTGCTTGACCAGCTCGCCCCCGGAGAAGACGTTCAGCGTCGGGATGCCGGTGACCCGGTACGTCGCCGGGGTGAGCGGGTTCTCGTCGACGTTCATCTTGACGAACCGGAGCTTCTCGCCGTGCTCGGCGGCGATCTCCTTGAGGATCGGGTCCACCTGGCGGCAGGGGCCGCACCACTCCGCCCAGAAGTCCACGAGGACGGGCGTGTCGGACTTCAGCACGGAGGTGTCGAAGTCGGCGTCGGTGACTGCTTGCATCTCGGCCACGGGTGCTCCTTCTGGGTGGGTCGCGGGTGGTTCACTGCTGGTTTCGCTGCTGGATCGCCAGGCACTCAGTCAACACGGTCCCGGGGACATTTCTTCCCGGTGGGGCTCAGACGCGAGCGGTCTCGACCTGCTCGGTCACGAGCTCCGACTCCTCGACGGCGCGGACGTCGGCTGCCGCCTCGCCGGCGCTGGACGCCTCGTGGTCGAGGGCGGCCAGGAAGCGCTCCGCGTCGAGGGCGGCGGCGCAGCCGGAGCCGGCGGCGGTGACCGCCTGACGGTAGTGGTGGTCGACGAGGTCCCCGCAGGCGAAGACCCCGGGCAGGTTGGTGCGCGTGGACGGCTGGTCGACGAGCACGTAGCCGTTCTCGTCGACGTCGACCTGGCCGCCGAGCAGCTCCGAGCGCGGGTCGTGGCCGATCGCGATGAACAGGCCGGTCGCGTCGAGGTGCCGTCTCTCACCGGTCACCGTGTCGACCACCGTGAGGCCGGTGAGCTTGTCCTCGCCGTGGATCTCCTCGACGGCCGAGTTCCAGGCGACCTCGATCTTCGGGTCGCCGAAGGCGCGGTCCTGCATGATCTTGGAGGCCCGCAGCCGCTGCCGCCGGTGCACGAGCGTGACCTTGCTGGCGAACCGGGACAGGAACGTCGCCTCCTCCACCGCGGAGTCACCGCCGCCGACGACCGCGATGTGCTGGTCGCGGAAGAAGAACCCGTCGCAGGTGGCGCACCAGGACACGCCGTGACCGGAGAGCCGGTCCTCGCCGTCGATGCCGAGGCGGCGGTAGCCGGAGCCGGTGGCGAGGATGACCGCGCGGGCCCGGTGCTCGGTGCCGGCGCCGTCGGTGACGACCTTGACCTCACCGGTCAGGTCCATCGAGGTGACGTCGTCCGGCACCAGCTCGGCCCCGAACCGCTCCGCCTGAGCGCGCATCTCGTCCATCAGCGCAGGACCCATGATCCCGTCGCGGAAGCCCGGGAAGTTCTCGACCTCGGTGGTGTTCATCAGGGCGCCGCCCGCCGTCACCGAGCCCTCGAACACCAGGGGCTCGAGGTTGGCGCGGGCGGCGTACACCGCGGCGGTGTAGCCGGCGGGGCCGGAGCCGACGATGATCACGTTGCGGGGGTCAGAGGCCATCGGGGAGGTGCTCACTTCCTTCGTCCGGGATGCTGCCGCGAGCTGCGGCGCGTCGCACGGTGCGTCAACCGATCCTAGGCGGCCGGCATTCCCCGCCGGTCCCGGCCTCGTGGGTCACCCGGTGTGGACCATCGGGGCGACGCCGGGGTCCTCGGTGGGGACGGCCCGGAAGCCGTGCCGCTCGAAGAACGCCTGGGAGAAGAACGGGATCCTCCGGACGTCCACGACGGGGAGCCTCCCGCAACCTCGGACGTAGCCGACCGCCTGCTTCAGCAGGAAGCGTCCGATGCCGTCCTCATGGGTGTGGGGTCGCACGAACAGCTTGTCGATGACCATGAGGTCCTCGGCCGGCCTCCCGGCGTACCCGACCCAGGGGCGAGTCGAGGCCTCGTCGGGTCCCGGACGGTACATCTCGATGTGCCCGACCACGTTCTTCGTCGGCGCGACGGTCATCGGCGCCATGTCGAAGACCCACGACTGCTCGGCGTCGTGCTCCTCGAGCCATGCGCGGAGCTCCTGCTCCGAGAGGTGGCTCGAGGGATGCTCCAGCTCCGCGAGGACGGCGCACAGCCGGCCCAGGTCCTGCTCCCTTCTCTGTCGGATCATCGGGCGGGACCCTCAGTGGACCAGGACCGTGGTGGTCGCGGCCGGGGTGGCCGGGGTGGCCGGCGCCCCGCAGGGGTAGATCCGCGCCACTCCGGGGCCCGCTGCGCGGGGCAGCACCAGGGTCGCGGGACGGCCGTCGAGGCGCACGGCCAGCGCGCGCCGGCCCGGTGCCAGCGAGGGAACGGCGCAGGCGCCCGGCGGTCGACCGGCCGACTCCGGCCTGAGGCGGTTGCCGTGCCCGACGGCGGCGGCGCGCGCCGCGGCGCGCTGGACGTCGCGGTGGAGCGTGGCGGTGCGCAGGTCCGGCAGCCGGCCCGGTGCCGGGCTGCCACCCTCACCGCCGGCCGCGGTCGGGGGGGCGGCGCCGGCCGCGGACCGGGTGGGCCCGGCGGAGGCCGCGGAACGGGCGGGCCCGGCGGAGGCCGGTCCCGGCCCGGAGCCCGCCCTGCTGGCGCTCGAGCTGCTCGCGGACCCCGATCCGCCGAGGCTGTGCACGACCGCGCTGCCGCCGCCGGCCACCACGACGACGGCGGCCGCGGCGGCGAGGACCCGCGGCCAGCGGCGGGGGGCTCGCGACGGCTGCGGTCGCGAGCCGGTGCGGGCACCGGTGAGGAGGGACCGCTCCGACCGCCCCGACCGATCCGAGACCAGGCCGGCCAGGCGGTCGTCGAGGCGGGCGGCGACCTCGGGAGGAAGGGCGTCGTCCTCGGCCCGGGCGGTCGCGGCGAGGGCGCGGCGCACCGCCTCCTCCTGCTCGGGCGTCATGGTCGCTCCACCTCCTCCGGTTCGCCGGTCGTGCCCTCGTCCGGTGGGACGCGCGGCCGTCCCGGGGGGTTCCCCGCCGGGTCGCGGGGCCGGTGCTCGACCAGCAGCGGCAGCAGCCGGGCCCGGCCCCGCGAGCACCGGCTCTTGACCGTGCCGGGGGCGCACCCCAGGACGGCGGCGGCCTCCTCCACGGAGTACCCCTCCATGTCGACCAGCACGAGTGCCGCGCGCTGCTCCGGCGAGAGCGTGCCCAGCGCGGCCAGCACGGCCGTACGCCGCTCGTGGTCCACGGCGAGGTCCGCCGGGTCCAGCACCGTGGCGGACACCGGGACGGCCGGCCCGTCCAGCGGGACCGGCATGTCGTCGTCCTCCGGGAGCGGGTCGGCCCGGCGGACCCGACCCCGCCGGAGCCGGTCCAGGCAGGCGTTCACGACGACCCGGTGCAGCCACGTGCTCACCGCGGCGTCCCCACGGAAGCCGCCGGCCCGGCGGAACGCCGAGACCAGGGCGTCCTGCAGGGCGTCGGCCGCCTCCTCGCGGTCGCCGGTCGTGCGCAGCGCCACGGCCCAGAGCCGGTCGCGGTGCCGGCGGAACAGGATCCCGAACGCCTCCGGGTCTCCCGCGACGTGGGCCCGCAGCAGGGTGGCGTCGTCGGGCTCCGCGGCCTCCCGCCCGGGGTCACCGCCGGTCCGCTCGGTCATGACCGGACGGAGATCTCCGAGACCGTCCCGCGGTACCCCCCGGTGACGCGCGGCAGCGAGGTCAGCCACACGACCAGCCAGCGGGTCGTGAGCGGCTTGGCCGGTTCCAGCACCGCGGTGGTCCCCGCGCCGGCCTTCGAGGCTGCCTTGGTCAGCCCGTCCGTGCTCGACGGTGCGGCGGAGGCTCCCGGAGCCGCGAGCAGCTGCACCGTGGTCGGGCGGTCCTCGAGCCTGACCGTGACCCGGCCGACCCGGGCCGGCTTCCCGAGGTCGACGAGCAGGCCGACCCCGCTCTTGAGCTTCGGGAACGGGTCGAAGTAGGTGCTGGTGTGCCAGGAGGTGGTGGTCTTGCCGTCCGCCGCGAGCGGGGCCAGGTCGGGGTTCTCCCGCGGCGGGTCGGCCTCGGGGTCGAAGTCCGTCACCCCGGCGATCGGGACCGGCTTCCCCGTCGAGGCGCGCGCGGCCGGCGACGCGGCGGGCCGCCCGCCCGTGTCGCCACCGCCGGAGCCGTCGACCAGGCCCAGGGCGACGACCGCGACCACCGCGACGAGCACGAGAGCCGCCACCCCGGCCGCGAGCCGCAGCCAGCTGCGCCCGGGGATCGCCGGGTCCTGCCACGCCGGGTCCGCCGGTTCGGACACCGGCTGCCGGTCCGGCCCCTGCGACGGCCCCTGCGACGGCCCCTGCGACGGCCCCTTCGACGCCCCCTGGACCGGCTCACCCGGGTCGGGGTCCCCAGTCGCCACCGTCGGCGGGGCGGGGGTGGAGTCCGGGGTCGACCGGGGCTCGTCGGCGAACAGCGGACGGCCCGGGGGCTCCGGAGGGAGGACCGGCGGCGCGAGCGGCTGCCGTGGGGGCGGCGGCACGGGCGTCACCGGGGGGGCGTGCTCGGCGGTGTCGTCGAACACCGGGGCTCCGGCCTGGGTGGCCTCCGGGTCGAACGCGTGTCCGGGTGGCCCCTGTTCGAGGACCGTCGTCGGCTCGGCCCCCGCCCCGGCGCCCGTCGCCGGCCCCTCGGTGGACGCCGGCGACGCCCCGGGCGGGAGCGTGTCGCCGATGAAGTCGCTGAGGGCTGCGTAGACCTCGTGCGCGGACGTCAGCGGGGGCGTGTGGCCATCGGGGTCGTCGTGCAGCACCCGCTCGCAGATCGCGTCGAGCGGCCGCGGCACCCCGGCGCGGACCTGCCGGGGCCGCAGCGGGCGGCCGTGCTCGTCGGGCGCGGCCGGGAGCGCGGACCCCTCGGTGCCCGGCCACCGGCCCACGAGCGCGGCGTAGAGGAGCGCGCCGAGGTCGACCACGTCCGCCTTGAAGGCGTCGAGGGGCTCTCCGCCGGTGACCCGGCGGTGCAGGAAGTCGGGGGCGCCGCGCAGCACCGAGGACACCACGAAGCCGATCACCTTGACCGAGCCGGCCTCGGTCACCATGACGTTCTCGGGCAGCAGCCGGCCATGGGCCACACCGTTGCGGTGCGCGGTCGCGATCGCCTCCGCGACCTCGCGCACGACCCGGGCGGCCCTCCGAGGCTCCAGCGTCCCGTCCACGAGCAGTCGGTCCAGCGAGACGCCGGCGCCCCACTCGTTGACGACGTACACGACGCCCTCGGCGGAGGCGGCGTCGAGCACCCGGAGCAGGCGCGGGTCGCTGACCAGTGCGGAGGTCCGCGCGGCGGTCAGCAGCGCGGCGCTGCGGGGGTCGGACTCGGGCAGCACGTTCACCGCGACGTTGCGGGCGAGGACCCGGTCGGTGGCGCGCCACAGCCGGGCGGCGTCGTCCTCGTCGAGCAGGTCCTCCAGGACGAACCGGCCGGCGAGGACGGTGCCCGGACCGAGGGGTGTCGTGCCCACTCCTGTGTCCTCCCGTGCGGCGTCGGTACCGGCGGCGACCGGCGGCGGTCCCGCCCCATGCTACGGGCGCGTGAACGTGCGGTGCGTCAGCGACGGAGCCGGCCGGTGAGCGCGGTGACCACGCCGGTGACCTCCCGGATCCGCATCGCCCGGGCCAGGGCCAGGAACACCGCCACGTCGACCAGCGTGGTGGTGCCCAGGCCGACCAGCGCCTGGACCTTGCCGGGGCCGTCGGCGACGGCGGCGTCGGTGGAGCCCCAGGCGGCGTGCAGGCCGGTACGGACCGCCCAGGCTGAGGCGACGGCCAGCGCGGAGGCGATGAGCAGCCGGACCGCGAACCGCACCAGCACCGGGGTCTCCAGGCCGCCGAGCGTCCGGCGCAGCACCGAGTAGGACAGCACGGAGCCCACCAGGTAGGCCCCGGCGTAGGCCAGCACCAGCCCGGGCGCGGTGTGCTCGGGTGACACCCGCCGGGTGAGTGCCACGGCCAGGACCACGTTCGTCGCCGCGATCGCGCACTGGACGAAGAACACCGTGCGGTTGCGCTCGACCGCGTAGAACCCGCGCAGGACGAGGTAGTGGGTGGTGAACAGCACCAACCCCGGCGCGAACAGTGCGAGCGACGTGGCGAAGGCGGGGACGCTCGACCTGGCGGCGCCGTACCCGATCATCACGTCGGACAGGTCCAGGGCGATGACCGGCAGCAGCACCGCGAACGGCACGATGACGGCGTACGTCGTCCGCAGCGTCGACGCGACCTGCCCCGCGAGGCCGCGCAGGTCGTGGTCGGCGGCGAACGCCGACAGCCGCGGCAGCATCGCCGTGGCCAGCGACACGGTGGCGACCGAGTGCGGCACCATCACGAGCAGGAACGCGGTGGAGTAGATCGTGTAGCCCGTGCCGCCCTGGTCGGCGTGGCAGAGCCCGGCGGCGGCGTCGGCGGTGCCGGAGGAGGCGATCCGGACCACGACGGTGTAGGCGATCTGGTTCACGACGACGAACAGGACCGTCCACATCCCGAGGCGGGCGGTGTGCCCGAGACCGGTGCCGCGCAGGTCCAGCCGGAGCCGGAACCGGAAGCCGGCCCGGCGCAGGAACGGCACGAGGATCAGCAGCTGGACGGCGATGCCGAGCGTGGAGCCGAGCCCGAGGAGCAGCTCCTGACCGCCGGTGTAGGCGCCGACCGACGAGCCGGTCCCGCCCAGCGCCGCGGGGTCCGTCACACCGCCGCTGCACAGGTCCCGGACGGGGCCGAACAGCCAGAGGTAGCCGCCGAGCACGACGACCGAGATGACGTTGTTGGCGATCGGCGCCCACATCATCGGACCGAAGGAGCCGCGCGCGTTGAGCACCTGCCCGAGCAGCACGAACATCCCGTAGAAGAAGACCTGGGGCAGGCAGTAGCGGGCGAACGCCACCACGGACTCCCGCTGGGCGGCCAGCTCGGGGGTGAAGAAGCTGCCGTCGAGGAACAGCCGCATGAGCACGGGCGCGGCGATCACGAGGACCGCGGTGACGCCGGCCAGGAACACCGCGGCGACGGTGACCACGCGCTGGGTGTAGCCCTCGCCGCCGTCGGGGTCGTGCTTGCCCGCGCGCACCAGCTGCGGCACCAGGACGGCGTTGAACACGCCGCCGGCCAGCAGGATGTAGAGCATGTTCGGGATCGTGTTGGCGATCGTGAAGATGTCCGCGTGCAGGGCGGTCCCCAGGGCGGCGGCGAGCAGCGCGTTGCGCACGAAGCCGCTGAGCCGGGACACGACCGTGCCCGCCGCCATCACCGCGCTCGAGGACAGGACGCTCGCGTCGGTCGTCCCCGTCCCGCCGGGGGAGCGGGTGGACCGTCCGGCCGGCGTCACGCGTCGGGCTCCGGCCCGGCGGCCCGGCTGCGCCGCAGCAGCGGACCGTGGGTGGCCCGTCGGCGCCGGACCCGCCGCACCAGCCGGACCACGATCGCCACGAGGAGCAGCGCGGCCGCGACTCCCATGAGCACCCAGATCACCGTGCTGACGTGGCTGGTGCGCACGCTGAACTGGACCCGGCTGCCCAGCGGGTGACCGGAGGCGTCGGTGGTGCCCAGCACGACCGCGTGCACGCCGATGTCGTGGGAGCGGGCCTGCAGGCGCACCGACGTCCGCCGGCCGGGGCCGAGGGTGACCGGCGTGACCGGGTCGATGCGCAGGTCGGACCCGGGGGTCCGCACGGAGAGCCCGACGCGCACCCGCTCCTGGAGGTCGTTGACGAGCGTCACCTGGATCGGCCCGGACTCCCCGGACATCATCACGAACTGCGGGCCCTCGATGCGGACCCGGGCCATCTGGCCCCGCACGTAGCGGTTGCTGCGACGAGCCTGGGCCCGGGCGTCCGCGGCCACGTCCCGGACCAGGCTCGACGACGCCAGCATCGCCATCCGGGCCAGCACGCCGTCGACGCCGTGGTCGTCGGTCAGCAGCGCGGCGAAGACGCTGCCGCTGCGGACCAGCGTCCGGGTCGCCTCGAGGTTGCCCCGCGGAAGCTCCGCGGCCCGCTCCCGGCTGGGGTAGACCGGGGTCGGCTTCGACGCCCCGGGGGCGGGCGAGGAGGCGGTCGCGACGACGGAGCCGACGCCGACGAGCTGGAGCCACGGGGTGCTCAGGCCGGAGAAGAAGCGGGACACCCGCCAGGCGTCCCCGGGGTCCCAGGAGGTCGGCATGGTGACGACCAGCGGCTGCTCGCGCCTCGACGACATCGCGTGCAGCGCCGTGTCGGCCAGCAGCCGCTGCCGCACGGCGAGCGCGGCGTACTGCGGGGTGGGGGCCGGTCCCCCGGAGCCGGCGGCGGTGTCGGTGAGCACGACCGGGGCCCGGCCGGGCGAGGTCAGCACCGGCTGGTCCGCGTCCGGGAACGCCCCGTGGTCCAGGACCACGACGGATCCCGCGTCGACCCGGTCCAGCGCCGCGCCGGGCAGGTACCCGGTCGGCGGGTCGACCGCGGGCGAGGCCGCCTCGACGCCGTACGCCGCGAGCGTGGCCGTGCTCAGCTGGACCGCGCGCCGGTAGAGGTCCTCCCCGGACGCCGTCAGCGCCGAGGCGACGTCCAGGTCGGCGTAGGGAAGCGCGAGCACGCCGTGGGCTGCGGCCTGCCGGCGGAACATCGCGAGCCACCGACGGGCCGACCTGGCCGTGGCCGCCGACACGTCGTCGTCGCCCGCGTCCGGTCCGGCACCGGAGCCGCTCGGGGTCGCCGACGCGGAGCCGGACGGCGACGCCGCGGTGGAGCCGCCGGACGGACCCGACGACGGCTTGGTCCCCGGTCCGGTCGCCGGTCCGGAGGAGGCGTCCACGAGGGGGTTGCCCGCCGCGAGCGAGTGGACCGCGTCGAGCAGGGCCGGGTCGACCGCCCAGGTGATCTCGCCGCTGCGACTGCTGCGCCGGCTCAGCCGCAGCAGCCGGTCCAGCCGGCCGTCGCGGGCCAGCGCCCGCTCCCACGCGTCGACCTCCCGGAGCCGTCCGGCCGCCCCGCGCAGCACCCGCCGCTCGACGGGTACGACGAGCGCGAGCCGGGTCCGGTCGCGGTCGCCGGCCACGGATCCCGGCCGGGGCAGCAGCGGCATGAAGGTGCGGGCCCGGCCGTCGGCGACGTTGTCGCGCCCGTCGGGGCTGCTGCCGAGGACGTGGACGCCGACCCAGTAGACCCCCGGCTCCCCGGACAGGCCGAGGTCCGCGCGGCCCACCGACAGCCGGTAGGGGACCGACTGGCCCGGGGCCAGGTCGCCGACCTGGACGAAGAGGCCCGCGTCGGCGCGGCGCTCCCCGACCTGGGCGTCGGCGTCGGTTCCGGCCGCCCGGACCAGCTCGGCGCGGCTGCGGATCGGCGTGGTGGAGGTGAACAGGTAGACCTTGAGGTCGGTCCACGTCTGCTGCGACTGGTTGAGGATCCGGCCGGTGACCCGGACCTTGCCCCCGCGCGGCACCGTCGACGGCGTCAGCGTCTCCAGGGTGACCCGCAGCGGCGTGCGGTCGCCGTCCTGGGTGCGGCCGACGGCGGCGGGGGCGGGCCCGAGCGCGGCGGCGACGGCGGCGACCACGGCGAGCAGGCCCACCGCCAACCGGGGCCGGGCGCTGCGGGTCACCCGGCAAGGCTAACGACCGGTCCGGGCGGCCGGCCGCCGGTGACCTAGAGTGGTGCCTCGTGTCCGACGCGCCCGCCACCCCACCCGGCGCGGGACGGAGCATCCGGGACGTGCAGGAGTCCGCCGCCCGCGAGCTGGCCCGGATGTCCCCGGTCGTCGACGAGCTCGGGCGCCGGTTCACCGAGGCGGGCGAGGGGCTGGCGCTGGTCGGCGGCCCGGTCCGCGACGCGATGCTCGGCCGCTCCCACCACGACCTGGACTTCGCGACGTCGGCGCGCCCGGAGACCACCGAGCGCCTGCTCGCCGGCTGGGCGGACGCGACCTGGGACATGGGGCGCGCCTTCGGCACGATCGGCGCGCGCAAGGGCGACTGGCAGGTCGAGATCACGACGTACCGCTCCGACACCTACGCCGCGGACTCCCGCAAGCCGGAGGTCGCCTACGGCGACACTCTGGAGGGCGACCTCGGCCGGCGGGACTTCACCGTGAACGCGATGGCCGTGACGCTGCCCGACCACCGCTTCGAGGACCCGTTCGGCGGAGTCGTCGACCTCGCGCACGGCGAGCTGCGCACCCCCGGTCGGCCCGAGGACTCGTTCTCCGACGACCCGCTGAGGATGATGCGGGCCGCCCGGTTCGCCTCCCAGCTCGGCTTCCGGGTGGACCCGGCCGTGCGGCGAGCGATGACCGACATGGCCGAGCGGATCCGGATCGTGTCCGCCGAGCGGGTCCGCGACGAGCTGGTCAAGCTCGTCATGGGAGCGCACCCCCGGGAGGGCCTGACCCTGCTGGTCGAGACCGGGCTCGCCGAGCACGTGCTGCCCGAGCTCCCTGCGCTGGCCCTCGAGCGCGACGAGCACCACCGGCATAAGGACGTCTACGAGCACACCCTGACGGTGCTGGAGCAGAGCATCGACCTCGAGCACCGGCTCGGCGGCCCCGACCTCGTCTCCCGGCTCGCGGCCCTCATGCACGACGTGGGCAAGCCGCGGACCAGGCGCTTCCCCGGGGACGGGACCGTGACCTTCCACCACCACGACGTGGTGGGCGCGAAGCTCACCCGGACGCGGATGAGGGCGCTGCGGTTCTCCAACGACGTGACCGACGCCGTCGCGTCGCTGGTCGAGCTGCACCTGCGCTTCCACGGCTACGGGTCGGGGGAGTGGACCGACTCGGCGGTGCGTCGCTACGTCCGCGACGCCGGCGACCAGCTCGCCCGGCTGCACGTGCTGACCCGGGCGGACTGCACCACCCGCAACCGGCGGAAGGCCGACCGGCTGCGGCGGGCCTACGACGACCTCGAGGCGCGCATCGACACGCTCGCCGAGGAGGAGGAGCTGGCCGCGATCCGGCCCGCCCTCGACGGCAACCAGATCATGGCGGTCCTCGGCATCGGCCCGGGCCGCGACGTCGGCGACGCCTACCGGTTCCTGCTCGAGGCGCGCATGGACCGGGGCCCGATGGCGCCCGAGGAGGCCGAGACCCTGCTCCGCGAGTGGTGGTCCACCCGCGGCCGGAGCGGCTGAGGGGGACGCGAGCCGCCCGACCTGCCCGGGGGTCAGCCGGTCGAGCCGCGCGACCTCAGCGAGAGGGCGTGGGGAGCCGGGTCACCGTCCGGAGTGACCAGGGGGAAGTGGCAGGCCACGTGGCGTCCGGGGGCCACCTCGCGCAGCGCGGGGTGCTCCTGCGCACAGCGCGCCTGGGCGTAGGGACAGCGCGTCCGGAACGGGCATCCGGACGGCTTGTCGACCGGGTTCGGCACGTCGCCGGTGAGCAGGATCCGCTCGCGGGGGGCCGCGTCCTCGTCCTCGACGTCGGGCGCCGACTGGAGCAGCGCCTCGGTGTACGGGTGCCCTGGCCGGTCGTACAGCGGGTCGGTCGTCGCCGTCTCCACGACCTCCCCGAGGTACATCACGACGATGCGGGTCGAGACGTGCCGCACCACCCCGAGGTCGTGGGCGATGAAGACGTAGGTCAGCGCGAACTCGTCCTGCAGGTCGAGGAACAGGTTGAGCACCTGCGCCTGGATCGACACGTCGAGCGCGGAGACCGGCTCGTCGGCCACGATGACCTTGGGGTTCATCGCGAGAGCTCGGGCGATCCCCACCCGCTGTCGCTGGCCGCCGGAGAACTCGTGCGGGAAGCGGTCCACGTGGGAGGCGTTGAGGCCGACGACGTCGAGCAGCTCGCGCACGTGACGCGCGATCGCCCGGCGGTCGCCGTACCCGTGGATCTGCATGGGCTCGGCGAGGATGTCGCCGATCCGGCGACGCGGGTTCAGCGACGCGTAGGGGTCCTGGAACACCAGCTGCAGGTCGCGCCGCACCGGCCGGAGCCGGCGGCGGGACAGACGGGTGATGTCGCGACCCCGGAACGACACGGTGCCGGAGGTGACGTCGGTGAGGCGGACCAGGCACCGTCCGAGCGTCGACTTCCCGCAGCCGGACTCGCCCACCACGCCGAGCGTCTCGCCCGCGCGGACCTCGAGGGAGACGCCGTCCACGGCTCGCAGCACCTGGCGCCCGCCGAGCGCCGACCTGCCCCGGACCGGGAAGTGCTTGCTGAGGTCCCGTGCCTCCAGCAGGACGTCCCCCGGGGCGTCCGGCCTCGGTGCGCGGTCCGTCATCGTGCCTCCTCCGCCGGCTCGGTCTCGGCCGGTACGTCGACGATCGGCCCGTGCTCGGTGAGGTCGCCGGGGTCGCCCTCGGCCACGGCGGCCCGGACGACCTCGAGACGCAGCTCCTGGCGCCGGTCCCGGGGCAACCAGCACGCGTCGACGTGCGCCGGGCCGCCGCCGAGCTCGGGCCGTTCGTCGCACCGGTCGTGGCGCTTGCGGCAACGGGGTGCGAACGGGCAGCCCGGTGCGACGTCGAGCGGGGAGGGCGGGGAGCCCGGGATCGTGGGAAGACGACGCACGCGCGCCGTGCGCGGCCGGGGGACGGAGTCGAGCAGGCCCCAGGTGTAGGGGTGCCGCGGCCGGTGGAACACGTCCCTCTTCGGGCCCTGCTCGGCCGCGCGACCGGCGTACATCACGAGCACCTGGTCGGCGATCTCCGAGACCACGCCCATGTCGTGGGTGATCAGGATGACCGAGGAGCCGTGGTCCACGCGCAGGCGGCGCATCAGGTCGAGGATCTGCGCCTGCGTCGTCACGTCGAGCGCGGTCGTCGGCTCGTCCGCGATCAGCAGAGCCGGGTTGTTGGCGAGGGCCATCGCGATCACCGCGCGCTGGCGCATCCCTCCGGAGAACTCGTGCGGGAAGTCGTTCACCCGCCGGCGCGGGTCGGGGATGCCCACCTCGTCGAGCAGCTCCACCGCCCGCTGGTGCGCAGCCTGCTTGGAGACCTTCCCATGCGCGCGGATCTGCTCGGCGATCTGCCAGCCCACCGTGTACACGGGCGTCATCGCCGTCATCGGGTCCTGGAAGATCATCGCGATCTCCCGGCCGCGGAGCGGGCGCAGGTCCTTGTCGCGCATCGCGACGAGGTCGCGGCCGCGGAACAGTGCCTGTCCCTCGACCGTGGCGTTCGGGTCGCGGATCAGGCCGAGCAGGCTCATCATCGAGACGCTCTTGCCGGAGCCGGACTCGCCGACGATGCCGAGCACCTCGCCTGGGCCGAGGGAGAACGACAGCCCGTCCACCGCCCGGACGGTGCCGCGACGGGTGCGGAAGGAGACGGACAGGTCGCGGACCTCCAGCAGCGGTGCCCGGTCGGTGGTCCCCACGGCCGTGGCAGAGCCGGGAGCGGTGGCCGGCTCAGGCACGGCGCACCCGCGGGTCGAGGGCGGCGTACAGGACGTCCACCACGGCGTTCGCCAGGACCACGAAGAAGGCGGCGTACAGCACGCAGCCCATGATCACCGGCAGGTCGAGGTTCTGCAGCGAGTCGAAGGTGAGCTTCCCGACGCCCGGGAGGCCGAAGACCACCTCCGTGAGCAGCGCGGCGCCCCCGACCAGGGCACCGAAGTCGAGGCCGAACAGGGAGACGATCGGGATGAGGGAGCAGCGCAGGGCGTGGCGGAGCAGGATCCGGCGCTCCGAGAGCCCCTTGGCGCGGGCCGTCCGCACGTAGTCCTCGTTGAGCGCCTCGAGGATCTCGCCGCGCACCACCCGGGCGTAGATGCCCGCGTAGAGCGCGGCCAGGGTCAGCCAGGGGAACAGCAGGTGCAGCGCCCACTCCACGGGGTCGTCCCGCAGACTCACGTACCCGAGGGGTGGCACCCAGGAGAAGAGCCCGGAGTGCCACCTGCTCTGGGTGAGCAGGTTCACGACCTCGCCCAGCCAGTAGACCGGGATCGACACGCCGACGACCCCGAGCAGCATCATCACCGGGTCCAGCGCCGTGCCGCGCCGGGCCGCGGCGACCGTGCCCATCAGCAGGCCGAGCACCATCCACACCACGGCCGCCCCGGCCACCAGGGACAGCGTGACCGGGACGGCCTGTCGGATCTGTGGGATCACCAGCGCCCCGCGGTTCACGAACGAGGTCAGGTCCCGGTGCACGAACAGGTGCTCCATCATCAGGCCGTAGCGGATCGGGATCGGCCGGTCCAGACCGAACTCGTGGCGGACCTGCGCCAGGGTGGCCGGGTCGGCGTTGCGACCGGCGATCCGGGCGGCCGGGTCGACCCCCGGGGTGGCGAAGAAGATCAGGAAGACCAGGACGCTGATCGTGAAGAGCACGAAGAGGGCGGCGACGCTGCGTCGGCCGATGAAGAGCAGCATCAGGCGGCGCCCCGCAGCCGGGCCTTCGGGTCCAGGGCGCTGCGGACGCCGTCACCGAGCAGGTTGAGGGCCACCGCGGTCACGGCGATCATCAGGCCGGGAGCCAGCGTGACCATCGGTCGGGTGTAGAGCAGGCCCAGCCCGTCGTTGATGATCGTGCCCCAGCTCGCGTTGGGCGGCTGGACGCCGATCGAGAGGAAGGACAGCGCCGACTCCGTCAGCATGTTCAGCGCCGTCATGAGGGGCAGGAACACCAGGACGGTCGGCATCACGTTGGGCAGGACGTCCTTGCGCAGGATCCGCAGGTCCGAGGCGCCGTTGCCGACGCCCGCCTGGATGAAGTCCCGACCTCTGAGGGTGAGCACCTGCCCGCGCAGCGGGCGGGCGACGTAGGGCACGTAGATGACCGCGATGATCAGGATCGGGAGCCACAGGCTGTCCCCCTCGATGTGGACGGGTCCCACCGTGAGACCGCTGGTCAGCAGCACCACCGACAGCGAGATCGCGAGCAGGTAGACGGGGAAGGCCCACACGACGTCGAAGAGCCGGGACAGGACCGCGTCCAGGACGCCGCCGAAGTAGCCGGCGGCGACCCCGAGCACGGTGGCGGCGCCGCACGCGATCACCGCGGAGAGCACCCCGATCAGCAGGCTGTTGCGCCCGCCGAAGAGCAGTCGGGCCATGACGTCGCGGCCCTGCCCGTCGGCGCCGAGGAAGTAGTGGTGCAGGTCCCAGGTCGGCCCGATGGGGGTGACGCCCAGCCCGAGACCGGTGCTGCTCGGTGTCAGCACGGGGACGCGCCGGCCGTCGACCACCGTGGTGCCGGAGATGTTCGAGGTGAAGGCGTCGGTGTGCGCCACGGCGTGCTCGAAGACGGGGGCGAGCAGGCACGCGAGCACGACGAGCAGGAACACCGCCAGCGACACCATCGCCACCCGGTCCCGGCGCAGGGTCGCCAGCGCCGTTCGCCACGGCCCCGGTGACGGTGCGACGGTCCGGGTCGACGATGCCGAGGTCAGCGCCGGGCTGGCGACAGATGGATCGGAGCTCACCGGCGGCTCACTTCACCCACAGCTGGCTCACCAGCATGTAGAACTGCTTGCTGAACTGGTAGTTGCCGGTCCGCTTCGAGGTGAAGTCGATCAGCTTGGGGGTGATCAGCGGAGCCACCGGCGCCTGCTCCATCACGGCCTGGTCCACCTGTCCCCACAGGGTGTTCGCCTTGCTCATGCTGGTGCGCTCGGCCGCGAGCGCCTGCTGCATCTGGGCGTCGACCTTCTTGTCGCAGAACCCGGAGATGTTGATGCTCGAGTCGCTCCCCGGGTGGAACGAGGCGCAGGAGAGCAGGACGTCGAGGAAGTCGGAGGCCGCCGGGTAGTCCTGGTACCAGGACGACAGGCTGATCTGCACCTTGTTCTTCGTGTTCTGGATGTAGGTGAACTGGATGTTGCCGGAGATCGGCTTGAGCGTCGCCCGGTACCCGATCGAGTTGAGCATGCTCTGGACGTACTCGCCGATGGACTTGTTGACCTCGTCGTCCGTGACGACCACGCCGATCTTGGCTCCGGCCGTGCCGGACTCTTGCACGAGCTGCTTGGCCTTCTGCAGGTCCGGCGCCTTCCAGGTGCTGCCACCGCCCTTGGTGTAGTCGCAGGTGTCGACGTGCCCGGGGAAGCCCGGGGGCAGCACGGTGCAGACCGGTGCGGCGAGGTTCTGGCCGCCGTACTGGCGGACGACCGCGTCGCGGTCCACGGCCCAGTTCACCGCCTGCCGTGCCTTGAGGTTGTCGAACGGCGCCAGGTTCGTGTTCATCGCCAGGTACCAGAACGCCGTCAGCGGGTTCACGTGCGCCTGCGAGGCGTACTTGGTGCCGATCTCGTTGAGCCGGTCGGTGGGCGGCGGGTCGAACACCCAGTCGGCCTGGCCGTTCTCGACGGCCGTCACCTCCGACTCGACGGTGAGGCCGAAGGTCTCGTCGATCTCGTCGGGGTAGCCCTCCGGCTGCGCGTCGCGCGACCACTGCTTGAAGTAGGGGTTGCGGACCATCTTCAGCGCCCGGTTCGGGTCGTAGGAGGCGAACGTGTAGGGGCCGGTGGTCGGGATCGGGGTGGTGCCCGCGTCCTTGGGCGGTGCGCCCTTCGGGAGGATCGATGCGTGCGGCACGGCCAGCTTGTACGGCAGCTCCGGGTCGGGCTCGGTGAGATGCAGCGTGACCGTCCCGGTCGCGGGGTCGCCCACGACCCCCTGGGACAGGTCGCAGGACGCCGGCTTCTTCAGGCACGCGCCGGCGCCGACGATGCCGTTGTAGAACGTCCCGGCGGTGGGCTGGACACGGTGAAGATGCGCTTGAAGGAGGCCACCACGTCATCGGTGGTCACCGGGGCCCCGTTGGAGAACTTGATCCCCTTGCGGAGGGTGAAGGTGTAGGTCTTCCCGCCGTCGGTGACCTTGGGCATCGACTGCGCGAGGTCGGGGACCACGGTGAAGGACGGCTGCCCCGCCTGCTTCTTGAAGGCGAGGAGCCCGTCGTACGTCGCCTGGAACAGCTGCCAGTACTGCAGGGTGTAGTTCACCATCGGGTCGAGCGTGCCCCCGGCCGACTTGGCGACGAGGTGCAGCGTGCCACCGCGGTGCTGCGTCTGGTACGTCGCCGGGGCTGCGCCACCGGAGGAGGACCCGGACGCGCCGGGGGACGAGCCGGCCGAGCTCGAGGACGGCCCGCCGGTGCAGGCCGTTGCGCCGAGGGCGAGCAGCGCGGTCCCGATCACGAGGGGCGAGGTTCGGCGGAGCGGCATCGATCTCTCTCTTCTCACTCGAGTGTCATTCGTGGCTGCGCAGGAAGTCGCCGACGACCGAGAGGAAGGAGTCCTCCTCCTCGACGTGGGGCATGTGGCTGGAGCTCGGGAAGGTGTGCCAGCGGACGTCGGGGATGCCGTCCATGAACGGCTGCATGGTGGCCGGGGTGGCCTCGTCGTGAGCGCCGTTGACCAGCAGGGTGGGGACCGAGATCCGGCCGACCCGGTCCACGACGGACCAGTCCCGCAGCGTTCCGACCACGTGGAACTCGCTGGGGCCGTTCATCGTGTGGTAGACGGTGGGGTCCTCGGCGATGGCGTCGAAGCTGCGGGTGACCTCGTCGGGGTTCGGCACCACCCGGCACACGTGCCGGTCGTAGAAGACCTTCTCGGCCTCGGCGTACTCCGGGCTGTCGGTGGTCCCCGCGTCCTCGTGCCGCAGCAGCGTCTGCTGGACGTCCGGCGGCAGGTCCTCGCGCAGCCGGTTGGCCTCCGCCACCCAGAGGTCCATCGAGGCGGGCGAGTCGGCGATGACGAGGCTCAGCAGCCCCTCCGGCCCGCGGACGGCGTGCTCGGCACCGAGCATCCCGCCCCACGACTGCCCGATCAGGTGGTAGCGCTGCGCCACGCCGAGCTCCTGGAGGAGCCGGTCGAGCTCCTCGAGGAACAGCTCCACGGTCCAGAAGTCGGCCCCCCGGTCGGGCAGGTGGGTGGACCGCCCGCAGCCCAGCTGGTCGTAGTGGACGACCGGATGACCCTGCTCCGCCAGCCTGGCCATGCGCAGCGTGTAGTCGTGGGTGGCGCCGGGGCCGCCGTGCAGCACCACCACCGGCGCCCGCTCGGCCCCGTCGAGCCGTCCGGTGACCCGGTACCAGGTCTGCAGGTCGCCGAAGCCGACGGTGCCCTCGCTGGTCGCCTCGGGAACTCCCATGCTGCCTCCTCCTGTGGACCGGTGCGGGGCGCCGAGCGACGTGCTCGCGGCGGTGACGCACAGCCTTGAGCCTCAATGGTCCTCAGAGCAAGCCTTTCGGGGTCACAAGTTTCCTCGTACTCTTCCCGTCACTCATCGCGCGCGGCCGCGCACCGACCGGGACGGCCGCCGACGGGCGGGAGAGGCAGCATGTCGTCGGAGCCAGGCGTCGACCAGATCGGCCGGTTCGTCGAGCAGGCGCTCGGCGAGGCGGACGCCACCCTCGGCCGCCCCGTGCAGGTGGCCAGCGCCGTCGACGAGGTGGCGGACCGGCTGCTGACCGCGGTGGCGCTCGGTGAGTTCCTGCCGGGGGAGCGGCTCCCCGTGGAGCGCGCCCTCGCCGCCCTGCTCGGGGTCAGCCGGTCGACCGTGCACGAGGCGGTGGGGCGGCTGCGCTCGGCCGGGATCGTGGAGGTGCGCCGAGGACGCGCGGGTGGCGCCTTCGTCCGCAGCGACTGGTCCACGAACTCCGCGGACGCCGTCTCCCGCACCATCGGCGTGCGCGGCGCCGAGCTCGAGCAGCTCCTGGACCTGCGCGGGATGGTCGAGGGCATGGTGGCCCGGACGGCGGCGGAGCGACGTACCGAGTCCGACGTCTCGGCCCTGCGGGAGGCCCTGGCCGCGTTCGCCGCCGCGCGGACACCGCAGCAGGAGCACGTCGCCGACGCCGCGATCCACCGGGCCGTCACGGCGGCGACCGGCAACCCCCAGGTCGCGTCGCTGACCCAGGGCCTGCTCGCCACGGTCACCGTGGGACTGCCGATCGAGCCGTACACCCGCGACGTCTTCGACCTGGCGCTCGCCGAGCACACCGCGCTGGTCGAGGCGGTGGTGGCCGGGGAGGTGGAACGGGCAGGGACGGTCGCCCGGGCCCATTTCGCCATGACCGCCCGAGCGGTGCGCGGTGTGCTCCGGCGCGGGCACGTCCCGCGGCCCTAGGATCCCGAGCATGCAGAGTGCGCTGTTCGAACGGTCCAACCTCGAGGTCGAGGGCCGCAGGTTCGCCCTCCAGAACGCCCAGCTGCTGCGGGTCGCGCTCGGCGACGACGTGCTCGCGGTCAAGGGGGCGATGGTCGCCTACCAGGGACAGGTGCGCTTCGACCACGAGCGCGCCGGCAGCGTGGGCAAGCTGCTGAAGAAGATGGTGACGAGCGAGGACATGCCGCTGATGCGCGTCTCCGGCCAGGGCGAGGTGTTCTTCGCCAACGAGGCCGGCTTCGTCTACCTCGTGGACCTCGGCGGCGACGGGATCAGCGTCAACGGCCGCAGCCTGCTGGCGTTCGACGCCTCGCTGGGCTGGGACATCAACCGGGTCCGCGGCGCCGGCGTGATGTCCGGAGGCCTCTTCAACACGACGGTGTCGGGCACCGGGACGGTCGCGCTCTGCACGGTCGGCCAGCCGGTCGTCCTCGACTGCTCGGCGCAGCCGACGTACGTCGACGTGCAGGCGTGCGTCGCATGGTCGGCGCAGCTGACCCCTCAGGTGGTGTCCTCGATGAACATGCGGTCGATGCTGCGCGGCGGCTCGGGGGAGGCGTTCCAGTACGCCTTCCACGGCCCGGGCTTCGTCGTCGTGCAGCCGTCGGAGTTCGCGCCGGTCGCCCAGGGCCAGTCCGGGGGCGGCGGAGGCGGCCGGATCATCGGGGACCTGCTGGGCGGCTGAGCGGCGCGGCCTCCCGGGTCACGCGGGCGTACCACGCGGCGACGCCGAGGTAGCCGAGGGCGATCGCCCCGAGCACGACGTAGGACTTCCCGGTCCGGGGCAGCACCAGGGCCGCGACACCGGCGGCCGCCACGAACGCGACGTTGAACACGACGTCGTACAGCGCGAAGACCCGGCCGCGGAACGCGTCGTCGACGGAGGTCTGCACGAGCGTGTCCACGACGATCTTGACGCCCTGGCTGGCCACGCCCAGGACGAAGGCGGCCACGAGCAGCGCCGGGCGGGTGTACAGCGCCCCCGGGAAGACCTGCGTGACCGCCGCGGCGACGAGGAGCCCCACCAGCCAGGTGCGGGGCGAGACCCGCTCGGTCACCGCGGGGGTCAGCACCGCCGCCGCCACGAACCCGACCCCGCTGACCAGCACCGCCACGGACAGCTCGGTGAACGCCGCGTCGACCTCGCCCGGGCCGTGGAAGTAGTTGCGGTAGAGCAGGACCAGCGACACCGTCGAGATGCCGTAGCAGAACCGGTGCGCCCCGATCGCGGTCAGCCCGTAGGCGGCCGGGCGCCGCTCGGCGAGGTGCCGCAGGCCGTCCAGCAGGCCGCGGGCGACGTGTCGCACCGCCTCCCGGACCGCTGGACGGGCGGCGTCGAGGTCGGGGCCGAGGAGGTGGCGGGGGATCCGCAGCGCGAGGGCCCCGGCCACCGCGTAGAGCGCCGCCGCGGACCCGAGCACGCCGACGTCGCTGTCCGCGCCGAGGCGCTCCCAGCCCAGCCGGGTCCCGGTCCCTAGACCGAGCCCGACCAGGAACGCCAGCGTGCCGGCCGTGGGGGTCAGCGCGTTGGCGGTGATCAGGTCCTCGGGGACGACGACGTGCGGCAGGGCCGCGGAGAGCGCCGCGAGCAGGAACCGGTTGACCGACAGCGCCGCCAGGATGACGACGAAGAGCCCGGGCCCGCGCAGGTCGGCGTGCACGGCCAGTGCGAGGACCCCGACGAGCCCCACCCGGACGAAGTTCGACCAGGCCAGCACCTGCCGGCGCGACCAGCGGTCCAGGAGCACCCCGGTGAAGGGGCCCAGCACGCTGAACGGCAGCAGCACCACCGCCAGCGCCGCGGCGAGCGCTCCCGGGGTGGGAGCCCGCTCGGGGGAGAACACCACGTAGGAGGCCAGCGCGACCTGGAAGATCCCGTCGGTGAGCTGGCTGGCGCAGCGGACCGCGAACAGCCGGCGGAACCAGCGGCCCCGCAGCAGGTGCAGGAGGTGGCGCAGTGCCGTCACGGGTCAGCGAGCGTCAGCGCTCGACCTCGCCGCGGATGTAGGCCTCGAGCTGGGCGCGGCCCTGGTCGTCGGGCATCTGCACCGGCGGCGACTTCATCAGGTACGTCGACGCCGACAGGATCGGTCCGCCGATGCCCCGGTCCAGGGCGATCTTCGCGGCGCGGACGGCGTCGATGATGATCCCGGCGCTGTTGGGGGAGTCCCACACCTCCAGCTTGTACTCCATGTTCAGCGGCACGTCGCCGAAGGCGCGACCCTCGAGCCGGACGTAGGCCCACTTGCGGTCGTCGAGCCACTGCACGTAGTCCGAGGGACCGATGTGCACGTTGCGGGCGCCGAGGTCGTGGTCGATGTTCGAGGTCACCGACTGGGTCTTGGAGATCTTCTTCGACTGCAGGCGGTCCCGCTCCAGCATGTTCTTGAAGTCCATGTTGCCGCCGACGTTGAGCTGGTAGGTGCGGTCGAGGATCACGCCGCGGTCCTCGAACAGCTTCGCGATCACACGGTGGGTGATCGTGGCGCCGACCTGGCTCTTGATGTCGTCGCCGATGATGGGGATGCCGGCAGCGCGGAACTTCTC
>JAICLD010000015.1 GCA_025927595.1 Nocardioidaceae bacterium | reverse complement strand
CGACCACCTCGTCGGCCATCACCCGGGCGTGCCAGGCCCGGGCCAGGCGCAGCAGCGTCTCGGTGCCGCCCACGGCGTCGTACACGCTCCCCATCCCTCCAGGATGGCAGTGCTCGGACCCCGGGTCACGCCCCCGGGTCAGGCCGCCTGCCTCACGCCCCGGAAGCAGGGAGCCCGAACGTGTACTGGAGCAGCGCCGCGACGCAGACTCCCAGGCTCACCCCGCCCACCGCGTCGAGCGGGAAGTGCGCCCCCTGGTGCACCCGGGTGACGGCCGTGAGACCCACGGCCGTCGAGAGCGCCGCCAGCACGGGCCGCGGCAGGTAGGGAGCGGCCAACAGGACGGCGCAGGTGGCGATCGCGGCGTGGCCGGAGGGGTAGGAGGGGCCGTCGACGGGCGCGTCGTCGAACAGCCGGGCCTCCGGTGCCAGCTGCGCGGGCCGCCGCCGCCGGGTCAGCTTCTTGACCCCCACCTCGAGCGCCTTCTCCAGCGGGAGGGCGAGGCCGGCGGAGACGGCGAGGTGCTGTCGGCGGGCCACGAACGCGGTCACGGCCACCAGCGGCAGCACCCACGGTGTCCCCAGCTGCTGCGGGACGCGCAGGGCCGGCATCCGGCCGCCGAAGCGGTTCACGGCCAGGAACCCGACCCGCTCCGGCCGGGAGAGGCCGGCGGCTGCCAGCGGGGCGAGGGCCAGGTACACGGCACCGGACACCGCCGCCGCCCGGCCGTCCCGCGGTCTGCGGACCGTGGCCACGACCACGTCGCCGACGGTCACTGTGCTGCTCACTGCGTGGCTGTGCCTCTCCGCTTCGCGCCGGACGACCAGACGTACCCACCCAGAGGCGCGTCAACCGTCACGTTCACGGCACGGCCCCTCGGGGTAGGGATAGGGATGCACACGGGACGCTGCCCGCGGCGCAGATGCTGCTGGACCTGCTGCTGGCGGCGGGGCTGCTGCGCCTGTCCGCCGACGCGCCGTGGGGGTCGACCGCGGCGGCCGCCGCCATCGTCGTGCTCCGGACGTGGGCTAGAAGGCCTCCGTGCCGCGGAGGATCCGCCACACCTGGTCCCGGCGCGAGAGGCCGTAGCGGGCGGTGAAGTGGTGGTCGTCGCGGTAGACGACCTTCCCGTCGGCCACCGCGTGGCACACCGGTGCGGTCGGGCAGAACGCCGGGTTCAGGTCCACGGTCTCCACCTTGGGCGACCGGGCCGCCGCCGCGGCGTTGTACCCGTCACTGGGCGTCACGCCCAGCGGGACCGGCACCGCGCACCGGCCGGCACGCCGCACGCTGGACAGGCAGTCGAGGGGGTCGAACGTCTCGGGCATCACCAGCCGCTGCACCAGCAGGGTGCGAGGCGCCACCGCGGTGATCTTCCGCAGCGTCTCGTTGCTCGTCTGGTACACCGCCTCCTGCAGCGGCTGGCGCCGGCCGTCGCGGCGCCGCAGGACGCCCTGCCACTCGTCGGGGTCGTCGCGGGGCCGGTCGAGGACGATGACGACGTCCGGGTGCAGCAGGGGCAGCACGTCGTCGTACCAGCCCACCCGCGCCTCGTCGCACTCGTGCCGAGTGCCGGCCGACGCCTTGAGGTTCTCCAGACCCTCCTGCCAGGGGCAGCCGGCCAGCACGTTCAGCGAGAGCGTGAGGTCGTGCTCGCGAGCCAGCCGCTCGAACATGGGGACGAGCGTCTCCGCCTGGCTGTCGCCGACCAGCAGCACGTGCGGGCCGTCGCCGCGCACCACGGTGCAGTCCGCCACCGCGCGGGCGGTGCAGGTGCCCTCCTTGCCCACGTCGTCCTTGACCGCGGCCCAGTCGATGTCCGGGGGGACGCGCGAGGAGGACGCGACCGCGACCGCGGGTCCCGGAGCCGCCACCGCGACGAGGCTGGGCCGCCGATCGGTCTGCAGCGTCCAGGGGACGACGGTGACGGCGACCAGCGCGCTGACCGCGACCCCGGCCGCCGCGGGGTACCAGCGGGCCCGGCCGAGTCGCGCGGACCGGCGGATCGGCATCTCCAGGACCTCGTACGACGCCGCGGCCAGCCCGGTCGCGACCGCGGCCGCCAGCACCGCGACGACCACCGGGCCCACGTCGAGGACCGCGCCGAGCGCGACGATCACCGGCCAGTGCCACAGGTAGGTGCCGTAGGAGATCCGGCCGAGGAAGACCGGCACCGGTCGGGCCAGCCACCGTGCCACCGGGGTGGCCTCGTGCTGGTGGAGGCCGTGCACGACCAGCACCGACGCCACCGTCGCGCCGATCCCCCGGGTCGAGGCGCTGACGTCGAGGAGCCCGCTGCCGAGCACGAGCAGACCCGCCAGCCCGAGCGGCGTCGTCACGGCGGCCAGCAGTCGTTCCCGCTGCCGGGACGGTCCCTGCATCGCCACGGCGCACACCGCGCCGGCCAGCAGCTGGTAGAGCCGGGCGTCGGTGCCGTAGTAGGCGTGCGTCGCGTCGACCCCGGCCCAGTGCAGCTGGGCGGCCAGCGACAGCGCCATCAGCGCGACGAGGGCCGCGGCCATCAGCCGTCGCGACGTACGGCTGAGCAGGAGGAGCAGGAGCGGGAACGCGACGTAGTACTGCTCCTCGACCGCCAGGGACCAGAAGTGCAGGAACGGGCTCTTGTCGATCCCGGCGGCGAAGTAGTCCCCCGACTGCCAGAGGAAGTGCCAGTTGGCGACGTACAGCAGCGCGCTCTGACCGTCGCGGACCATCGCCACCCGGCGGGCCACGGGCGCGACCAGGACGAAGAGCAGGCTGGTCGCCACCACCACCACGAGCGCCGCGGGCAGCAGCCGGCGGACCCGTCGCGAGTAGAACGTGCCCAGCCGCAGGGACCCGGTCTCCCGGATCTCGGCGAGGATCACGCCGGTGACGAGGAAGCCCGACAGCACGAAGAACAGGTCGACGCCGATGAACCCCCCGCCCGCCCAGGGGAGCCCGGCGTGGAAGAGCAGCACGAGGTAGACCGCGACCGCCCGGAGCCCGTCCAGCTGAGGGCGGTACGTCCAGGACACGGAACGGAACTATACGGTCCCGCGGCCGGTCTCCCGGCCACCACGGCCCCGCCGCGGCCGTCCTCTCAGCGGACCCTTCGGGACCCCCGCAGCGCCACCAGCCGGGTCACCACCATCGCGATGTAGAACAGGCCGGCGAGCTGCTCCAGCATCACGACGCTGCGGGCGTGCGCCGACAACGGGGTGATGTCGGAGAGCCCGGTGCTCGACAGCGTCGTGAACGACAGGAACAGCAGCTCCATCCAGCTGCGGTCGCTGCCGGAGGGGTCGAAGCTGCTCGGGTCGAGGGCCTGGAGCACCACGAACAGGTAGGCGAACGCCCAGGCGAACAGCGTGAAGACGGCGGGGACCGCGAACATCTCGTCGGTGGTGACGTCCTCGTCGTCGAGCATGTAGAAGAGCATGCTGGTGCCCGCGTAGACGTACAGCGCGGCCTCGAACCCGGACGACCAGGGGAACAGCCCGGTCTCGCCGGTCACGATCGTCGCGAAGAGGAGCCCGGCCGCCGGGAGCGCGAGCAGCACCCCGACCCAGGTCAGCGCGGGCGTCGCCCTCAGCGCGCGGATGGTGAGCGCCAGGACCAGCAGGCCGAAGATCGAGTACGCCGCCCGTCCGGTGCTCGAGTCGTCCATGAACGGGTACAGGACGACCCCGCCGAGCTGGACCACGAGCAGTGCCAGGCAGGGGTTGTCCCGGACGAACCGGGTCCAGCGACGCATGGGGCGAGGGTAGTCACCCTGGTTCCCGGCGCGGGACCACCGGTCATGGCCCACTCGGGCCACCCTCACTGACCCGTCGGGGTCATTGTCCCGGCGCCGGTCCCGGCGACGGCGGCACCGGCTGGCTACCGCCCCGTCCACGCTGAGAGGATCGGGCCTTGCCAGCAGGACAGCCCACGCCCTGACCCGGGCACGGACGGAGCACACACGGTGGCGGAGCACTTCCCGCCGGAGGTCTCGGGAGAGCCCCCGCGCGGACGGCACTCACGGACGTCGGTCGACCTCGACGACGACCAGCGGATCGCTGCCGCACGCCGGCTCCGGGTGGCCGTCGGCGACAACGCCACGCTGCAGACGCTGAGCGTCCTCGCGGCCCAGCTGATGAAGACGGCCTCGGCGAAGATCTCGTTGGTGACCGAGGCGCACCAGATGGTCGCCGCCACCTGGTTGAGCCCCGGAGCGGTCGAGGAGCAGCACCCGCGCGAGGAGTCCCTGAGCGCGGTGACCGCCGCCACCGGGGGCCCGCTGGCGATCCGCGACTGCCGGCTCGACGACCGCGTCCGGGGACTGCGGCTGGTCGCCGAGGGGACCGCCGTCGGGTTCCTCGGGGTCCCGCTGTTCGACCGGCACGACGAGCTGGTCGGCGCGCTGTGCGTCTACGACCCGCTGCCCCGGGACTGGCGGGAGATGGACGTGACGATCCTCGAGGAGCTGGCCGAGGCGGTGGTCAGCGAGCTCGAGCGGCTGGCCCTGGCCCACGAGAGCGAGACGGTGCGGCTGCGCCTGGACCTCGCGATGGACGTCGCGGGGGTCGGCAGCTGGGACTGGGACCTCCAGACCGGTCGGCTGACCTGGGACGAGCGGCTGCTGCGGATGTGCGGGCTGGCTGCGGACCGGCTCGACCAGACGCCGGCCGGCTTCGCGCACCTGGTGCACCCCGAGGACCTGCCGGCCCTGACCGCTGCGCTGCAGCGGACGGCGCGTGCCGGAGGGGACCTCGACGAGACGTTCCGGATCCTGCGGCCCGACACCGGCACCCGCTGGCTGTCCAGCCGCGGACGCGCGCTCACCGACGAGCGGGGGCGCGTCGTCCGCGTGATCGGGGCCGCCTCGGACGTCACCGAGCGGCACGAGGCCGGGCAGCGCACCGCCACGATCATGTCCCTGCTCGAGCTCGTGGCCCGGGCCAGCCGCGAGCTGGCCGACAGCCTCGAGGTGGGAGCCGCGGTCGAGACGCTGGCGCGCCTCGTGGTGCCGGGCCTCGCGGACTGGTCGCTGGTCATGCTCGTCACCGAGGGCGACGCGCTGCACGACGTCGCCTCCTGGCACCAGGACCCGGCCCTGCGCCCGGTCGTCGCCGGACTGGCGGCGGAGCTGGCCCGCCACGCGGTCCTGCCGGGAGCGCTCGCGGAGGTACGACGCACGAGCCGCCCGGTGTTCGTCGAGTCCGGCGGCACCGAGCGCGCGATGCGGGTCCTGGACTCGCCGCAGGCACAGGCGGCGGTCCGACGGCTCGCGCACGAGTCCCTCGCCGTGCTGCCGCTGGGCACCGACGGCCACGTCGTCGGGCTGCTCGCGCTGGCCCGCGGCTCGGGGCGGCCGCCGCTGGCCGGGGCGGAGGCGGCCACCGCCGCCGAGGTGGCCGCCCGCGCCACCCGGGTGCTCGAGCACGCGCGCTCCTACGACCAGGTCCGCGACATCTCCGAGCAGCTGCAGCGCAGCCTGCTCACCGACCCGGCCCGGCCTGAGGGCCTCGACATCGCCGTCGGCTACACGCCGGCCTCCCAGGCGGCCCAGGTCGGGGGCGACTGGTACGACGCGTTCCTCCAGGCCGACGGCTCCACGATGGTGGTGGTCGGCGACGTCATCGGCCACGACTCCGCCTCGGCGGCCGCGATGGGGCACCTGCGCTCGCTGACCCGGGGGATCGCCTACTCCACCGGCGAGTCGCCGGCCCGGGTGCTCGCGTCGGTCGCCCGGGCGATGGAGGGACTGAGGGTCGACACGATCGCGACCGTGGTGGTCGCGCAGCTGCGCCGCGACCCGGAGACCGGGCGCACCCGGCTGACCTGGTCGAGCGCCGGGCACCCGCCGGTGCTGGTCGTCGGCCCCGACGGGGAGCCGGTGCTCCTCGAGAGCGAGGACCTGCTGCTCGGGCTCGTCGCCGACGAGCCCCGCCTGGACCACGAGCTGACCCTCGAGCCCGGCACGAGGCTGCTGATGTTCACCGACGGGCTCGTCGAGCGGCGCGGCGAGGACCTCGCGGTCGGCCTGGCCCGGCTGTGCGAGGTGGTGCGGTCGGGCAGCGACCTGCCGGTGGCCTCGCTGCTGCGGCACGTCCACGAGCAGATGGTGCCGCCGGACCCCGACGACGACGTCGCGCTGCTGGCCGTGGAGGTCCTCGACCCGCACGGGTCCCGTGTCGGGCGGGCGGCTGGCCGGCCCGTCAGCCGGGCGGCGGGCTGACCGGCGTCCACCCGGCGATCACCCGGCGCGCCTCCTCGGGCGGCTGGGGACGGCCCAGCAGGTACCCCTGGGCGAACCGACACCCGAGGGCCACGACCCGCGCATGCTGCTCCGGCGTCTCCACCCCCTCCGCGCACACCTGCAGCCCGAACGCCTCCCCGAGCCCGGTCACCGCGCGGATGACCGCCTCGCCCCGGGTGCCCTCGCCCAGGAACACCCGGTCCACCTTCAAGACGTCCACGACCGGGAACCGGTGCAGGTAGCTCAGCGAGCTGTACCCCGTGCCGAAGTCGTCGATGAGCAGCGTCACCCCGGCGGCGCGCAGCCGGACCAGGTTGTCCTGGGTGAGCGTGTCCTCGTCCACGAACACCGACTCGGTGATCTCCAGGCCGAGCAGCCGGGTGGGCAGCCCCGCCTGCTCGAGCGAGGCGAGCACCTCGTCGACGTACGTGTGGCTGCGGAGCTCGTGACCGCTGACGTTGACGCGCAGCGCCACCTCGGCGTGGGACTGCCACGACGCGGCCTCCCGGGCGGCCCGGCGCAGCACCGCCGCTCCGAGCTCGCCGATCACGCCGGTCTCCTCCGCCACCGGGATGAACAGGTCCGGAGGGACCGGGTCGCCCCCGTCGTCGGTCCACCGGGCCAGCGCCTCCATCGCCACGACCCGACCGTCGAGGAGGTCCACGATCGGCTGGAAGGCGACCTCGACGCGGTCGGCACGGACCGCGGCGCGCAGCTCGCCGGCGACGTTGACCCGCCCGAGGACGTCTCCGCGCATCGCCTCGTCGAAGATCCGGTAGGTGCCGGGCCGGTCGCGCTTGGCCTGGTACATCGCGATGTCCGCCTCGCTGACCAGCGACGTGGTGGTGCCCTCGCCCGCGACCGAGAGCGCCACCCCGATCGACGCCGTGACCGCCAGCCGGCGGCCCGACAGCGAGAACCCGGTGGCGCACGTCTCCAGGAGCGCCTCGGCGATGAACGCGACGTCGTCCTCGCCGGCGAGCTCCTCGCACACGACCACGAACTCGTCCCCGCCGAGCCTCGCCACCGTGTCGACCTCGCGGACGGCGGCCCGCAGGCGGCGGGCGACCTGGGTGAGCAAGGCGTCCCCGGAGCCGTGCCCGAGCACGTCGTTGACCGACTTGAAGTCGTCGAGGTCCAGCAGCAGCACCGCCATGACGGTGCCCCGCCGGGCCGACCGGCTCAGGGCCTGCGCGACGCGGTCGAGGACCAGGGCGCGGTTGGGCAGACCCGTCAATGAGTCGTGCAGGGCCTGGTGCTGCAGCTGTGCCTCGAGGACGTCGCGCCGGACCGCCGCGCCGAGCGTCGCCGCGACGGACTCCACGAAGGTCTGGTCGTCCTCGCTCCAGTGCGCGGGCCGGTCCCCGGAGATCCCGACCACGCCCCACGGCCGGTCCTCGCCCGGGATCGGCGCGCACAGGACGCTGCGCAGGCTGTGCCCGGCGGAGCCCGCCGCCGTGCCCGGGAACCGGTCGTCGCCCTCGAGGTCGTCGCTGCGCACCGTGCGGCCCGTCGTGACCGCGCGGCCGGTGAGCACCGAGTCGTCGACCGGCACGGCGCTGCCGACCCAGTGCTCCTCGGAGCAGGCCACCATCTCCAGCTCGTCCCCGTGCCGCTTGAGCACGCCCGTCACCAGGTCGGGGTACCGGCCGTGCATGAGCCGCACGGCCTCGACCATCAGGGCCGCCAACGGCAGCGTCATCGCGAGCCGGCCGAGGTCGGCGACCGCCCGCTGCTCCTGGATCCGCAGCGACATCTCGTGCTCCGCACGGAGCTGAGCGCGCAGGTCCCGCTGCACGGTGGCGAGACCGAGGCGGGCGCCGTCCGAGGGCCGGGTGACGAGGAACGCGTCGACCGCGACCGGGATCGGCTCCCCGGTGCGGAAGTGCCGCAGCGTGCTGGTCCCCTGCCAGGAGCCGCGCGTGCGCAGGCTCCGGTTGAACTCCGCGACCCGGTCGAGCGCCTCCTCGGTGAAGTAGTCGACAGTGGGGCGGCCGAGGCTCTCCTCGTCCGTGTCCAGCCCGATCAGCTCGCGCCCGGCGCGGTTGAGGTAGGTGACGGTGCCCGAGAGGTCGGCGATCGCGATGAAGTCGCGGGAGAGCTCGATGAGCGCCGCGAGCTGCTCGTTGGTCGTCTCGCTGGCGAGGAGGTCGCCGTGGACCGTGGCCACGTCGGCGTAGGTGAGCAGCACCGCCACGTGGGCGACGCCCGGTCCGTCCGTCCCGGTCCCCTCCCCGGCCACCGGCTGCACGGCGATCAGCCAGGGGTGGCCGTCGATGACGAGGTCCGCGCGGCCGGCCTGCCCGGCGAGACCCCCGCGCACCAGGCTCACGATCACCGGGTCGTCGACGAGCTCCGCGACCGGGCGTCCCAGTGCTGTGCGCCACAGCGCCTGCCGGACGAGCAGGGCGCCGTCGATGTGGATCAGCCGCTCCTGCGCGTCGACGATCGCGATGACGACGGGCGCGTGCTCCATCACCAGCGAGCGGAGGACCTCCTCGGAGCTCGCGGACGGCACCGTCCCACTGTCCCCGGGGTCCCGGCCCCCCGCAACCGCCGCGCCCCGGTCGGCGCCGGCGGCCGGGCCGCCGTTCAGATCCACCGCCGGAACCAGATCCGGTCCAGCCACTGCTCGGTGGTCATCAGCTCACCGGTGTAGAGCGGCCAGAACCATGCGAAGTTGAGCACCACCAGCACCACGAACGCGCCGCCCAGCGCCGTACCCCACGTCCGCCGGCGGTACGACGCGTCGCGACCGCCGAGCATCGTCCCCAGGCACAGCGTCAGCGCCAGGACCGTGAACGGGATGATCGCGATCGCGTAGTAGCTGAAGATCGGGCGGTCGTCGTTGGGGATCCACGGCAGCCACGAGGAGACGACGCCGACGACCGCGAAGCCGAAGCGCCAGTCCCGCTTCCCGACCCAGGCGTAGACGGCGTACAGCAGCGCGACCGCGCCGCCCCACCACAGCACCGGCGTCCCCAGCAGCACCTCCAGCTTGAGGCAGGTGCTGTCCGCGGCGGCCGTGCAGCCCTGGTGACCCGGCTGGATGCCGTTGACGGCCTCGACCCCGACCGGGCGGTTGAGGATCAGCCAGCCCTGCGGGTCCGACTGGTAGGGGTGGGTGGCGTTGTCGAGGCCGCCGGTGTGGAAGGCGTAGACGTCCTGGTGGTAGTGCCACAGCGACCGCAGCGACTGCCACAGCTCGGGCAGGAACCCGTGGGCGTCGTGGCGCAGGTAGCTGCCCCAGTAGGGCCCCCACTGGTTGTGGGACAGGTGCTGCTCGTACACGCCGGCGTGCAGCAGCCAGCCCGTCCAGGTCAGCACGTAGACGACCAGGGCGACGACCACCAGGTAGCCGAAGGACGGCAGGGCGTCCGCGACGACGGAGCGCAGGCGTGGCCACCGGACCCCGAGCGACCTCCGGGCGCCGGCATCCCACAGCCAGACGAGGACGGCGAACGCGGCGAGCGGGTAGACCGCGTTCCACTTGCTGCCGCAGGCCAGCCCGAAGCACACGCCCGCCGCGAGCCGCCAGGGCCGCCACAGCATGGCGCGCACGGGTCCCCAGTCGCCCGGCGTGGGGCGCCAGTCCTCGGGGACCGCGGCGGCCAGCCGCGCGCGGCACCGGTCGCGGTCCGCGACGAGGCAGGCGGCGGCGCAGAGCAGGAAGAACGCCACGAAGATGTCGAGCAGCGCCAGCCGGGACAGCACGAACTCCAGGCCGTCGAAGCAGAGCAGCAGGCCCGCGACGCAGCCGAGCAGCGTGGACCGGGTGAGCCGACGGGCCACCCGCACCATCACGGCGACCATCAGGGTGCCCACGACCGCGGGGGCGACCCGCCAGCCGGTCGGGTCCATGCCGACCAGGTGCTCCCCGAGCCCGATCAGCCACTTCCCCACCTCGGGGTGGACGATCATGCTCGGCGTGCTCTTCCAGAGCCCGTGCAGGTCGCCGGCGAGGATCCGGGCGTTCGCGTCGTCGACGTAGTTCGTGACGTACCCGTGGTGCCACAGCGACCAGGCGTCCTTGGCGTAGTAGGTCTCGTCGAACAGGAACGCGTGCGGGCGGCCGAGGTGCCACAGCCGCAGGAACCCGGCGAGCATCGTGACCGCGAGCGTGGCGAGCCATCCGGTCAGGCGGTCGTCGGGGAGCCGGCTCACCGAGAGCCGGCGCCGGGCACTCGGCACCACGCGGTCGTCGGCGGTCGTCGAGAGCGCCACCGTGCGACGGGCCTGTTGGGCGGTGCTCACCGGGCAACTGTACGAAAGCGGTCGTGAGCCCGCCGCGCCCGCAGGGCCCCGCCGCGCCGCGCCGGTGGGGTGCGACATGATCGCGGGGTGAGCGAGCCCAGCGAGCCCGGCGACGAGGCCGGCAACGAGGCGGGCAGCAGGGGCTCCGGCGGGGTGCTCGTGCTCGCCGCGACCCCGATCGGCCGGGTCGCCGACGCGCCGCCGCGGCTGGCCGAGGAGCTCGCGACCGCGGACGTGGTGGCCGCCGAGGACACCAGGCGGCTGCGCCGGCTCGCCGCCGACCTCGGGGTGAGCGTCCGCGGCCGGGTGGTGTCCTACTTCGAGGGCAACGAGTCGGCCCGGACCCCGGCGCTCGTCGAGGCGCTCGAGCGGGGGGAGCGGGTGCTGCTGGTGACGGACGCCGGGATGCCGTCGGTGTCAGACCCGGGGTACCGGCTGGTGGCGGCGGCCGTCGAGCACGACGTGCCCGTGACCGCCGTACCGGGGCCGTCGGCGGTGCTGACCGCGCTGGCGGTCTCCGGTCTGCCGGTCGACCGCTTCTGCTTCGAGGGGTTCCTGCCGCGCAAGGCCGGCGAGCGGGCCCGGCGGCTGGAGGACCTGCGCGACGAGCCGCGGACCATGGTGTTCTTCGAGTCCCCGCACCGCACGGCCGCGACCCTGACGGCGATGGCCGAGGCGTTCGGGGACGACCGCCGGGCGGCGGTGTGCCGGGAGCTGACCAAGACCCACGAGGAGGTCCGGCGCGGCGCCCTGGACGAGGTGGCCGCCTGGGCCGGCGGCGGCGTCCGCGGCGAGGTGACCGTGGTGGTGCAGGGCGCGACGGTCGTCGCGGCGGCCCTCGACCGGCCGTCGCTGGCCGCCGCGGTCGCCGAGCGGGAGGCGGCCGGCACCCGTCGCAAGGACGCGATCCTCGAGGTGGCGCGCTCGACCGGGCTGCCCAAGCGCGAGGTGTACGACGCCGTGCTGGCGCACAAGGGGGCGACGCGATGAGCGGGGGGCCGACCCGCAGCCGTGCCGGCGGCCGCGCGGACGGCGGCGGCCGGGACCGGGAGCGGCCGCCCGCCCCCGAGCCGCTGCCGCACCCGGTCGTCGACAACCACTGCCACCTCGACATCGCCGACGGGCCGGACGGCGACTGGCTCCCGACCGAGCGGGCGGTGGACGCCGCCGCCGCGGTCGGGGTGACCCGGATCGTGCAGATCGGCTGCGACCTGCCGGGCGCCCGCTGGGCGGTCGAGGCCGCCGCGGAGCACCCCGCGCTCGTGGCCGGCGTGGCCCTGCACCCGAACGAGGCGCCGCGCCTGGCCGCGGAGGGCCGGCTGGAGGAGGCGCTGGCGGAGATCGCCGCGCTCGCGGCGTCCGGCGCCCGGGTGCGGGCGGTGGGGGAGACCGGCCTCGACTACTTCCGCACCGGCGAGGACGGGCGGGCCGCCCAGCAGGAGTCGTTCCGCCGGCACGTCGCGCTCGCCAAGGACCTCGACCGGACCCTGGTGATCCACGACCGCGACGCCCACGACGACGTCCTCGCGATCCTCGACGAGGAGGGGGTCCCGGACCGGGTGGTGATGCACTGCTTCTCCGGTGACGCCGGCTTCGCGCGGTCCTGCCTGGACCGCGGGGCGTGGCTGTCGTTCGCGGGGACGGTGACGTTCCGCAACGCCGACCCGGTCCGCGAGGCGCTGCGGCTGGCGCCGCGCGACCGGGTCCTGGTGGAGACCGACGCGCCGTACCTCGCTCCGACGCCGTACCGGGGACGGCCCAACGCGTCGTACCTCGTGCCGGTGACGGTGCGCTCGATGGCGCAGACGCGGGGCCAGGACCTCGCGGAGCTGTGCGCGGACATCGACGCGAACACCGACGCGGCGTTCGGCGGGCGCTGGTAGCCGGGACGGCCCACGCGGGCGCCTGGTGGCGACCTGTCCAGACGGGCGGCCGAACCGGGCGCTGACGTGCGGCGATACGGGCACGAGCGGTCCCGAACGGCGCCGAAACGGGCATACTCCCACGCCGTCGGTTTGGCGATGCCGCGGGACTGTCCGTAGGGTCGGGGACTTGTTGGCCGGGAGCGGGTTTCCCGGGCGGCGCTCATGGGGCCTCACGCTCCCGCCGGTGATCCCGGCGGTTCCGGCGGGGGCCGCTTCCTTGTCGGCCCCCGGGCGGACCGGACGAGCCGCCGCCCGACCGCGGCCCGGGGAGCACCACCACCGGGAGAAGTGTGCGGACCACCGTCACGCAGCTGTCCAGAAGCAAGACCGTCCTCGGCGCCGTCATCGCGGCGCTGGCCCTCGCCGTCGTGGCGACCGGTGCCGGCTACGCCTCCATGCGCAAGACCGTGACCCTCTCGGTCGACGGCCGGACCACCGAGGTCCACACGTTCGGCGACACCGTCTCCGACGTGCTGCGGGGCCAGGACCTGCGGGTCGGCTCGCACGACGCCGTCGCCCCGGCCCTCGACTCCTCGGTGCGGGACGGCCAGACCATCGCCCTGCGCTACGGGCGGCCGCTCGACGTCAAGGTCGACGGACGGTCCGACCGGTACTGGGTGACCGCCACGGACGTCAGCTCCGCGCTGGACCAGATCGGGCTCCGGGTCGGCGGCGCGGACCTGTCCACCAGCCGTGGTGCCAGGATCAGCCGGTCGGGCATGGACCTGGCCGTGGTGACCCCGAAGACCCTGACCGTCAGGCTCGCGGGCGCCAAGCCGCACCGCGACACCGTCACCGCGCTGCGGGTCCGGGACGCACTGCGGGAGCTCGGCGTCCACGTGGACCGCAACGACAAGGTGAGCCCGGGCCGCAACGCCCGCCTTCACGACGGCGACCGGCTCACCTGGACCAAGGTGACCGTGACGAAGCGGCCCGTCACCGAGTCGGTCGGCTTCGGCACCGTCAAGAGCGCCGACTCGGGCATGTACACCGACCAGACCCGGACCGTCCGGGCCGGCCACGACGGCGCCCGCCGCGTGGTGTACCGGGTCACCACCGAGAACGGCAAGGTCGCCCACCGCCGCGTGCTGGGCTCGACCCTGGTCCGCAAGCCGGTGAGCCGGCTGGTCAGCTACGGCACCAAGGACCGTCCCGCCCCCGAGCCCGCGCCGACCAGCAACTACGCCGGCGGCAGCAGCGTCTGGGACGCGATCGCCGCCTGCGAGTCCGGCGGCAACTGGGCCGCGAACACGGGCAACGGCTACTACGGCGGCCTGCAGTTCAACCTCGGCACCTGGCAGGCCTACGGCGGCAGCGGCCGTCCCGACCAGAACAGCCGCGAGGCCCAGATCGCCGTCGCCGAGCGCGTGGCTGCGGCCTCCGGCGGCTACGGCGCCTGGCCGGTGTGCGGGTCCCGGGGCTGAGCCCCGACGCCCGCCGCTCCGGCAGCGGCGGCTCGGTAGGGTCGCCACCGTGACGCGCGGACAGACCGACTCCTCCGCCGGTCCGAGGTTCCTCGGGCCGGCGGAGGTGCGTCTGCTCGCGCACGAGCTGGACCTGCGGCCCACCAAGCAGCGCGGCCAGAACTTCGTGATCGACGCCAACACCGTGCGCCGGATCGTCCGAGCCGCCGACCTCGCCGAGGACGAGACCGTCCTCGAGGTGGGACCCGGGCTGGGGTCGCTGACCCTCGCGCTCCTCGAGCGCGCGGCCCGGGTCGTCGCGGTCGAGGTCGACCCGGTCCTGGCCCGCGCGCTGCCAAGAACCGTCGCCCGGCACGCCCCCGACCTGGCGGACCGGCTCGACGTCGTCGAGGCGGACGCCCTGCGCCTCACGGGCCTGCCCGGCCGGGCGCCGAGCGCGCTGGTGGCGAACCTGCCCTACAACGTCTCGGTCCCCGTGCTGCTGCACCTGATGGTGCTGCTCCCGTCGCTGCGACACGGCCTGGTGATGGTGCAGGCGGAGGTCGCCGACCGGCTGGCGGCGGCACCCGGCTCGCGCACCTACGGCGTGCCCTCGGTGAAGGCTGCCTGGTTCGCCGACGTACGACGGGCCGGGTCGGTGCCGCGCACGGTGTTCTGGCCGGCGCCCAACGTGGACTCCGGTCTCGTCGCCTGGACGCATCGAGACCCCCCGCAGTGCTCCTCGACGCGGCAGGAGGTCTTCGAGGTGGTCGACGCGGCGTTCGCCCAGCGCCGGAAGACGCTGCGGGCCGCGCTGCGGGGCGTCGCCGGTGCGCCCGGTGTGGCCGAGGCGGCCCTCGAGCGCGCGGGGGTCGACCCGACCGCCCGCGGGGAGTCGCTCGACGTGCGGCAGTTCGCCCGGGTCGCCGACGGGCTCGCCGCGGTGCGGGCCGGGGCGGGTGCGCCGTGACCCGTGCCGTGAGCGTCACGGCGCCGGCGAAGATCAACCTGAGCCTGGGCGTGGGGCCGCGCCGCGACGACGGCTTCCACCCGCTGGCGACCGTCTACCAGGCGATCGGGCTGTACGACGAGGTGAGCGTCGTCCAGGCCGACGAGGTCAGCGTCGAGGTCCGTGCCCACGACCGGCTCCCGGCCGGCGACGTCCCCACCGACGCCCGCAACATCGCGGTCGCGGCGGCGCGGCTGCTCGCCGAGCACCACGGGGTCGAGCGCGGAGCTCGGATCGTCATCGACAAGCGGATCCCGGTCGCCGGCGGCATGGCCGGCGGCAGCGCCGACGCGGCCGCGACCCTGGTGGCCTGCGACCGGCTCTGGGACCTCGGCTCGACCCGCGACGAGCTCGCCGGGCTC
The DNA here is from genome assembly GCA_025927595.1 of Nocardioidaceae bacterium. Taxonomy (GTDB): domain Bacteria; phylum Actinomycetota; class Actinomycetes; order Propionibacteriales; family Nocardioidaceae; genus Nocardioides_B. The sequence continues at coordinate 9,741 of JAICLD010000015.1, read as the reverse complement.
GCGGCACGGCTCGGCAGCGACGTGCCGTTCGCGCTCGTGGGCGGCACCGCCATCGGCTCCGGCCGCGGGGAGGTGGTCACCCCGCTGATGACGCTGGGCAGCTACTGGTGGGTGGTGCTGGAGTCCCCGCGCGGGCTGTCCACCCCCGCGGTCTACCGCGAGCTCGATGCCATGCGCGAGAGCTCCGAGGTGGGTCCACCGGAGATACCCGACGCGCTGCTGAAGGCCTTGCGCGGGCACGACGTCGCGGACCTGGGCGCGGCCCTGTCCAACGACCTGCAGCCGGCGGCGCTGCGGCTGCGGCCGGAGCTCCAGGAGGCGCTCGCCGTCGGGCTGGCGCACTCGGCCCACGGCGCGGTCGTGTCCGGCTCCGGTCCGAGCTGCCTGTTCCTGTGCGAGGCACGCTCCCAGGCGGTGCAGGTCGCCGACGGGCTGGCCGGCTCCGGTCTCGGACCGGTCTCGTTCGCCCCGGGGCCGGTGCACGGCGCCCGCGTCGTCGCGAAGGAGGCCTGAGGTGGCGCCGGCGGCGAACCTGGTCAGCCTCGAGCGGGTGCACAAGTCCTACGGCGTCCGGCCGCTGCTGGACGACGTCAGCCTGGGCGTGGGCGCGGGGGAGCGGATCGGGGTCGTCGGCCGCAACGGCGACGGCAAGACCACGCTGCTGCGGCTGCTCGGTGGCCTCGAGCAGCCCGACCGGGGCCGGGTCGCCCGCAACCGGGGCCTGCGGCTGGGCTACCTGAGCCAGGGCGACGACCTGGACCCGGTCGCGACGGTCCGCACGGCGGTCCTGCAGGGCCGCGCCGACCACGAGTGGGCGGCCGACCCGGTCACCCGCGAGGTCGTGGAGGTCCTGCTCGCGGGCGTGTCGCTGGACCGGGTCGTGCGCGACCTGTCCGGTGGGGAGCGACGGCGCTGCTCGCTGGCCCGGCTGCTGCTCGGCGAGCACGACCTGACGATCCTCGACGAGCCCACGAACCACCTCGACGTCGAGGCCGTGGCGTGGCTGGCCGCTCACCTGAGCCGGTCCGCCGCCCGTCGTACGGACGCGTTGGTGGTGGTCACCCACGACCGCTGGTTCCTCGACGCCGTCTGCACCACGACGTGGGAGGTGCACGACGGAGCCGTCGACGTGTACGACGGCGGGTACGCCGCCTTCGTGCTGGCCAAGGCGGAGCGGCAGCGGCAGGCGTCGGCGTCGGAGGCGCGCCGGCGCAACCTGGTCCGCAAGGAGCTGGCGTGGCTCCGCCGCGGCGCCCCGGCGCGGACCTCCAAGCCGAAGTTCCGGATCGACGCCGCCACCGAGCTGATCGACGACGAGCCGCCGCCGCGCGACCGGCTCGAGCTCCAGCGGTTCGCGACGCAGCGGCTCGGCAAGGACGTCGTCGACCTCGAGGACGTGGACCTCTCGCTCGGCGGACGGAGCCTGCTCTCCCACGCCACCTGGCGGCTCGGTCCCGGCGACCGGGTCGGCCTCGTGGGCGTCAACGGGTCCGGCAAGACGTCGGTGCTGGGGCTGGTGGCCGGCGACCTGCGGCCGTCCGCTGGGCGGGTCCGCCGGGGGCGGACGGTCGCGATGGAGCACCTCACCCAGGGCCTGGAGGGCTCCGCGGGATCGGCGCAGCAGCCCCTGGACCCCGAGGAGCGGGTGCTCGGCGCCGTCGAGCGGATCCGCCGGGTGACCGCGGTCGTGGGGGGCGAGGTGACCGCGACGTCCATGCTGGAGCGGTTCGGGTTCACGGGGGACCGGCTGACGACGCGGGTCGGCGACCTGTCCGGGGGCGAGCGGCGGCGGCTGCAGATGCTGCGCCTGCTGCTGTCCGAGCCCAACGTGCTGCTCCTCGACGAGCCCACCAACGACCTCGACATCGAGACCCTCACGGTCCTCGAGGACTTCCTCGACGGCTGGCCCGGGACCCTCGTGGTCGTCTCGCACGACCGGTACTTCCTCGAGCGGGTCACCGACACGACCTACGCCCTGCTGGGCGACGGTCAGGTCTCGCTGCTGCCCCGCGGGGTCGAGGAGTACCTCGAGCGCCGCCTCCCCCCCGATTCGTCTGCGGTCGGGACGGGTGGCGGCGCGGAGCCGTCACAGACGAACCGGGACCAGCGGGAGGCGCGCAAGGCCGTCGCGCGGGTGGAGCGGCAGCTGTCCCGGCTCTCGGAGCAGGAGTCCGCGCTGCACGCCGAGATGGCCGAGCACGCGACGGACTACGAGCGGCTGGCCGCCGTCGACGTACGCCTGCGGGAGCTCGTGGCCCAGAAGCAGGCTCTCGAGGAGGAGTGGCTCGAGGCCGCGGAGCTCCTCGACTGACGCGCCCACGAATCGAGGAGGAGGGGGCCGCTCAGTCGAGCCTGTGGGCGTCCGGGAGCTCCTGGGCCGCCGTCGTCGGATCCGTCTCCTCCGCCTGCAGCTCGGTCACGAGGCGCCGGTCTCGAAGGGCAGCACGAGGATCCGCAGCAGCGCGGCGAGCTGGTGCTGCTGCGCCGGCGCGAGTCCGGCGAGCAGGGCCTCCTCGCGGGCCAGGAGCCGGTCCAGGGCGCCGTCCACGGTCGTGAGACCCGCCGGGGTCAGCCGCACCAGGACGCCGCGCCGGTCTTTCGGGTCCGGCAGCCGGCGGACCAGGCCGCGGCCGGCGAGCCGGTCGACCCGGTTGGTCATCGTGCCGCTGGTGACCAGCGTCTCGCGAAGCAGCCGGCCCGGCGAGAGCTGGTACGGCGCGCCGGCCCGGCGCAGGGCGGCGAGCACGTCGAACTCCCAGGACTCCAGGTGGTGCTCGGCGAACGCCAGCCGACGCGCGCGGTCCAGGTGGTGAGCCAGCCGAGAGACCCGGCTGAGGACCTCCATCGGGCCCAGGTCCAGGTCGGTGCGCTCCCTCTGCCAGGCCTCGACCAGCCGGTCCACCTCGTCGTTGCGGGTGTCGCGCATGTCGGCGATCGTAGCGCCGCGACGCCGGCCGAGAATCTTGACGTCGAGAGACATCGAGAGAAGGGGAGGCCGGTGGGCGCTGGCATGATCGAGGGACGGCGGGCGGACGGCTGGCGGACGGCAGGAGGCGCGATGAGCCCGGAGACGACGGGGGACTGGGACCCGGACCGCTACCTGGACTACGCCGATGAGCGCGGCCGTCCCTTCCTGGACCTGCTCGCCCGGGTCGGCGCCACCGATCCGGACCTCGTGGTCGACCTCGGCTGCGGGCCGGGGACGCTGACCGTGCGGCTCGCGCGGCGGTGGCCGCGGGCGGAGGTCGTCGGCGTCGACTCCTCACCCGCGATGGTGGCGCGCGCCCGGGCCGATGACGCGGGTGCGCGCGACGTCGGGGCCGTCCGGTTCGAGGACGGCGACGTGCGGACCTGGCGGCCGGCGCGTCCCGTCGACGTGCTGGTCGCCAACGCGACGTACCAGTGGGTGCCCGGCCACCTGGAGCTGCTCCCGGAGCTGGTCTCCCAGGTCTCGCCCGGCGGTTGGTTCGCCTTCCAGGTCCCAGGCAACCACCAGGAGCCCAGCCACGTGCTGCTGCACGAGCTGGCGGCGGACCCGCGGTTCGCGCGGTGGACGCGCGACGTGGCCCGGCCTCACTCCCACGACCCCGAGATGTACGCCGGCGTGCTGCTCGACCTGGGTCTGGCGGTCGACGTGTGGGAGACGACGTACCTGCACGTGCTGGCAGGGCCCGACCCGGTGCTGCGCTGGGTCAGCGGGACCGGCGCCCGGCCGACCCTCGCCGCGCTCCCGGACGGGCTGCGCGACAGGTTCGTCGCGGAGTACGCAGCGCTGCTGCGGGAGGCGTACCCGCTCGGCCCGCACGGCACCCTGCTGCCGTTCCGTCGGGTGTTCGCGGTCGCCCGGACGCCGTCCTGAGCGTTCACCCCCATCCGAGGGGCTACGGTCGGAGCAGGACGACGCGCCGCCGGACGGACGGCCGCCGCACCGCCGGACCCGAGGAGACCGCCATGGGAGCCCCCAGCCAGACCCAGCTGCTGCTCGAGCTCGAGCCGGTCGTCGAGACCAATCTCGACCGGCACCTGTCGATGGCCAAGGAGTGGTTCCCGCACCAGTACGTCCCCTGGTCGCAGGGACGCGACTACGACGGGCCGCTGGACGGCGACCCCTGGTCGGAGCAGGACTCCCCGCTCTCCGACGTGGCCCGCTCCGCACTGGTCGTGAACCTGCTCACCGAGGACAACCTGCCCAGCTACCACCACGAGATCGCCTCGCTGTTCGGACGCGACGCCGCCTGGGGCAGCTGGGTGCACCGCTGGACGGCCGAGGAGGGCCGGCACGGCATCGCGATCCGCGACTACCTGCTGACCAGCCGGGCGGTCGACCCGGTCCAGCTCGAGGAGCTGCGGATGCAGCACATGTCGACCGGTTACACCAACGGCCACCCGGAGGACATGCTCGCCTCGCTGGCCTACGTCTCCTTCCAGGAGCTGGCCACCCGGGTCTCGCACCGCAACACCGGTCGGCTCACGAACGACCCGGTCGCCGACCAGCTGCTGGCCCGCGTGGCCGCCGACGAGAACCTGCACATGGTCTTCTACCGCAACCTGCTCGGCGCCGCCCTGGAGCTCGTGCCGAACCAGGCCATGCGGGCGATCACCGACGTGGTCAAGACCTTCGCGATGCCCGGCACCGACATCGCCGGGTTCCAGCGGAAGGCGGTCGAGATGGCGGTCGCCGGGGTGTACGACATCCGGCAGCACCGCGACGACGTGGTCGCCCCGGTGCTGCGGTTCTGGAAGGTCTTCGAGCTCGAGGGTCTCGACGCCGAGGGCGAGGCCGCCCGGACCGAGCTGGCCGACTTCATGGACCAGCTGGACAAGCAGGCCACGCGGTTCGAGGACAAGCGGGACGCCCTCAAGGCACGGATGGCCGCCCGCGGCTGACCCTGCCGTCCCGGCCGCCTCAGCGGTCGACGTTGACGGTGGGGACGCCGCCGCCGGCCCGGGCGATCACGGCCAGCGACGGGCGCTCGCCGGGGTTGCTCTCCCGGTGCACGGTGTGGGCCGGGACGTGGACGAAGTCGCCGGGTCCGGCGTCGAGGTGCCCGTCGTACCCCTCGAACTCCAGGCGCAGGACGCCCGAGACCACGTAGAGGCAGGTCTCGTTGCGGTCGTGGTGGTGCCACCCCGAGACCGCCCCGGGGGCCGTCTCGACGGAGCCGGCCCACAGCACCGGCACCTCGAAGGCGCGCCGCCGCTGCATCCCGGCGGTCGGGTCCGCCTCGACCATGTCCGCCGCCCTGACCACCCGCACCGGCTCGCCCATGTGCCCAGTGTGCCCGCGCCCCGGTGTCCGCCCCAGTGTGCGGGGACACCGGCCCGGACCGATGAGTCCGCGCCGCCGACCGGGTCTGCACCACGACGGCCCCGACCGGCGGGGCCGGAGCACGAAAGAGGACCGTCATGCCGACCAGGCTGAACCCCTACCTGTCGTTCCGCGACCAGGCCCGCGAGGCGATGGAGCACTACCACTCGGTCTTCGGCGGGGAGCTGACGCTGAGCACGTTCGCGGAGATGCAGATGCCCGGCGACCCCGCCGAGGGCGACAAGATCATGCACGCGATGCTGGAGACGCCGGCCGGGCTGACCCTGATGGCCTCCGACACCCCCGACAGCATGGAGCACCACCCGGGGGGCAGCCACTCCGTGTCGCTCAGCGGCGACGACGAGGCCGAGCTGCGGGGCTACTGGGAGGGACTCAGCGCGGGCGGGACGGTCACGATGCCGCTGGAGCCGGCACCGTGGGGGGACACCTTCGGCATGTGCGTCGACCGGTTCGGGATCAGCTGGCTCGTCAACATCGCGGGCGCCGGGTCCGCGTAGCGCCGGGCGCCGTGCGTAGGGTGGGGCGTCCCCGCCTGCGCTGGCCGGGGGCACGATCCCCGGTTGGTCTGTCGGCAGGGCCCGCCGCACTTTGAATGCGGACAAGCGACGTAGGTTCGACTCCTACCCGGGGAGCCCACCACCCGAGGAGGAGACACCGTGACCGGACCCGAGCAGGGCGGGCAGCCGTCCGCGGAGGGGACGCCGGTCGCGGTGGTCGTCCTCGCCGCCGGCAGCGGCACCCGGATGCGCTCGAAGACGTCCAAGGTGCTGCACCCGCTCGGCGGGCGCACGATGATCGGCCACGTGCTGACCGCGGCGCTGCACCTGCACCCCCAGCACCTGGTCGTCGTCGTCGGCCACGACCGGGAGCAGGTCGGTGCGCACGTGCTCGACCAGGTCCCGCAGGCCCTGCTCGCGGTCCAGGAGACGCAGGAGGGGACCGGCCACGCCGTCCGCGTGGCAGTCGACGCGCTCCGCGCCTCCGCCGGTACGACGGACGGGGTGATCGTCGTGATGGCCGGCGACACCCCGCTGCTGGAGGGGGAGACCCTGAGCCGGCTGGTGGAGGAGCACGTGACCCATGCCCGCGCGGGCGGCCGGACCGGTCGGGCGCTGACCGTGCTGACCGGGGAGGTTCCCGACCCCCACGGCTACGGCCGCGTGCTGCGCGCCCCGGACGGGTCGGTTCTCGCCATCGTGGAGGAGAAGGACGCGACCCCCGACCAGGCCGCGGTCCGCGAGATCAACAGCGGCATCTTCGCCTTCGACGGCGCCTTCCTGGTGGACGCGCTGCCGCGGGTCACCAACGACAACGCCAAGGGCGAGTACTACCTGACCGACGTGGTGGCGCTGGCCCGGCAGGACGGCCGCGAGGTCGGCGCGCACCGGCTCGCCGACGTCCGGCAGACGGAGGGCGCCAACGACCGGGTCCAGCTCGCCGCGCTCGCCGCCGAGCTGAACCGGCGCGTCCTCGAGCGCTGGATGCGCGCGGGGGTCAGCGTCGTGGACCCGGCCACGACCTGGGTCGACGCCGACGTGGTCCTCGAGGCCGACGTCACCCTGCTCCCGGGGGTGCAGCTGCGCGGCGCCACGGTCGTCGCCGAGGACGCCGTCGTGGGCCCGGACTGCACGCTCACCGACTGCGAGGTCGGGCGGGGGGCGAGCGTGGTCCGCAGCCACGCCGAGCTGGCGGTGATCGGAGCGGGGGCCGCCGTCGGCCCGTTCTCCTACCTGCGGCCGGGCACCGAGCTCGGCGCCGGCGGCAAGATCGGCGCCTTCGTGGAGACCAAGAACGCCCGGATCGGCGACCGCGCGAAGGTGCCGCACCTGTCCTACGTCGGGGACGCCGAGGTCGGCGAGGGCGCGAACGTCGGCGCCGGGACCGTGGTGGCCAACTACGACGGCGTGCGCAAGCACCGGACGCGGATCGGCCGCTACGCCCGGACGGCCTCCAACAACACCTTCGTGGCTCCCGTCGAGGTGGGGGACGGTGCCGCGACCGGCGCGGGCGCCGTGATCCGGGAGGACGTGCCGCCGGGGGCGCTCGCGGTGTCGGCCGGCCCCCAGCGGGTGATCCCCGGCTGGACCCCGCGCCGACGCCCCGGGACCGCCATGGCGTCGGCCGCCGAGGAGGCAGGGCAGGGCGAGCCGGACGCGGGCGAGGGACCCCCCGTGGGTGGTCCGTCTCACACGTCCGGGGACGGGCTCGCATCGGAGCCGCCGCCTGGGTCACACTCGTAGCAGGCCCTGGAGTCGAGTCCCGGCCACCACACCCGCAACCTCCAGGAGAGCGACCCCCGTGAGCGGACTGAAGCGGACCACCGAGAAGAACCTGATGGTCTTCAGCGGCCGGGCACACCTCGGCCTCGCTCAGGAGGTCGCGGACCTGCTGGGTTCCGGGCTGGTGCCGACCTCGGCGTACGAGTTCGCCAACAGCGAGATCTACGTGCGCTTCGAGGAGTCGGTGCGGGGCAGCGACGCGTTCGTGATCCAGAGCCACACGGCTCCGGTGAACGAGTGGATCATGGAGCACCTGATCATGGTCGACGCGCTCAAGCGGGCGTCGGCCAAGCGGATCACCGTCGTGATGCCGTTCTACGGCTACGCGCGCCAGGACAAGAAGCACCGCGGCCGCGAGCCGATCTCCGCCCGGCTGATGGCGGACCTCTTCAAGACGGCAGGCGCGGACCGGCTGATCACCGTCGACCTGCACACGGCGCAGATCCAGGGCTTCTTCGACGGCCCGGTGGACCACCTGATGGCGCTGCCGATCCTGTCCGGGTACGTCGCCGAGCACTACGGTCACGAGCGGCTCGCGGTGGTCTCGCCGGACGCGGGGCGGATCAAGGTCGCGGAGCAGTGGTCGAGCCGGCTCGACGGGGCGCCGCTGGCGTTCATCCACAAGACCCGCAGCCCGGACCGTCCCAACGAGTCCGTCGCGAACCGGGTCGTGGGCGACGTCCGGGACCGGATCTGCGTGCTCGTCGACGACATGATCGACACCGGCGGCACGATCGTGAAGGCCACCGAGGCGCTGCTGAACGACGGGGCGGCCGGCGTGGTCATCGCCGCCACCCACGCGATCCTGTCCGACCCGGCGGTCGACCGTCTCAAGAACAGCCCGGCGCTCGAAGTGGTGGTGACCAACACCCTGCCGATCCCCGCTGAGCACCAGTTCGACAAGCTGACCTGCCTCTCGATCGCACCCCTGATCAGCCGGGCGATCCGCGAGGTCTTCGAGGACGGGTCGGTGACGAGCCTGTTCGACGGCCGCGCCCAGTAGGCGACCGCGGATTCGCGTCGGCCGGGACACTCGCTTAGACTCGGACGGTTGCCTCGGCGAGGGAGCCTCACGCTCCGTGATCGACGCGGTGGCGCGGTCCGGTCCCGCACCGGAGCCGGCGCCCGTGCCGACCGGCGTGCTCTCCCCGCCCTCGCAGCCGACCTCATGGCGACATCGTGAGAACACCGCAGACCACTGCACCGACCGAGGAGACCAGCGTGTCCGACAGCTTCATCCAGGCAGAGCCCCGCACCGAGTTCGGCAAGGGCGCGGCCCGCCGGATCCGGCGCGCCGCCAAGGTCCCCGCGGTCCTGTACGGCCACGGGACGGACCCGGTCCACATCACCCTTCCCGGCCACGACACGATGCTGGCCCTCAAGCACGGCGGCGCGAACGCCCTGCTGACGATCGACGTCGAGGGCACCCAGCAGCTCGCGCTCCCCAAGCAGGTGCAGCGCGACCCGATCAAGGGGTTCATCGAGCACCTCGACCTGCTGATCGTCCGCCGCGGCGAGAAGGTCACCGTCGACATCCCCGTGCACGTGACCGGCGAGCACGACACCGACGCCCTGGTCGTCACCGAGACCTCCACGGTGTCGGTGGAGGCGGAGGCGACCCACATCCCCGAGTACGTCGAGGTGTCCGTCGAGGGCGCCACGGTAGGCCACCAGGTGTTCGCCAAGGACCTGCAGCTGCCCACCGGCTCCAGGGTCCTGCTGGACGACGACGCCCTCATCGTGAACGTCACCCACGCCCCGACCGCCGCGGAGGTCGAGAGCGACCTGGCCGAGGCGGAGGCCGACGCCGGGATCGAGCGGGACGAGCCGTCCCAGCCGTCCGAGGGCGACGAGGGCGGCACCGGCGCCGAGGACGGTGCCGGCGAGGGCGCCTCCGAGCAGGAGTGAGCACGGACCCCTGGCTCGTCGTGGGGCTCGGCAACCCCGGCCCCGGCTACGCCGGGAACCGGCACAACGTCGGCTACCTGGTCGCCGAGGAGCTGGCCGCCCGCTGCGGGGGCACCTTCCGGTCCCACCGCAGCGGCCGCGCCGACGTGGTCGAGGGACGGCTCGGCGGGCCGGGCGGGAGCGGCGGGGTCGGCGGCGTCCGCGTGGTGCTGGCCCGGCCACGCT
>JAICLD010000181.1 GCA_025927595.1 Nocardioidaceae bacterium | reverse complement strand
GAGGCGGACGGCACCGCGACCCGTCCCGGCATGCGGGTCGCGGTCACCGGAGGCAGCGGCCGGCTCGGCCGGGCGGTGGTGCGGGACCTGGTCGAGCACGGCTACCCGGTCGTCAACCTCGACCGGGTCGACGCGGTCGTGCACCTCGCGGCGGCGCGGGGAGCGGGCATCCGGTCCGTCGTGTGGGCCTCCAGCGAGACCGTGCTGGGACTGCCGTTCGACACGCCACCTCCCTACGTGCCCGTCGACGAGGGCTACCACCCGCGACCGGAGTCCTCGTACTCGCTGGCCAAGACGCTCGAGGAGGAGATGGCCGCGCAGCTGTGCCGGTGGGACCCGGGCCTGAAGATGATCGGCCTGCGCTTCTCCAACGTGATGCATCCCGAGGACTACGCCGCCTTCCCGTCGTACGACGCGGACCCGATGCTGCGGAAGTGGAACCTGTGGGGCTACATCGACGCCCGAGACGGCGCGCAGGCGTGCCGGCTCGCGCTCGAGCACGACGCCACCGGCTGCGAGGTGTTCGTGATCGCCAACGCCGACACCGTGATGTCCACGCCGAGCGCCGACCTCGTCGCCCGGGTCTTCCCGGAGGTGGAGGTGCGCGGCGAGCTGCGGGGGACCGAGACGCTGCTCTGCATCGACAAGGCGCGCCGGGTCCTCGGCTACCAGCCGCGGCACACGTGGCGCGACGAGGTGCTGCCCGACGGCGGCGCCTGAGCGGCACCCCTGTCTCCCGCACCCCCCGTTGGGGCTATGTACCGCAACCGGTACCCGACCTAGCGTCGAGGGGACGTCCTCCCACCGGAGCAGGGAGCGGACATGCACGACGACCGGAGCCAGGGACCCAGCCGACCACGCAAGCGGGTGTGGGTGCAGAACGTGGCGGTGAGCGCCACCGTCCTTCAGGTGCAGCTCGATGCGGTCGGCCGGCGACTGGCGCCGGCGCCGGGCTCGGAGACCGAGGCGACGCTGGCCGGGATCGGCACGCTCCTCGACCGCGCCCGGGAAGCCGCGCACCGGCAGAACCCGATCCCCACCCGGTGGGAGATGTGGTGGCGCGGCACCCTCATCGAGGCGGCGTACCAGAACCTGCACGCGGCGGAGTCGATGCTCGTGCGGCTGTACGACGACGCGGAGGTGGAGGCGGAGATGCCCGAGGCCGTGGCCCGCGTCGAGGCCGGGCTGCACCAGAACGACCGGAGGCGCGTGGAGGCGGCGCGCGCGCTACGGATGCCGCCCGGGCCCCGCAAGCGGGTCGAGCTGGGCAAGCTCGTCGAGATCGGCTACGCGGCCGCCGACCGACAGCACTCACGGCTGCGCAGCTTCCGCAACACCACGCTGCGCGCCACCGCGCTGCTCAGCCTGTTCGCGGGCGTGTTCGTGCTGGTCGTCTCGATCTGGCCGGAGGCGGTGCCGCTGTGCTTCCAGCCCGGCGAGCCGGCGGGGACGACCTACTGCCCCAGCGGCGGTGCCGGCCCGTCCTCGGCGGACATCGTCGTCGTCGCCGGTCTCGGCCTGCTCGGCGCCTCGATCGCCGCGGCGGTCGCGATCCGCAACCTGCGCGGCACCTCGACGCCGTACGACCTGCCGGTGGCGCTCGCCGTGCTCAAGGTGCCGTTCGGGGTGCTGACCGCGCTCGGCGGCATCATCGCGTTCCGGGGCGAGTTCGTGCCCGGGCTGTCGTCCCTGGACTCGCAGGGGCAGATCCTCGCCTACTCGCTGCTGTTCGGCTATGCCCAGCAGCTGCTCACCGGCCAGATCGACCGTCAGGCGCAGAGCCTGCTGCAGCACGTCCCGAGCAAGGACACCTCAGGGGAGCGGCCGGAGACGGTGCCGGCCGCCGGCGCCGATGCCGTGCCGGTCGCGGTGGTGGCTCCCGCGGCCGGCTCGCCGGCCTGACCGCTGGTCTAGATGCGCCGAGGACAAGCCTCCCCCTCCGGCATCCCTTCTCCTAGTTTGGTCTGCGTCACATCGACTGCGAGCGGGCGGCCGAGGCGTCTCACGTCCAGCCTGCGCAGACGTCCGCACAGGCGCCCGTCCACAGTCGAGGGGACCACCATGAACGACACGTCACGACGCCATTTCCTCGGCGTCGCCGGCGCAGGCGCGGCCATAGCCGGGGCCGCGACCGTCATACCCGTCAGCGCGCTCGCCGGCGAGCCGCGCCGCGCCGGCGGCTCCGCCACGGAGTCCGTCGTCGCCTACGTCAGGGACGTGCGCTCCAGCGAGCTCACCCTGCTGGTCGGCGAGCGCGAGGTCGTCGTGCACGACAGGGACCTCGTCCACCGCCTGCTCGACGCGACGGGGAGATAGCCCATGTCCTCCCACCGCGAGGCTCCCGAGACCTCGATGGACCCGGTCGCCGACAACACCGACGTCTACGCGTTCGTCAGCCCCGACCGTCCCGACACCGTCACGCTGATCGCCAACTTCATCCCCTTCCAGAAGCCGGACGGCGGTCCGAACTTCTACGAGTTCGGCGAGGACGTGCTGTACCAGATCCACGTCTCCAACCGGGGCACGGCCGAGTCCGACATCACCTACCGGTTCCGGTTCCGGACCCAGGTGCGCAACGACAGGACCTTCCTCTACAACACGGGGCCGATCACCGACATCCACGACTCGACGTGGAACCGGCCGCAGCGGTACACCGTCCACCGGGTCAGCAACGGGCACAGCTCGCTGCTGGCCGAGGACCTCCTCTGCCCGCCCTGCAACATCGGACCCCGCAGCACCCCCGACATCGAGAAGCTGGCGTCCCAGGCGACGCACCGGGTTCGCGGCAGGGTCTTCTACGCCGGTCAGCGCGCGGAGGGCTTTCACGTCGACATCGGCAGCATCTTCGACCTCGGCACGCTCCGCCCCTTCGAGTCCCTGCACCTGATTCCCAGCGCGGATGCCGTGGGTGTCGACGGGACCAAGACCTACAACGTCCACTCGATCGCGATCCAGGTGCCGATCACGGAGCTCACCCGCCACGGTAGGCGGCCGACCGACCCGATGCACGGCGACGCGGTGATCGGGGTCTGGGCCAGCGCCAGCCGGCGCAAGTCCCGCATCCTCGACCCCCATGCGGGCCGCAGCATGGGGCACGGACCCTGGCAGCAGGTCTCCCGGCTCGCGAACCCGCTGTTCAACGAGGTCCTGATCCCGATGGCCGAGAAGGACGAGTGGAACATGACGGCGCCCCGCCACGAGGCGAGGTTCGCCACGTACGTCAACCACCCCGAGCTGGCCAGGCTGCTCCCCGTGCTCTACCCAGGGGTGTTCCCGCACCTCGCTGCCTACTCCATGGCTCGGGCGGACCTGCACGCCATCCTGCTGACCGGCATTCCGGCAGGCGTCGTGCCCGGCTTCCAGAACTACACCGGGGCGGTCGAGGCGGACATGCTCCGGCTCAACGTGGCGGTGCCTCCGAGCATGAAGCCGAACGACCTGGGGCTCGTCGCCGGCGACGCGGCGGGCTTCCCCAACGGGCGACGGGTGGCGGACGACACGACGACCGTCGAGCTGCGCGCCATTGCGGGCCTCACGATCCCGCTGGTCGATCCGTCGTACACGCCGGACGCAGCAGCGAGCGGCATCACGGACGGCACGAAGAACCAGAACCCGCCCTACCTCAGCTCGTTCCCCTACCTGGGTCTGCCGAACGGCGGCTACCAGACGAAGCCGGGCACTTCGGCGGTGTCGTGAGTTCCGGGCACTCCGACGGCCGTGGGACGGGGTCCAGGCACGCCCCCGGGGACGCGGAGAACCCGTGGGCGGGCCAAGGGGCGGTCGTGCTCGACATCGGCGGCGACGTCGGTGCCCTCGTCGTCGAGATGCCGGTCCAGCTCGTCGGCACCGAGGTGGAGATCGGGCCCGCGGACCGCCAGCCGTCCGGTGCCCATCCGCACGTGGCGGTGGTGTCGAGACGGGTGGGCGCAGGCACCGTGCCGTCGCTGGTGTTCCCCGAGCTGCGGACAGGCACGTACGAGCTGTTCGAGAAGGGCACCCGCGAGGTCGCACTGACCGTCCGCATCGAGGGTGGGCAGGTCACCGAGGCGGTGTGGCCCGTGAACGGTACGCGACCCCAGCGCGAGGATCGCTCACCAGGACCGTGAGACCGGCAGATGTCGGCGCGGCGCCATCCGGGGACCGTGCCGCGGCCGGCGCAGGCCGGCGAGCTCGACGAGCCGCTGCACCCGGTACCGGTGCGGGCGGTACGGCTCCAGCAGCTCGGCCAGCCCGTCGTCGTCGACCTCGCTGCCGGTGAGGGCCCAGCCCACGTTCTTGGCGACGTGGTAGTCGCCGAAGCTGACCGCGTCCGCGTCGCCGTGCGCGCGGAACCGGACCTCCGCGCTGGTCCACACCCCGATCCCGGGCAGCGAGCGCAGCCGCCGATCGGCCTGGTCCCCGGTCAGCGCGGCGGTGCGCTCCAGGGCCGGCGCCACCTGCGCGGACCGGCTCAGCACCCGGGACCGGGCCGGGTCGACGTGCATCCGCAGCCACTCCCAGGACGGCACCAGGCGGACGGTCTCGGCCGCGGGCTGCACCCACACGCCCCGGTCGGCGCCGGCGCCCGGCGCGCGCTCCCCGAAGCGGTGCACGAGCGCGCGAAAGCCTGCGAACGCCTCCTGACCGGTGACCTTCTGCTCGATGACGGCCGGGACCAGCGCCTCCATCACCAGCCCCGTCCGGCATACCCGCCAGTGCGGCATCCGGCGGTGCGCGTCGGCGAGGACCGGGTGCCGGGGCACGAAGCCGCTCGGGTCGTCGTCGGCGCCCAGCAGCCGCGGGACGCCGTCCAGCGCCCACTGCGCGCCGGCTCCCCATGCGGCCGCGTGCACCTCGCCCAGGTCCGGCCGTGCCCTGAGCCGCAGCGTCGCCGTCCCCTCCGGGGTGCGCAGTCCGCGCCACAGCGTGCCGTCCTCGTCGGTGCGGTACGTCGGGTCGCCGGCCCCGCGGCGCAGGATCCGCAGCGTGGCGCCCACCTGGCAGGGCCACCCGGGCCGCCACACGCGCTCGCTGCCGGTCACCGCGCCAGGGTACGTCGGGACGAGGGGCGACGAGCGGTCGGTCGGGTGGCCCGGCATGGGCCCGGAGTGGGGGACGTGTGCGCCACCATGGGGACCATGCTGCTGTCCGAGCTGGTGGAGGCGTCCCTGACCGTCGGCGCGACCCGGTCCCGCAAGGCGAAGGTCGCGGCCCTGGCCGCGACCCTGGACGCGGCGGGCCCGGACGAGGCGCGCACCGCGGCCTCCTACCTGGCCGGTGCCCTGCGGCAGCGCCGCACCGGCCTGGGGTGGCACAGCCTGACAGGCCTGCCCGAACCGGCGGAGTCGGCCACGCTGACGGTCGCGGAGGTGCACGCCACCTTCGAGGAGGTGGCGGCCGTGTCCGGGCCCGGGTCGCAGTCGCGGCGCGGCGCGCTCGTCGACGCGCTGTTCGCCCGTGCCACGGCCGCCGAGCAGGCCTACCTGCGCGGCCTGGTCACCGGCGAGCTGCGCCAGGGCGCCCTGGACGGGCTGGTCCTCGAGGCGCTCGCCGTCGCGGGTGGCGCCCCGGCCGCCGCCGTCCGTCGCGCCGCGATGTTCGCCGGGTCGACCCCGCCGGTTGCGGAGGCGCTGCTGAGCGACGGGCCGCAGGCGCTCGACCGGTTCCGGCTGCGGCCGGGGACACCGGTGCGACCGATGCTGGCCTCCAGCGCCACGGACGTCGTGGAGGCGATGGCCAGGGCTGCGCCGGGTGGCGGCCCGGTGGCCGTGGACTGCAAGGTCGACGGGATCCGGGTGCAGGTGCACAAGGTCGGCGAGGAGGTCCGGGTGTTCACCCGCAGCCTCGAGGAGATCACCGACCGCGTGCCCGAGGTGGTCGAGGCGGTCCGCGCGCTGCCGACCGGGGACCTGGTGCTCGACGGCGAGGCGGTCGCGCTGACCTCGGACGGACGGCCGCGACCCTTCCAGGAGACCGGCGCCCGCACCGCCACGCGCGGCGACCCGGAGGCGCTGCGCGCCGCCGTCCCGCTGACCACGTTCGTCTTCGACCTGCTGCACGTCGACGGCGAGGACCTCGTCGACGCCCCCGGCCGGGAGCGGTTCGAGCGCCTGGCGGAGACGCTGCCCGAGGACCTGCTGGTGCCGCGGACGGTCACGGCCGACCCCGACCAGGCGCGCGAACTCTTCGCCGAGCTGGTCGCGGCCGGCCACGAGGGCGTCGTGGTCAAGTCCCTGGACGCGCCGTACGAGGCCGGGCGCCGAGGCGCCGGCTGGGTGAAGGTGAAGCCCCGGCACACCCTCGACCTCGTCGTGCTCGCGGTCGAGTGGGGCAGCGGACGCCGGCACGGGCTGCTGTCCAACATCCACCTCGGCGCTCGGGACCCGGTGTCGGGGGGCTACGTGATGCTGGGCAAGACGTTCAAGGGCATGACCGACGAGATGCTGGCGTGGCAGACCGAGCGCTTCCTGTCGCTGGCCGACGGTCCGACCGACGGCTGGGTCGTGACGCTGCGCCCGGAGCAGGTCGTCGAGATCGCCTTCGACGGCGTGCAGGGTTCGACGCGCTACCCGGGCGG
>JAICLD010000224.1 GCA_025927595.1 Nocardioidaceae bacterium | reverse complement strand
TCCGCTGGGTCAAGCAGCTCCTCGACCTGACCGACCAGGTCGCCGACGCGGCCCGCGACGGGTCGCTGCGGACCACCGCGCGCGCCGCCGCCGGAGCCCTGCGCCGCGGCGTGGTCGCGTACTCCTCGGTGTCGGACTGACGGGACGGCGTCGACCGCGCACGTCGGACGACGGGTACGTCGGCGTCGTGCGGACCCTGCGCCGCCCGCTGACGCTCAGGACGGCGCGCTCACCGGACGGTTCTCGTACGGCGTCGACAGCACGATCGTGGTCCGGGTCGCCACGTTCGCCACGGAGCGGACCCGGGCCAGCAGCTCCTCGAGGTCGGTGGGCGCCGCGACCCGCACCTTGAGGATGTAGGACTCGTCGCCGGCGACGGACCAGCAGCTCTCGATCTCGGCGATGCCACGCAGGCGCTCCGGCGAGTCGTCGGGCTGCGAGGGGTCGATCGGCCGGATCGAGATGAACGCCGTGAGTGGGCGACCGACCCGGTCGTAGTCGATCGTCGCGCCGTACCCCTTGATCACCCCCCGCTGCTCGAGCCGCTTGACCCGCTGGTGCACCGCCGAGGTGGAGAGTCCCGTGGCCTTGCCCAGGTCGGTGAAGGACATCCGGCCGTCGGAGGCGAGCAGCGTGAGGATCCGCAGGTCCAGGTCTTCCACGCTGGTCACCCTAGCCACCCGCGGGCCCTCCGGGCCCGCCGCGACGAGGGGTGGGCGTCCCGCCCGCGTGCAAGACTGCGGCGTGCCCTCGCGCCTGATGCTGCTCGACACCGCCTCGATGTACTTCCGGGCGTTCTACGGCGTCCCGGACAGCTTCCACGCCGAGGACGGCACCCCGGTCAACGCGGTCCGCGGGCTGCTGGACTTCATCGCCCGGCTGGTCACCGACTACCGGCCCACGCACCTGGCCTGCTGCTGGGACGACGACTGGCGGCCGCAGTGGCGCGTCGACCTGATCCCGTCGTACAAGGCCCACCGCGTGGAGTACGTCGTCCCAGGCGCGCCGGACGTCGAGGTGGTGCCCGACCCGCTCGAGGTGCAGGTGCCGGTGATCCGCGACGTGCTGGCCGCCTTCGGGATCGCGGTGGTCGGCGCTGCCGGCTACGAGGCCGACGACGTGATCGGGACGCTGGCGACCGGCGCCGGGATGCCCGTCGACGTGGTGACGGGCGACCGCGACCTCTTCCAGCTCGTCGACGACGAGGCCGAGGTGCGGGTCCTCTACATCGCGCGAGGCGTCGGGCGGCACGAGCGCGTCACGAACGCGGTCGTGCAGGAGAAGTACGGCATCGACGGGCGGCAGTACGCCGACTTCGCGGCACTGCGGGGCGACCCGTCGGACGGGCTGCCCGGCGTCCCGGGCATCGGGGACAAGACCGCGGCGACGCTGCTCCAGAGGTTCGGGACGATCGACAGCCTGCGGGCGGCCGCGGAGGAGCCCTCCACGAACATCGCGCCGGGCCCGCGGCGCAAGATCGTCGCCGCAGCGGACTACCTCGACGTCGCGCCGACGGTGGTCGGGGTCGCCCGCTCGATCGACCTCGGCGCGGTCGACCTCACGCTACCGCTCACGCCGGCCGACCCCGATCGGCTGCTGGCGCTGTCCCGACAGTGGGCGCTGGACAGTCCCGTCGCACGGCTCGTCGAGGCGCTCACGGACCTGCACCGGCCCTGAGTCGAGCGGCGGCCGGGTCAGGAGGACTGGTCCTCCGGAGCCGCTGGCCGGACGATGACCCCACGACCCGCACCTACTGCCGAACTTCGATGTGTGAGGCGGACCACAGGGGGTAAGCCACCGCCAACACCAACGGCAGGGGAGCCACGATGGCCGCGTCCGCAGAGGTCGAGGACAGACCGATCAAGAGCATGATTCCGGCCCGCATGCACGACATGCCCTGGTCGAGGTTCCATTGGATGGTCATCTTCGGGCTCGGCACCGCCTGGATCCTGGACGGCCTGGAGATCCAGATCGTCGCGGCCGGCGGCTTCGAGAAGACGCTGGACATGAGCGCGGCCGATGTCGGCCTGGCCGGCACCATCTACCTCCTGGGCGAGGTGGTCGGGGCGCTGGTGTTCGGTCGACTCACCGACACTCTCGGCCGCAAGAAGATGTTCACCCTGACCCTGGTCGTGTACCTCGCGGGCGCAGGCCTGTCCGGCCTTGCGCCCACCATGTGGGTGTTCCTGCTGTTCCGCTTCATCTCGGGCATGGGCATCGGCGGCGAGTACTCCGCGGTCAACTCGGCCATCGACGAGCTGATCCCCGGCAAGCACCGCGGCCGGGTGGACCTGGCCATCAACGGGACGTACTGGGCCGGTGCCGCTCTCGGCGCCGTCGCGAGCTCGATCCTGCTGGACACGGACCGCTTCGGGCAGGACATCGGCTGGCGGATCGCGTTCTTCATCGGGCCCGTGCTCGGCCTCGGGATCATCTACCTGCGCCGGCACATCCCCGAGAGCCCCCGGTGGATGGTCACCCACGGTCACGCGGACGCGGCCGAGGAGATCGTGGTCGGGATCGAGCAACAGGTTCGCGATGGCGGGAAGGAACTCCCCGACCACCCCGACTCCGACGCGCGCTGGATCAAGGCCGGCTCCGGACTCACCCCCAAGCAGCTGGCCTACGTCTTCTTCAAGCTCTACCCGACGCGGACGGTCCTGGGCCTGGCGCTGATGATCACCCAGAGCTTCTTGTACAACGCCATCTTCTTCACCTACGCCCTGGTGCTGAAGAACTTCTACGGGCTCAGTGCCGCGGAGGCGGCGCTGTTCTTCTTCCCCTTCGCGATCGGCAACCTCCTCGGACCCCTGCTGCTCGGTCCCCTGTTCGACACCGTCGGGCGCCGCAAGATGATCGGTGGCTGCTACGCGATCAGCGGGATCGTGCTGGGCATCTCGGCGCTCCTCTTCCAGGCCGACGCCCTCACCGCGACGACTCACACGGCGTTCTGGTGCGTCTCGTTCTTCTTCGCCTCCGCCGGCGCCTCGGCGGGCTACCTCACCGTCTCGGAGATCTTCCCCCAGGAGGTGCGCGGCCAGGCGATCTCGTACTTCTTCGCCATCGCGCAGTGCTTCGGCGCTCTCGGTCCGGTGCTGTACGGCGCCCTGATCGGCGACGGCAAGGACCGCACGCCGATGTTCTGGGGCTACCTGTTGGCCATGGTGGTCATGCTCTTCGGCGCCCTGGTGGCGGCGGTCTGGGGCGTCGACGCCGAGGGGAAGTCACTGGAGGAGATCGCCCCGCCACTGACCGAGCACGACGAGAACGGCGAACAGATCACCCACCTCCCGGTGTGAGTGACATGACCCGACGAGCACAGCAGGAGCGGCCATGAGCGAGCACGAGCCCTACACGGTCGTCGTCGGTGTCAGCGCGACATCGAAGTCCCCCACCGCGCTGGTCTGGGGGAAGGCGCAGGCCGAGGCGAACCGCGGACGGGTGGTGGCCGTGCGGGTCTACCAGGCCCCACCCGTCCCGACCGGACCCTCGGGCAGCGGGTCACGGACCCCGCAGGACCCCGAGACCCTGGCGGCCGACCAGCACGCGCAGCTGCAGCGCGACGTCGCCCAGGTGCTGGGCGAGGACCACGGCGTGGAGATCCGCGCGGTCCGCGGCGGCAAGCGCCGTGGCCTGCTGGAGCAGGCGCAGGGAGCCGACCTGCTGGTCATCGACGCGCCGCGGGCGCCGTCGATGTCGCCGCTGCTGGCCCACCGGGTCGTGTACGCCGCCACCTGTCCGGTCGTGGTGATGCCGCCGTCGATCTCCGGGCTCCCCGAGTCCTCGTTCGGCCGGTCCGCCCGCGCGTTCGGCCGGGCCGCCCTGCGCTCGGCCGGCACGAGCGGCCGGGCCGGCTACCGCCCGCCCGCCCACCCCGACGACTGAGGGCTCACCCACCTCGGAGGACCGGCACCTGTAGGCGGAGACGGCCCGACCCGACTGACCCGGGCGACTCCCACCCGCAGCCGGGGTCAGGCCAGGGGAAGGGCGGTCTGGGCCGCGGCGGCGGAACGCGACGCCGCGGCAGCCCGGGCCGCCTCCTCCGCGTGGTCCTGCGGCAGGTCGTCGGCGTGCCGGCGCCACCACTGCTGCCCCTCGGCGGGGAGCCGGTGGATCGGGTCGTAGTAGGCGTAGGTGCGGGTCAGCGCGTCGGGGTCGGTGGCCTCGATCGACGTACGGTAGTTCTTCGTCCAGTACGAGATCCCGCGCTCGTGGTCGTAGTCCGCGAGCTGGTGCACCCACCGCTTGCCGACGAACGGCACGTCGCAGACGATCCGCGGGGTCGCGAACCCGGGCAGGTAGCCCATCAGCTGGTGCTGCATCCGCTGCGCGTCGGCGACCGAGACCCGCCAGTGCTCGCTGAACGGGATCATGTCGCACATGTAGAAGTAGTAGGGCATGATCTGCGCGCCGTCGAGCAGCGCGAAGCACAGGTCGAGCAGCACGTGCGGGTCGGCGTTGACCCCGTCGAGGAGCACGCCCTGGTTGCGGACGTCCCGCACCCCGGCGTCCAGCATCGCCTTCGTGGCGCGCGCCACGAGCGGCGTGACGGACGCGGCGTGGTTGACGTGGGTGTGGATGGCCAGGGAGACCCCGCGCTCGCGCGCGGTCCGGGCGACCCGCTCGACACCGGCGCGCACGTCGTCCTGCAGCCAGTGCTGCGGCAGCCCCATCAGCGCCTTGGTCGCCAGCCGGATGTCGCGGATGTTCTCGATCTCGAGCAGCTTGGTGAGGAACTCCTCCAGGCGCGCCCACGGCATGTTCGCGACGTCCCCGCCGGAGACGACGACGTCGCGCACCTGCGGCGTACGGCGCAGGTACTCCAGCATCGACGCGTGCCGGTCGACCGGCTTGCCGAGGAACTTGAGCTTGTCGACCACCGGGGTGGAGTTGCCGACGAGGTCCATCCGGGTGCAGTGGCCGCAGTACTGGGGGCAGGTCGGCAGCAGCTCGGCGAGCACCTTCGTGGGGTAGCGGTGGGTGAGCCCCTCCGCCACCCACATGTCGTGCTCGTGGAGCGAGTCGCGGGTGGCGTAGGGGTGCGACGGCCAGTCGGTGCGGCGGTCGGAGAACACCGGCAGCATGTAGCGGCGCACGGGGTCGGCG
>JAICLD010000208.1 GCA_025927595.1 Nocardioidaceae bacterium | reverse complement strand
GGACGGCATGGGCAACAGCCTCGACCACATCCGGCACATCATGGGCGAGTCGATGGAGGCCCTGATCCACCACTTCAAGCTGGTGACCGAGGGCTTCCGGGTGCCGTCCGGCCAGGCCTACGTCCCGGTGGAGTCGCCCCGCGGCGAGCTCGGGGCGCACGTCGTCTCCGACGGCGGGACCCGACCGTTCCGGGCGCACTTCCGGGACCCGTCGTTCACGAACCTGCAGGCGATGGCGGTGATGAGCGAGGGCGGCATGGTCGCCGACGTCATCGTCGCGATCGCCTCGCTCGACCCGGTGATGGGAGGCGTGGACCGGTGACGGTCTCGACAGGCTCAACCGACGAAGCCGGCCCGCTCGACGAGCAGACGCTGGCCGAGCTGCGCCAGGTGATGGCCCGCTACCCGCAGGCGCGGTCGGCGCTGCTCCCGATGCTGCACCTGCTCCAGAGCGTCGAGGGCCGGGTCACCGCCCGTGGCATCGAGGCGTGCGCGGACCTCCTCGGCATCTCCGCCGCGGAGGTGTCCGGGGTGGCGACCTTCTACACGATGTACAAGCGGCGCCCCGTCGGCGCCTACCACGTCGGCGTCTGCACGAACACGCTGTGCGCGGTGATGGGTGGCGACGCCATCTTCGAGCGGCTCAAGGAGCACCTCGGCGTCGGCAACGACGAGACGACCCCCGACGACGGGACCGGCGAGACCATCACCCTCGAGCACGTGGAGTGCAACGCCGCCTGCGACTACGCGCCGGTCGTGATGGTGAACTGGGAGTTCATGGACAACCAGACCCCGGAGTCGGCGACCCGGCTGGTCGACGACCTGCGCGCCGGCCGGGAGGTCCGCTCGACCCGGGGCCCGCGGGTGTGCACGTGGCGAGAGGCCGAGCGGGTGCTCGCCGGCTTCCCCGACGACCGCGCGGACGAGGGACCGGCCGCCGGCCCGGCGTCGCTGCTCGGCCTCGAGATCGCCCGCGCGCACGGCTGGAGCGCCCCTCCGGCCGAGCACGACTCCGGCGCCGAGGGCCGCACCGGCGACGAGGGCGGGGCGGCCGGCCGCACCGGCCTGGACGCCCAGACCGCGATGGGCCGCGCACCGTCGGAGGGCGCCGTGGTCGAGTCCGGCGCCGAGACCGTCGGTGAGGACGCCGGCGGGCAGCAGAACCCCAAGGGAGGCTCCTGACATGGTCGACACGCTGACACCGGTGCTCTCCGCGCACTGGGACACCGACCGGGCCTGGACCCTGGAGTCCTACACCGCCACCGGCGGGTACGCCGCCCTCGACACCGCCTTCGCGATGTCGCAGGACGACGTGATCTCCATGGTCAAGGACTCCGGCCTGCGCGGCCGCGGCGGCGCCGGCTTCCCGACCGGCATGAAGTGGGGCTTCATCCCGCAGGGCGACGGGAAGCCGCACTACCTGGTCGTCAACGCCGACGAGTCCGAGCCCGGCACCTGCAAGGACGTGCCGCTGATGATGGCCACGCCGCACACGCTGGTCGAGGGCGTGATCCTCACCTGCTACGCGATCCGGGCCAACCACGCGTTCATCTACGTCCGCGGCGAGGTCCTGCACGTCGTACGCCGTCTGCAGCGGGCCGTCCAGGAGGCCTACCTCGCGGGGCACCTCGGCACCGACATCCACGGCTCCGGCTTCGACCTCGAGGTCACCGTGCACGCCGGCGCCGGTGCCTACATCTGCGGGGAGGAGACCGCGCTGCTCGACTCGCTCGAGGGTCGGCGCGGGCAGCCCCGGCTGCGCCCGCCGTTCCCCGCGGTCGCCGGCCTGTACGCCGCCCCCACCGTGATCAACAACGTCGAGTCGATCGCCTCGGTCCCCGTGATCCTGCGCAACGGCGCCGACTGGTTCGCCTCGATGGGCACCGAGAAGAGCAAGGGCATGACGCTCTACTCGCTGTCGGGCCACGTCGCCCGCCCGGGCCAGCTCGAGGCGCCGCTCGGCACGACCCTGCGCCGGCTGCTCGACCTCGCCGGCGGCGTCCGGGCCGGCCACGAGCTCAAGTTCTGGACCCCCGGAGGGTCGTCGACGCCGATCCTGACCGCCGAGCACCTCGACGTCCCGCTCGACTACGAGGGCGTCGGCGCCGCCGGGTCGATGCTGGGCACCAAGGCGCTGCAGATCTTCGACGACACCACGTGCGTCGTCCGCGCGGTGCTGCGCTGGACCGAGTTCTACAAGCACGAGTCCTGCGGCAAGTGCACGCCGTGCCGGGAGGGCACC
Source organism: Nocardioidaceae bacterium (assembly GCA_025927595.1). Classification (GTDB taxonomy): domain Bacteria; phylum Actinomycetota; class Actinomycetes; order Propionibacteriales; family Nocardioidaceae; genus Nocardioides_B. The sequence continues at coordinate 3,379 of JAICLD010000208.1, read as the reverse complement.
TGGTGGCTGGTGCAGACCCTGGCCCGCCTCGAGCGGGGCCGCGGCGAGGAGCGCGACCTGGAGATGCTGCTCGACCAGTGCGACAACATCCTCGGCCGCTCGTTCTGCGCGCTGGCCGACGGCGCCGTCTCGCCGATCACCTCCTCGATCCAGTACTTCCGCCAGGAGTACGTCGACCACTTCGAGCACGGCGGCTGCCCGTTCGACCCGGCCGCCTCGACCCTCTTCGCACCCGTGGGAGCACCGGCATGAGCACCGTGGCCTCGACCACCCCCAAGGACGGCACGCCCGCCCGCCAGGGCGAGGACCTGGTCACGCTGACCATCGACGACATCGAGGTCAGCGTGCCCAAGGGGACGCTGGTGATCCGGGCCGCCGAGATGGTCGGCGTCGCGATCCCGCGCTTCTGCGACCACCCGCTGCTGGCGCCCGTCGGCGCCTGCCGGCAGTGCCTGGTCGAGGTGGCCATGCCCGACCGCGACGGCAACGTCAAGACGATGATGGGGCCGCCCGGACGGGTGAAGCCGCAGGCCTCCTGCACGCTCGCGGTCTCCGAGGGCATGGTGGTCCGCACCCAGGTGACCTCCCCGATCGCCGACAAGGCGCAGCAGGGGAACATGGAGTTCCTGCTGATCAACCACCCGCTCGACTGCCCGATGTGCGACAAGGGCGGTGAGTGCCCGCTGCAGAACCAGTCGATGTCCAACGGCCGCGGCGAGTCGCGCTACACCGAGGCCAAGCGGACCTTCCCCAAGCCGCTGCACATCTCCGCCCAGGTGCTGCTCGACCGGGAGCGCTGCGTGCTCTGCGCCCGGTGCACCCGGTTCTCCGAGCAGATCGCCGGGGACCCGTTCATCGCGCTGATCGAGCGGGGCGCGCTGCAGCAGGTCGGCATCTACGAGAAGGAGCCCTTCGAGTCCTACTTCTCGGGCAACACGATCCAGATCTGCCCGGTGGGCGCGCTGACCTCGGCGTCGTACCGCTTCCGCTCCCGGCCGTTCGACCTCGTCTCCGTGCCCTCGGTCGCCGAGCACGACTCCTGCGGCGCCGCGATCCGCGTCGACCACCGGCGCGGCACGGTCATGCGCCGGCTGTCCGGCAACGACCCCGAGGTCAACGAGGAGTGGATCACCGACAAGGACCGGTTCGCCCACCGCTACCCCACGCAGCCCGACCGGGTCACCCACCCCCTGGTCCGCGACCACGACTCCGGCGACCTGCGCCCGGCGTCCTGGCCCGAGGCGCTCGCCGTGGCCGGGCGCGGACTCGCCGCGGCGCGGGACTCCGGCGGCGTCGGCGTGCTCACCGGCGGGCGGCTCACGGTCGAGGACGCCTACGCCTACGCCAAGTTCGCCCGGGTCGCGCTCGACAGCAACGACATCGACTTCCGGGCCCGCCCGCACACCGAGGAGGAGGAGCGGTTCCTGGCCGCGTCGGTGGCCGGCACCGCGCTCGGCGTCACCTACCGCGACCTCGAGAGCGCCTCCGCGGTCCTGCTGGTCGGCCTCGAGCCGGAGGACGAGGCCGGCACGGTGTTCCTGCGGCTGCGGAAGGCCGCCCAGGGCTCGACCCGGGTCTACTCCGTCGCGCCGTTCACCTCGCGGGGCCTGCACAAGATGAGCGGCACCCTGCTGCGCGCCGCGCCGGGTGAGGAGGTGCCGGTGGTCGAGGCCGTCGCGCACAGCGGCGAGATCGCCCTCGACGCGGGCGGTGTCGTGCTCGTCGGCGAGCGGGCCGCGCTGACCCCCGGCCTGCTGGACGCCGTGCGCTCGCTCGCGGCCACCACCGGCGCCCGGCTCGCGTGGGTCCCGCGCCGTGCCGGCGACCGGGGGGCCCTCGACGCCGGCTGCCTGCCCACGCTGCTGCCCGGCGGCCGTCCGGTGGCGGACCCCGCGGCCCGGGTCGACATGGGCGCGGTGTGGGCGCACACCGTCCCGTCGCGGCCGGGCCGCGACGGCAACGCGATGGTGGCGGCCGCGGTCGCCGACGAGCTCGGCGGCCTGGTCGTCGCCGGCGTGGACCCCGCGGACCTCGCCGACCCCGCCGCCGCCCGACTGGCGCTGGACCGGGCCGGCTTCGTGGTGAGCCTCGAGCTGCGCACCAGCGAGGTCACCGGCTACGCCGACGTCGTGCTCCCGGTCGCCGCGCCCGTGGAGAAGTCCGGCTCGTTCGTCACCTGGGAGGGCCGGCTGCGGCCCTTCGGCAAGGTGCTGCGCGAGAGCCACGCGCTCCCCGACCTCCGGGTCCTGGCCGGGATCGCCGACGAGATGGGGGTGGACCTCGGGTTCCGCACCACCGAGCAGGCCCGCCTCGAGCTGGCCGAGATCGGCCGCTGGGACGGTGACCGCGTGGTCGCCACCGACGCGCCGGTCCGGGACACCGCGGCGCCGGTGTCCGGGGCCGGCCCGGTCGGGGGCGGCCTGCGCCTGGCGACCTGGAAGCAGCTCATCGGGGACGGGCGGATGCTCGACGGCGAGGAGAACCTGCGCGCCACCGGCCGGCGTCCCGTCGCGCTGGTGTCGGCGTCGACCGCCGCGGAGCTCGCGGTGGCCCCGGGCCGGCTGGTGACGCTGAGCGCCGTGTCGAGCTCCACGACCGTGCCGCTGGGGGTCGCCGACCTCCCGGACGGCGTGGTGTGGACACCCACGACCGCGGCCACGGCAGGCTGGGCCCGGCCGTCGGCGGGGGTCGACGGCAGCGGCGCGCCGGTCGTCCGTCTCACGATCCCGCAGGAGGCAGGGGCATGAGCACCACGCAGCTCGGCGGCGTCGGCCTCGCGGTCGACGACCTGTCCGCCTTCGGCCACGACTCGTTCTGGGTCGTGGTGCTCAAGGCCGTGCTGATCTTCGTGGTCCTGGTGGTGCTGACGCTGTTCAACATCTGGTTCGAGCGTCGGGTCGTCGCCCGGATGCAGCACCGGATCGGCCCCAACGTCAACGGCCCCTTCGGCCTGCTGCAGTCCCTGGCCGACGGCGTCAAGCTGGCGCTGAAGGAGGACATCATCCCGACCGCCGCCGACAAGGTGGTGTTCGTGCTGGCGCCCGTGCTGTCGGTGGTGCCCGCCTTCCTGGCCTTCGCGGTGATCCCCTTCGGGCCCGAGGTGCGGATCCCGTTCACCGACACGCGGACGCCGCTGCAGCTCACCGACATGCCGGTGGGCGTGCTGTTCATCCTGGCGATCAGCTCGATCGGCATCTACGGCATCGTGCTGGGCGGCTGGTCCAGCGGGTCGACGTACTCGCTGCTGGGCGGGCTGCGCAGCTCGGCGCAGATGATCTCCTACGAGGTCGCGATGGGACTGGCCCTGGTCGCGGTGTTCCTCTACTCCGGCTCTTTGTCGACGTCTGAGATCGTCCGGGCGCAGGACCACCTCTGGTTC
>JAICLD010000263.1 GCA_025927595.1 Nocardioidaceae bacterium | reverse complement strand
GTCCATCGCCTCCTCGAACCGCGGCGGCCGGGCGTCCGACTGCGACCAGAGCGGCTGCAGCTTGCGGGCGGCGGTGATGCTGCGCTCGGTCCAGGTGGACAGCCAGCGCTGCAGGATCTCCTTGTTGTGGGCGGCGAACTCGCGGTCGCCGGTGAGCAGCTGGAACATCGCCCGCGTGTAGCGCAGGTCCCGCTGCGCGTAGTCGTACTCGCCGGCGCCGACGACCGTCGGGGTGACGAAGTCGCCGTTGTGCGGGGCCGCGTGCTGGACCAGCTGGCTGCGGAACAGCTCGCCCACCAGCGGCTCGAACACGATGTTCGTCGCGAAGACGACCTCGCACCAGTCCCAGGCCGCGGTCAGCTGCTCGGCCACCTCGCGGACACCCTGCCACGCCGGGTCGGAGTTCCAGGTCTCGATGTGCGCGGCGCCGTCGAAGCCCGGGACCTCCTCGGACAGCGTGAGGTTGTAGAGCGCGAGGTCCTGGGCGAACCGGATGCGGTGCATCGAGTTCACCGAGATCGCGTTGTTGTGCATGTTGGTCGGCGCCCGCCGCTGCGCGTTGGCGAGGGCGTAGAGGCCGAGGCCGTGCTCGACGTGCATCCAGGCTCCGACGTTGCGGGCGACGAACTGCACCCAGTTCGGGTTCCACTGGTCGAACGCCTTGGTCTCCTTGGCCGCGTCGATGTTGGCGTTGACCTGGCGGACGACGTTGGCGTTGTAGCGGTAGAGGGTGAGCTCCCACTCCTCGTTCGGGTCGCGGAACTCGTGCCAGCCGTGTGCCGGCCAGTCGTAGCCCTTGCCGCCGGAGCCGGGGTACCGCTCCGGCTCGGGCCGGTCGCTGCCCCAGGCCTTGAGCACGGTCCAGTCCAGCGGGTAGCCGCCGCGGCCGTCGGAGAACCCGTACAGCCAGCCCTGGGCCAGGTAGTGCCGAGGGTCCGGCTGGACCTCGACGGTCACGTCCTCGTAGTGGGTCTGCTTGCGCTTCTGCGGGACGAAGTAGGTGTAGCGGCGGTTGTCGGAGTCGGGGAACTGCTTGGCTCCGGCCTCGGCGTCGGTGAAGACCGGCTTCGGCACGCTTCGCTCGACGGGCTGCTCCGCAGTGGTCATCGGATTCCTCTCCAGTAGTGCGGACAGGTCCGGTTGCGTCCGGAGGGTCGGTGCTCACGACGCGGCCGGTCGGTTCCCATCGCTGGGTGCCCCGGCTCCCACATCGGCATTGCCGCCTCAGGCGCCGCCGTCACTTCTCGGCGTTTCCTGTGGTGGTGAACTTGTCGTAGTAGATCCGTCTCTCCTCGACGCCGAGGCCTTCCAGCACGGGCATCGCCGCCTCGACCATCGGCGGCGGCCCGCACACGTAGGCGTGGGCGCCGGTCAGGCTCTCCTCCCTCCGCTTGAGCACGTCGGTGACGAAGCCGGTCTCGCCGTCCCAGCCGGCACTGTCGGCACTGTCCGGCTCGGACAGGGCCGGCACGTAGCGGAAGCGGGGCAGCGCCCGCTCCAGCTCGTGCAGCTCGTCCTCGAAGCACAGGTCGCGCGTGGTCCGGGCGCCGTAGTAGAAGACGATGTCCCGGCCGGATCCGCGCTCGGCCAGTGCCCGCAGCAGGGCGAGGATCGGGGCCATGCCGGCGCCGCCGCCGACCAGCACGATCCGCGCGTCGCTGCCCTCCCGCAGGGTGAACACCCCGTACGGGCCGACGACCTCGACCCGGTCCCCGACGGACAGGCCGCCGCCGGCCAGCAACGAGGAGAAATGCCCGTCGGGATAGACCTTGATGACGAACTCGAGGGTGCCGGCGCGGCCGGTCGGGGTGTTCGCCATCGAGAACGACCGGGTCACCCCGTGGTGCGGCACCGTGACGTCGACGTACTGACCCGGGAAGTAGCGCAGCTCGGTGGGGTCGAGCAGGGTCAGCGTGACGTGCCGCAGGTCGTGGGTGACCTCCTCGATCGCGGCCACCTCGGCGGTCGCGCGCTGCAGCGGAAGCCCGGACTTGATCAGCTCCTCGTCGTAGTGCAGGAGCTCGATCGTCACGTCCTCGTAGACGTGCGCCCGGCACAGCAGCGTGAAGCCCTCGTCCTTCTCGAAGTCGGGCAGCGCGAACGTCGAGTACTTGTCCAGCTCGATGTCCTCGCCGTCGAGCACGAACGACTTGCAGGCCGCGCACTGGCCCTCCTTGCACCCGTGCATGAGCATGAGCCCCTGCTCGGCCGCCGCCCGCAGGATCGTCTGCTCCTCCCCGACCTCGATCTCGATGCCTACCGGCTCGAACCGGACAAGATGCCTGTCAGCCATCCCGACCAACCACCCTCCACAGTGGACGGCCCCGATGGAGCCGGCGCGGGAGGGCCGCGACCTCGGCCCCGGCCCTCCCGCTCACCTGCGCACCCGACCCGGGGCTCAGGCGCTCGCCGGCGCCGGCCGACCGGCCGGGCCCTGCTTGTTGTAGTCGGCCTGGAAGGCGGCCCGCTCGTCGTCGGTCATCTGGTTGAGCAGGACGTTGGGGCTCTGCAGCGGCGGGCACCGGCGCAGGTGGTCCAGCGTCCACATCTTCTTCTGGTCGCCGAGGTTGAGGTGCGGCTGCGCGACCAGGGTCTTGCCGTCGTCACGCACGTAGCCCATGTCGGAGACCACGTCGGCCCAGTTCCAGCCGTGGTAGAGGGTCTCCCACTCGCGCTTGCCGATCAGCTGGCCCATGTTCGGGGTCTGCCGGCCCTGGTACGTCGGCCGGAACGCCTCGACGTCGGTCCACCGGCACGCCTCGTGGCAGTACGTCCGCCACTGGCCGTCGACCTCGGCCATGACCATGTCCTCCCGGACCAGGCACGGCACCATGCAGGTCCAGCAGCGCGACGGGTAGACGTAGTCGACGTCCTCGAGCGCGATCGGGTTGTGCCCGTTCGGGATCGACAGCCTGGTGTAGTTCTCCCACCAGGCGCCGTACTTGTCGTACCAGCCCGGGTACTTGTACTCGAACCACTCGAAGTCCTCGTCGGTCATCCCGTCGATCCGCCAGTAGTTGGCGAGCCAGCCGGTGGCGAAGAACTGGGCCACCTCGTGCACGTAGCCCTTCTCCCAGATCTGCTTCCAGGACTCCTCGATGAGGTCGTGCGGGATCACCAGGCCGTACTTCTCCAGCGGCACCAGGTAGGACCGGTAGTAGTCGTCGTAGATCCAGCGCCGCCACATCTCCGCGTACGACTCCCGGTCCTTCCGCCGGTCCTTCGTGCCGTACTCGATGAACGTGCCGATCGCCGCGTCGACGACCCGGTGGTTGTTCCACCACGCGTAGCGGAGGTCGCGCTCGAGCAGCTGGTGGTTGCCCTCGTCGGCCAGCGCCATGAGCAG
>JAICLD010000249.1 GCA_025927595.1 Nocardioidaceae bacterium | reverse complement strand
GGCCGCCGGACCTGGAGGAGGGGTCAAGCTCGCGCCCACCCGCTACGAGCTCGGGGCCGAGCGGTACCTCGCGACCGGCGAGGTGCTGCCCGACTCCGTGCTCGCGGAGATCCGCGAGCACGACGCGATCCTGCTCGGCGCGGTCGGCGGGCGGCCGGGCGACGTCCGGCTGCCCGCCGGGCTGCTCGAGCGCGGGCTGCTGCTGCGGCTGCGCTTCGAGCTCGACCACTACGTCAACCTGCGCCCGTCCCGGATCCTCCCGGGCGCGGACTCGCCGCTCGCCGCCCCGGGCCAGGTCGACTTCGTGGTGGTGCGTGAGGGCACCGAGGGACCGTACGTCGGCAACGGCGGCTCGATGCGCGCCGGGACGCCGCACGAGGTCGCCACGGAGGTCAGCCTCAACACCGCGTTCGGCGTCGAGCGGGTCGTCCGGGACGCCTTCGAGCGGGCCCGCAAGCGGGACCGCAAGCGGCTCACCTGGGTGCACAAGACCAACGTCCTGGTGCACGCGGGCCGGGTCTGGTCCCGGGTGATGGGCGAGGTCGGCGAGGAGTACCCCGACGTCAGCGTGGACTACCTGCACGTCGACGCCGCGACGATCTTCCTGGTCACCGACCCCGGGCGCTTCGACGTCGTCGTGACCGACAACCTGTTCGGTGACATCCTCACCGACCTCGCCGCAGCGGTGACCGGCGGGATCGGCCTCGCCGCCAGCGGCAACATCAACCCAGACCGCACGACGCCGAGCATGTTCGAGCCGGTGCACGGCTCGGCTCCCGACATCGCGGGCCGGCAGCAGGCCGACCCGACGGCCGCGATCCTGTCCGGGGCGCTGCTCCTGGAGCACCTCGGGCTCGACGCCGCGGCCCGGGCCGTCGAGGACGCCGTGGTCGCCGAGCTGGCCGCACGCGTCCCCGGCGGCAGCCGGCGCACCGCCGAGATCGGCGACGCCGTCGCCGCGCGGGTCGCCGGCTGACCCTCGCCCGACCCTCGCCCGGCCCTCGACTGGCCCTCGTCCGCCTGCCCCCGCTGACCCCGCCGGAGGCCGGGTACCGTGCATCCTATGGACAGCCCGCTGCAGATCGAGGTGACGACCACCGACCGTCCCGTGAGCCACGACCGGCTCGCGGCGATCCTGGAGAGCCCGGGCTTCGGCCAGCACTTCACCGACCACATGTTCCTGGCCGAGTGGACTCCCGAGCGCGGCTGGCACGACGCCCGCGTGACGCCGTACGCCCCGTTGTCGCTGGACCCCGCGACGGCGGTCCTGCACTACGCGCAGGAGATCTTCGAGGGGCTCAAGGCCTACCGCCACGAGGACGGCTCCGTGTGGACCTTCCGTCCCGAGGAGAACGCCGCGCGGATGACGCGCTCGTCGCGGCGGCTCGCGCTGCCCGTCCTGCCGGTCGAGGACTTCGTCGCCTCCGTCGACGCGCTGGTCCGCGTCGACGAGCGGTGGGTGCCCGAGCAGGCCGGCGAGAAGAGCCTCTACCTGCGGCCGTTCATGTTCGGCAGCGAGGCCTTCCTCGGCGTCCGCCCGGCCCGGCACGTCACCTACCTGGTGATCGCCTCGCCCGCGGGCGCCTACTTCGCCAACGGCGTGCAGCCGGTCTCGATCTGGCTCAGCGAGGAGTACACCCGCGCCGGGCGCGGCGGGATGGGGGCGGCCAAGACCGGCGGCAACTACGCCAGCTCCCTCGTGGCGCAGCAGGAGGCGACCGAGCAGGGCTGCGACCAGGTGGTGTTCCTGGACTCCGCCGAGGGCCGGTACGTCGAGGAGCTCGGCGGCATGAACCTCTACTTCGTGCAGGACGACGGCACGGTGGTGACCCCGGAGACCTCCGGGACGATCCTGGAGGGAATCACCCGCAGCTCGATCATCGAGCTGTGCGGCAAGCTCGGCCACGCCGTCGAGGAGCGCCCCGTCAGCATCGACGAGTGGCGCCAGGGGGTCGGCTCAGGGCGGATCACCGAGGTGTTCGCCTGCGGCACCGCCGCCGTCGTGACCCCGGTCGGCCGCCTGCGGTGGGGCGGCGGCGAGGTCGGCGACGACACCACCGGTCCCGTCACCGGCGAGGTGCGCACCGCGCTCGTCGACCTCCAGTACGGCCGCGCCGAGGACACCTTCGGCTGGATGCACCGCGTGCTCTGAGCGTGCCTGCACCCCACCGCCGCGACCCCTGGGGCCTGCGGCTGCTGCGCACCCGCCGCGACGCCACCCGCCACCCGGGGCACCCCGGCGCCCCGCGATGAGCCGGGCGCCGCGGGTCGGCGGCTACCGGCTGCTCACGAGGATCGGCGAGGGCGGGATGGGCGTCGTCCACCTGGCCCAGGCGGCCGACGGGCGGCAGGTGGCCCTGCAGGTGCTGCGTCCGCACGTCGTCGGCGACCACGAGAGCCGCGCCCGGCTGGTCCGGGAGGTCGAGGCCCTGCGCCGCGTCGCCAGTCCCCGGGTCGCCGGCGTCGTGGACGCAGACCCGTGGGGACCGACCCCGTACGTCGCCACCCGCTACGTCGCGGGGCCCACGCTGCACGAGCACGTGGAGGGGGAGGGGCCGCTCATCGGGGCGGACCTCGTCCACGTCGCCGCCGGCCTGGCCGAGGCGGTGCTCGCCGTGCACGCCGTGGGGGTGCTGCACCGCGACGTCAAGCCCTCGAACGTGCTGCTCGAGGGGGGCGACCCCGTCCTCATCGACTTCGGGCTGGCCCGCGCTGCGGAGGACACCCGGCTCACCCAGGTCGGCTGGCTGCTCGGCACCCCCGGCTACCTGGCGCCCGAGATCCTCTACGGCGAGGACGCCACCACCGCCTCCGACGTCCACTCGTGGGCGGCGACGGTGGCCTACGCGGCGACCGGCCGGCCGCCGTTCGGCGGCGGGCCGGCCATGGCGGTGATGGACCGGGTCCGCCGCGGTGAGCACGACCTCTCCGCGGTCCCCGGCTACCTGCGGCCGCTGCTCACCGACTGCCTCGCTCCCCGCCCGGCCGACCGGCCGGAGCTGGCGGCGGTGCTGGCCTCGCTGGCCGGTCCCTGGCCAGACCCGGGTGCGGCCGACGCCCCGACCGCGACCGGGAGCGCGGGCCCGCGGACCCGCCCGGTCACCGTGGTCGCCCCCGTCCTGCCGGCGCCTCCGGTCCCGGCAGACGCGTCGACGGCCGACGCCCGGCCGCGGCTGGTGCCGCTGGAGCGCTGGCGCCCGCCCCCTCGCGGGCTGCCGCGGGTGCAGCGCGGGGCCCTGCTGGCCGGGCTGTCCGCCACCGTGGCCACGGCGTTCGCGCACGCGCCGTACCTGTGCCTGGCGGTGCTCGCGCCTCTCGTCCTGGTCGCGCGCACGCTGTCGTGGACCACCGACTCCGCCCGCGCCCGGCAGCACCTGCGCGGCCGGCGACGGTGGTACGACGGGCCGCTGACCGTGCTGAGCACGCCGTGGTACCTGCTCGTCGCGGTCGCCGGCACTCTGGTGCTCGTGGTGCTCGCGGCGCTGGTCGCGTTCGCCACGGGGTTCGCCTACCTGATCTTCGGTGGCCCGGCGGCGCCCGGGATGCTGCTGATGGGCACGGTGCTCTCCTTGTCGCTGTGGTGGGGGCCGCACGCGCGGCGGCTCCGCGAGCCCACCCGCCGCCTGGTGCTGGCGCTGACGAGGAGGACGTGGACCGGCTGGGTCGCGGTCGGTCTCGCCGTCCTCGCCGCCGCGACCGGGCTGGCGCTGCTGGTCACCGGAGGCGTCGTGTGGGACCCGTGGCCCGGCGCACCCTGGCGCCCGGGCACGCTGCTGGGTCGCCTGGCCGGCTGGCTCTGAGGGCGCTCAGCCGCCGGTCCACGCCCGCGCCACGTCCGCCCCCACCGAGGCCGCCTGCACCCGCCCGGCCCGCGCCGAGGCAGCCCGCTGCGCCGGGTCGAGGACGTTGCGGCCGATCGCGGCCAGCGACGCCTCGTCGGGGGAGACGACCGCGGTCGCCCGGGCGCCGGTGCGGGCCAGCTGGGCGGGGATGGACTGCCGTCGAGAGAACGACCGCGGCAG
>JAICLD010000097.1 GCA_025927595.1 Nocardioidaceae bacterium | reverse complement strand
GCTCGCTGCCGTCGACGCCGGGGCGACCCACGTGCAGGGAACGCTCAACGGCTACGGCGAGCGGACCGGCAACGCCGACCTCGTCTCGGTCGTGGCGAACCTCGAGCTCAAGCTCGGCCGGTCCGTCCTCCCCGACGGCCGGCTGCGCGAGGCGACCCGCACCGCGCACGCGGTCGCCGACGTCACGAACGTGCCGCCCGCCTCCCGGCAGCCCTACGTGGGCGTCAGCGCGTTCGCGCACAAGGCCGGTCTGCACGCCAGCGCGATCCGGGTCGACCCGTTCCTCTACCAGCACATGGACCCGATGCTCGTCGGCAACGACATGCGGCTGCTGGTCTCCGAGATGGCGGGGCGGGCCAGCATCGAGCTCAAGGGCGCCGAGCTCGGCTTCGACCTCGCCGGACGACCCGACGGCAAGGAGCTGGTGGCCCGGGTCACCGCCCGGGTCAAGGAGCTGGAGTCCCGCGGCTACACCTTCGAGGCCGCCGACGCCTCCTTCGAGCTGCTGCTCATGGAGGAGGTGGAGGGCGCCCGTCCGTCGTACGTCGACGTCGAGTCGTGGCGGGTGATCACCGACTCCACCCCGGGGGCCGAGGCGGTCTCGGAGGCAACCGTCAAGCTGCACGCCGGCGGGGTCCGGATCGTGACGACGGGGGAGGGCAACGGTCCCGTCAACGCGCTGGACCAGGCGCTGCGCGCCGCGACCGAGCGGGCCTACCCGCAGCTGGCTCGCTTCGAGCTGATCGACTACAAGGTCCGGATCCTCGACCAGGGCCACGGCACCGACGCGGTCACCCGGGTGCTGATCGAGACCACCGACGGCGAGGCCTCGTGGGTCACGGTCGGCGTCGGCCACAACGTCATCGAGGCATCCTGGGAGGCCCTGCTCGACGGGGTCACCTACGGCCTGCGCCGAGGGGTCACCTCCTCCGGGGTCTCTCCGCGTGTCGCCGGAGGAGATGACCCCTCGGCGCAGGTGGGGCGCTCGTGAGCCGGCTGCACGACCTGACCGCGCTCGAGCAGGGCGCGGCCGTCCGAGCCGGGGAGGTGTCACCGGCCGAGCTGGTCGAGCACTACCTCGAGCGGGTGGACCGGCTCTCCGACACCGTCGGGGCGTTCGTCACGGTGACCGCCGACCGGGCCCGGCGCGCGGCCGCCTCCCGCTCCGCCGGGACGCCCTCCGGGCCTCCGGCCTCGCCGCTGTACGGCGTCCCGACGGCCGTCAAGGACCTCAACCTCACGGCCGGCGTCGTGACCGAGATGGGCTCGGCCGCCTTCGCCGGGTTCGTGCCCGAGGTGTCCGACGAGGTGGTCCTGCGCATGGAGGCGGCCGGCCTGGTCAGCCTCGGCAAGACCAGCACGCCGGAGCTCGGCTCGCCCTGCTACACCGAGCCCGACAACGCGCCGCCCTCGCGCACGCCCTGGGACCTCGAGCGGATGGCGGGCGGCTCGAGCGGCGGGGCCGCCGCCGCGGTCGCGGCGGGGCTGGTCCCGGTCGCGCAGGGCTCCGACGGCGGCGGCTCGATCCGGATCCCCGCCAGCTGCTGCGGCCTCGTGGGCCTCAAGCCCTCCCGCGGCCGGATCAGCGGGGCACCGACGCACGGGGACCCGGTGGGGCTCGGGACCAACGGCTCCCTGGCCCGGACGGTCCGCGACGCGGCCGCGCTGCTCGACGTGATGGCCGGGCGCGAGGTCGGCGACCCGTTCTGGGCGCCGCCGCCGCGGCGGAGCTTCCTCGAGGCCTGCGACGTGCCCCCGCGCCGGCTGCGCGTGGCCCGGTTCGTGCGGCCCGTGATCGCCGACGCCGTCGTCCACCCCGAGGTGGTGCGCGGCTACGAGGACGCGAGCACGCTGCTGGCGTCCCTGGGCCACGACGTGGAGGACGTCGACGTACCCGTGCCGCCGGAGGCGGTCGCGACCTTCGAGACCTGCTGGTCGGTGCTGACGGCCCTGGCCCCCGTGCCGGTCGAGCGCCGGCACCGGCTGCGTCCGCTGACCCGGTGGCTGCGCGAGCGGGGGGAGGCGGTGTCCGGACCCGAGTTCGGGCGGGCGGTGGGCGAGCTGCGCCGCATCGGCGCCCGGGCGCTGTCCGCGCTGGCGCCCTACGACCTGGTGCTCACCCCGACCGTGGCCGCACCACCGCTGCGGATCGGGGAGATCCGCGACGACGCGGACCCGGCCCGCGACTTCGAGAGCCAGAAGGCGTTCACGCCGTGGACATCGGCCTGGAACCTGACCGGGATGCCGGCGATCTCGCTGCCGCTGCACCGCACCGCCGACGGTCTTCCGGTCGGCGTCATGCTGGCCGCGCGGCCCGCGGAGGAGGAGCTGCTGCTCGCCGCCGCCGCCCAGGTGGAGGCCGCCGCGCCCCCGGCGGTTGCACGACCAAACTGTTGGTGACCCTTCCCAACCGTCACATCCGGCACATAGGTTGTCGCTCGTCCTCGGTCAACCCGACCGAAACCTACGCAAAGGATGCGCATGCAGAAAGCGACAACCTCGCTCTCGGTCATGGCCGTCGTCGGGGCGCTGGCCGCCACCGGCCTCGCCGCGGCGCCGAGCGCGACCGCCTCTCCCCGGCGCCACGAGGTGCCCCGCACGGCGCCGACCTGGGTGCACCGGGCGCAGAGCCTGGGCGCGGCCCCCTCCTCGGCCACCTCGACCTTCCGGGTCTACCTCGCCCCTCGCGGCGGCCTCACGGCGCTCACGTCGGCCGTCGCCGACGTGTCGGACCCGGCCAGCCCGTCGTACCGGCACTACGTCACCGCGGCGCAGTACCACGCCCGCTTCGACCCGAGCACCTCGTCGCTGCGGACGGTCACCGGCTTCCTGCGCGGCTTCGACCTCCACGTCACCGGAGTCGAGCCGCACCGTCGCTTCGTGTCGGTCAGGGGTGACAACGCCGCGGTCGAGAAGGCCTTCGACGTCGCGATGAAGCGGTTCCAGCACCGGGGCCACGTCGTGCAGGCCAACGCCGCCGCGGTCTCCGTTCCGGCCGCGCTCGCACCGCTGGTCACCACCGTGACCGGGCTCGACACGACCCGGCACACGATGAGCCACAACGCCGCTCCGCCGCCCGCGGGGTTCCGCAACGCGCGGCCCTGCTCGCACTACTACGGCCAGGTCACCGCCACGTACCAAGCCGACTACAAGACCAAGCTGCGTCGCTTCCACGGCGAGCGGCTGCCCTATGCCGTCTGCGGGTACACCGGCCCGCAGTTCCGGGCCGCCTACGAGGGCAACAGCGCGCTCGACGGCCGCGGCGTCACCGTGGCGATCACCGACGCGTACGCCTCACCCACCATCGCCCAGGACGCGCAGACCTACGCCACCCGGCACGGCGACGGCGGCTACGCCCGCGGCCAGCTCAAGCAGGTCCTCCCCTCCTCCTACAACAGCGAGGACGCCTGCGGCCCGTCGGGCTGGTACGGCGAGGAGACCCTCGACGTCGAGGCCGTCCACGCGATGGCGCCCGCTGCGAACATCCGCTACTACGCCTCGCCGAGCTGCTACGACGACGACTTCCTCGCCACGCTCGGCAAGGTCGTCGACCAGGACAAGGCGTCCGTCGTCAGCAACTCCTGGAGCGACCTGGAGCAGAACGAGAGCGCCCAGGCCGTCGCCGCCTACGAGCAGGTGTTCCTCCAGGGCGCCCTGCAGGGCATCGGCTTCCTGTTCTCCTCCGGGGACTCCGGCGACAACCTCGCCGGCACCGGCCTGCGCCAGCCCGACTACCCGGCGTCCGACCCGTACGCCACGGCGGTCGGCGGGACCTCGGACGCGATCGGCGCCGACGGCTCGTTCGACTTCCAGACCGGCTGGGGCACCGAGAAGTACAGCCTGTCCGCGACCCAGGACCACTGGGACCCGGTCGGCTTCACCTCCGGGGCCGGCGGCGGCGTCTCCGGTCTGTTCGACCGCCCGGCCTACCAGCGCGGCGTGGTGCCCGGGCACTACGGCTCCGGGCGTGCGGTCCCCGACGTGGGGCTGGACGCCGACCCGACGACCGGCATGCTGATCGGCCAGACGCAGACGTTCTCCGACGGCGTCTACTACGACGAGTTCCGCCTCGGCGGGACCAGCCTCGCCTCGCCGATGTACGCCGGCATGACCGCGCTGCTCCAGCAGCACGCGGGAGGACGCCTCGGCTTCCTCAACCCGCTGGTCTACAGCCAGGCCGGCAGCTCGGTGTTCACCGACGTCTCGGGTACGCCCTCCGACGTGGGCAACGTGCGCGTGGACTTCGCGAACAGCCAGGACGCCTCAGGTGGCCTGCTCTACAGCGTGCGGGCCTTCGACCAGGACTCCTCGCTCGCCACGGCGAAGGGCTGGGACGACGTGACCGGTGTCGGGTCGCCCAACGCCGGCTGGATCACCAGCGTCGACCGGTGACCCCGGTAGGCACCGGCTGAGCAGCCGGCACAGCACACGACGACGGTCCCGTCGAGACTGAGGTCTCGGCGGGACCGTCCGCGTCCACGCAGGGTCGCGCGGGGGTGCTCGGCGGGCTCACACGGCCATCAGGCGCTCGCAGTCCTCGACGAGCCGACGCCGCAACGGGGCGCCCCGCGCGGCGAACCGCTGCTGCGCCGAGACGTACTCCCGCCTGCCCTCCGGCGTCTCGACCCGGACCGGCGCGTAGCCCAGCCGGGACAGGTCGTACGGCGACGCGCGCATGTCGAGCACCCGGATGTCGCGGGCCAGCTCGAAGCAGTCGGCGACGAGCTCCGAGGCCACCATGGGCGTGAGCCGGAACGCATGCTTGTAGAGGTCCATGCCCGCGTGCAGGCAGCCGGGCTGCTCGAACGCCGCCCGGTCCTCGCGCCCGGGCTGCAGGGTGTTGAGCGGCCGCGCCTCGTCGGTGAAGAACCGGAAGGCGTCGAAGTGCGTGCAGGCGATCCGGTGGGACTCCACCACCCGGTCGGTGCCGCGACCGCCGAGCCGCAGCGGCCACGCGCGGTGCCGGACCGCCTCCTGGCGGTGCCGGTAGACCATCGCCCACTCGTGCATCCCGAAGCACCCCAGCCGTGGCGGCCGGCCCTCGGTCGCGCTCAGCAGTGCGTGCAGCCCGTCGAGCAGCGGCCGCTGGGAGCGGACGTGGGCGGCCGACACCGTCGCGGCGCCGGCCTCGTCGACGTACCCCTTGAGGAGGAGGTGGTCGGGAGCGTCGACCAGCCCGGTCCCGTACCCCGGGTGCCATCGTCGGAGCGCGGCCGGGCGCTGGGAGTAGTAGTCGAAGAGGAAGTCCTCGACCGGATGCGCCACCCCGCGGCGACGGCGCTCCAGGTGCGGCACCAGCCAGGCGTCCACCCGGTCCTCGTGAGCGGACCGCCGGGCCGTCCAGGCCGCCGGGAGCAGGGTTTCCACACCCGCCAGGGTAGGGACCTGCCGGGTCCCGGCCCGCCGGTAGGCTCACCGGGTGCGCATCGCGAGATTCACGACAGGGGACGAGCCGCAGTTCGGCGTGGTGACCGGGGACGTCGACGCGCTCGGCATCCCCGCGGAGGACACCGTGCTCGTCGGCCTGGCCGGTGACCCCCTCCACGTCGGGGTCCAGCTCACCGACACCGAGGTGCCGCTGTCCCAGGTGCGGCTGCTCGCGCCGGTCCTCCCGCGCAGCAAGGTCGTCGGCATCGGCAAGAACTACGCCGCGCACGCCGCCGAGATGGGGGGTAAGGCGCCCGACGAGCCGCTGATGTTCCTCAAGCCCAACACCTCCGTGGTCGGTCCCGGCGACCCGGTGTTCTACCCGCGCCAGTCCTCGGAGGTGCACTACGAGGGCGAGCTCGCCGTCGTCATCTCCCGGATCTGCCGCGACGTCGCTCCGGAGCGGGTCGCCGACGTCATCTACGGCTACACGGTCGGCAACGACGTCACCGCGCGCGACCTGCAGCGCAGCGACGTGCAGTTCACCCGGGCCAAGGGCTTCGACTCCTTCTGCCCGCTGGGGCCGTGGATCGAGACCGAGCTCGACGTGTCGGACCTGCGGGTGACCACCCACCTCAACGGCGACCTCCGCCAGGACGGGACGACCCGCGACATGATCCACGACGTGCCCGCGCTGGTGGCGCACGTGTCCAGCGTGATGACGCTGCTGCCGGGGGACGTGATCCTCACCGGCACCCCCGAGGGCGTCGGGCCGATGCAGGTCGGCGACGAGGTCGAGGTCACCGTCGCGGGCATCGGCTCCCTCACCAACACGGTGGCCTCCCGTGACTGAGGCCGGCCGGGGTCCCTCGGTGCGGGTCCGCTTCTGCCCCTCGCCGACGGGCTCGCCGCACGTCGGCCTCGCGCGGACGGCGCTGTTCAACTGGGCGTTCGCCCGCCACCACGGCGGCACGTTCGTGTTCCGCGTGGAGGACACCGACACCGCGCGCAACACCCAGGAGTCCTACGACGCGATCATCGAGGTGATGCGCTGGCTGGGCTTCGAGTGGGACGAGGGCCCGGGGGTCGAGGGCCCGCACGGACCGTACTTCCAGTCGCAGCGGTTCGACGTGTACGCCGACGTGGCGAGGCGCCTGCACGAGAGCGGCCGCGCCTACCACTGCTACTGCACCGCCGAGGAGCTCGACGAGCGCAACGAGCGCGCCCGCTCCGAGGGCCGGGCCCCGGGGTACGACGGGCACTGCCGGGAGCTGGGCGCCGAGCAGGTCGAGGCCTACCGTGGCGAGGGACGCCGGCCGGTGCTGCGCTTCCGGATGCCGGACCGGGAGCTGACCTTCACCGACCTGATCCGCGGGGAGATCACCTTCCGGCCCGAGAACGTCCCGGACTACGTGCTGGTCCGGGCCAACGGCCACCCGCTGTACACGCTGGTGAACCCGGTCGACGACGCGCTCATGGAGATCACCCACGTGCTGCGCGGCGAGGACCTGCTGTCCTCCACGCCCCGGCAGATCGCGCTCTACGACGCGCTCGCCGAGATCGGGGTCGGCCCCGGGCACACGCCCCGGTTCGGGCACCTTCCCTACGTCATGGGGCAGGGCAACAAGAAGCTGTCCAAGCGGGACCCCGAGTCGAACCTGCTCGGCTACCGCGAGCGCGGCTTCCTGCCCGAGGGGCTGCTGAACTACCTGGCGCTCCTCGGCTGGGCGATCGCCGAGGACCGTGACGTCTTCTCCATGCAGGAGATGGTCGAGGCGTTCCGGCTCGAGCGGGTCAACCCCAACCCCGCGCGCTTCGACCTGAAGAAGGCGGAGGCGATCAACGCCGCCCACCTGCGCGCCCTGCCGGTCGAGGAGCTCACCGACCGGCTGCTGCCCTACCTCCAGCACGCCGGCGTCCTGCCCGGGCACGTCGAGGACGGACAGCGCGACCTGCTGGCTCGGGCGACACCCTTGGTGCACGAGAGGATGACGACGCTCGCCGAGGCGGTCGACATGCTGGGCTTCCTGTTCGTCGCCGACGCGTCGTTCACCCGTGACCCAGCGGACGCGGCCAAGCTGCTCGACGCCGACGGCCGCGCGGTCGTGGGCGCGGCGCACGACGCGTTGGACCGGCTCACCACCTGGGACACCGCTGCCATCGAGCAGGCGCTGCGAGAGGCGCTCGTCGACGGCCTGGGGCTCAAGCCCCGCAACGCCTTCGGTCCGGTGCGGGTCGCGGTGACCGGCCGTCGGGTGTCTCCGCCGCTGTTCGAGTCCCTGGAGCTGCTGGGCCGGGACCGTTCGCTGGCGCGGCTCGCCGGCGCCCGGGAGGGCTAGCCCGTGAGCGTGACGAGCTCGGTCACGGGCGACCGCAGCTTCCCGCACCCGGAGCCCACGCCCTACCACCTCATGCTCCGGACGTGGTCCTACGCGTGGTGGAAGCCGGTCGTCGGCATCCTCACGGCGGGGGTCGCGCTGATCGTCGTGATGCCGCTGCTGATGCTGCCGCTGCTCGCGGTCGCCGTGGCGGTCGAGGGCGGTCCCTTCCTCGACAAGTTCCAGAAGGCGATGACCCTGCAGACCGTGGACCCCGCGGCGCTGCTGTACCTCAACGCCGTGCTCGGCTCGATGATCCTCGTGACGTGGCTGGTGATCCGCGTCGTGCACCGGATGCGGCCACGGTGGCTGGCGTCCGTCGTACCCAGGCTGCGCTGGCGGTTCCTGGCGATCTGCCTCGTTCTCGCAGTCGTCGCGCTGGTGGCCCAGCTCCTGGTCGCGTCGGTGGTCCCGACCGCGGGCGGTGAGCAGCTGAGCGGCCACCTGCACCACTTCACCACCGGGACGGCCCTGAGCGCGCTGGTCGTGCTGCTCACGACGCCGTTCCAGGCAGCGGGGGAGGAGTACCTCTTCCGCGGCTACCTGCTGATGGCCTTCGGGTCGCTGTTCGGCAACCGCTGGATCGCGATCGTCGCCACCGCCACCCTCTTCGCGCTCGCGCACGGGACGCAGAACTTCCCGCTGTTCTTCGACCGCTTCGCCTTCGGCCTGATCGCGGGCTGGCTCGTGACCCGCACCGGTGGGCTCGAGGCGGGCATCGCGCTGCACGTCCTCAACAACTTCCTCGCCTTCGGTCTGGCCCTGGCCTTCGGCGACCTCACCTCGACCCTGAACGTCGACGAGGTGGGCTGGTGGAACATCGCGCTCACCGTCACCCAGTCCGGCGTGTACGTCGTCCTGGTGCTCCTCGTCGGCCGCCGGATGGGCCTCCAGACCCGCACCCAGCCGCCCCGTGTGCCCGTTTTGGAGGCCGGATGATGCGCCGTGTATCCTCATCCGGGCTTCGCAAGGAGCACACCCATGGGGTATGGGGTAATTGGCAGCCCGACTGGTTCTGGTCCAGTTAGTCTAGGTTCGAGTCCTAGTACCCCAGCGGGCACCACCGCCTCCATCGGTGCTGTGCCTGGATTGGACTCACCGCCTCTGGCCTGGCTAGAGTCGCGTCCGCCTCGCCCCCGTTGTGTAGTGGCCTAGCACGCCGCCCTCTCAAGGCGGTAGCGCCGGTTCGAATCCGGTCGGGGGTACAGCTGGAGAAGAGCGGCCCCGACCGGCAGGAACGCTGGGCGGGGCCGTTTCGGCAGGAGGAGCGCACTGCGTTGCGCGCCCGGCCACACCGCCGAACCGCGAGCCGCTGATGCACCGGCCACGGACGCAGTGCCACGATGGGCACATGGCACACGTTCGTCTCGCGCACGGTGACGAGCGTGGGACCATGCAGTTCGCCTCCTCACACCGCCTCGACGGCGGCGTCCTCGAGCGCGAGTTCACCCTCGGCGAGATCCCCGGCATCGTGTGGACTCCCGGATCCGCATCCGCACCGGCGCCGCTGATCCTGCTCGGCCATCCGGGCGGACTGCGCACGATGTACCCCCGGCTGGTCGCCCGGGCGCGGCACTCCGCGACGAACGGCTTCGCCGCTGCCACCATCGAGCTCCCCGGCAGCGGTGACCGGCCCCCATCGGCCGACGCCGAGCAGGCCCGGGCCGACCTGCACAGGGCGCTGGCGGCCGGAGAGTCTGTCGACGACGAGATCGTCGACCGGCTGATCCTTCCGCTGGTCGACAAGTCCGTCCCGGAATGGCAGTCCGCCCTCGATGCACTCCTGTCGCTGCCCGAGATCGGCGGTCCGGTCGGATACTCGGGCGGAGTGATCTCCATCGGCATCCGTCTGGCGGTGGTCGAACCGCGCATCGCGGCCGCCGGTCTCTTCGCCGGGAGCTTCGTCCCCCGCGCCATGTTCGACGAGGCCCGCCAGGTCACGATCCCGGTGCACGTCCTGCTGCAATGGGACGACGAAGGAAACGACCGGCAGGCGGCACTGGACCTGTTCGACGCCTTCGGCTCCCAGGAGAAGACGTTGAACGCCAACATGGGCGGGCACACCGGCGTCCCCCAGTCGGCGGCGGACGCCGCGGACAGGTTCTTCGTCCGGCACCTGAGGTGAGGCCGGGTCTGGCGGCCTCGGTCAGGCCAGCGATCTGGTGGTGGCGCGGGATGAGCCGGCGCCGTCCGGTGCCGGCACCTCACGGCCCTGAACCGGTCCCCCGACTCGGTAACGTGCACGCATGCCCATCAAGCTGGAGAACGTCGGCATCGCCGTCCGCGACCTGGAGGCGACGATCGCCTTCTTCACCGACCTCGGCCTGTCCGTCCTCGGCCGTGACACGGTCAGTGGGGAGTGGACCGACACCGCCGTCGGCCTCGACGGCAACCACGCCAAGATCGCCATGCTCCAGACGCCGGACGGCAACGGTCGCCTCGAGCTCTTCGAGTACATCCGCCCCCACGCGATCGAGACGAAGCCCACCCTGCCCAACGAGATCGGCATGCACCGCGTCGCCTTCTCCGTCGACGACATCGACGAGGCCCTTGAGATCGCCGCGAGGCACGGCTGTCACCCGCTGCGCGGCGTGGCGACCTACCAGGACGTCTACAAGCTCACGTATGTCCGCGGCCCGAGCGGCATCATCGTGATGCTCGCCGAGGCGCTGAAGAAGGGCTGACCGTGGTTCGATCCCGTCCTCGCGCCGTGATGGAAGGAAGCGGTCGATGACCGCCTGGATCTGCGCCACGTGCGGTGTGCAGCATCCAGACACCGCGCAGCCACCGCCAGGCTGTCCGATCTGCTCCGACGAGCGGCAGTACGTCGGCTGGGACGGCCAGCAGTGGACCAGCATGGCCG
>JAICLD010000289.1 GCA_025927595.1 Nocardioidaceae bacterium | reverse complement strand
GGTCGCCCGGACCGTGAACCGGTACGGCCGGTCCCGGCCCAGCACCCTGATCGTCTCGTCGTGCATCCGCAGCGGCAGGCGGCGGCGGTCGTAGAGGTAGGTCCGGCCGCTGACCTTCTCGAGGAACAGGTCGGTCACGTCCGGGTCGAGGTTGGTGAAGCCCCACGCGACCCGGTCGTTGTGGCCGATGACGACGCCCGGCATCCCGGAGAACGTGAAGCCGCTGACGTCGAACGGGCAGGCCGCCGCGACCCTGCGGCAGTGCAGCCCCATCTGGTACCAGATCCCCGGCAGCGAGACGGCCAGGTGCGGGTCGTTGGCCAGGATCGGCGCGCCGGTCGTCGAGTGTGCGCCGTCGACCGCCCAGGCGTTCGAGCCGAGGCCCTCCGACGGGCTGCCGCCACCCAGGCGCGGCATCGCGCGCAGGGTCCGGTCCACGCGGGCCAGGGCCCGCACAGCGGCCGGGGCCGGCGCCGGCCTCGCTGCCACTCGGGTCGCCGTGCCGGCGTGCTGCTCGAACCGCCCGTGCACGACGGAGCCGTCGCGCACGATCGGACGGTGTCGCGCGTAGGGGTACGGCGGGTACAGCTCCGAGATCCGGGCGCGCGCGTGCCCGGCGGACAGCAGGCCGCGCTGGACCTCGTCCTGCATGTTGCCGCGCAGGTCCCACGCGATCGCCTTGAGCCAGGACACCGAGTCCGCGGGGGTCCACGGCTGGGCCTGGTAGTGGTGCAGCCCGTTGCGAGCCAGGACGGTGTACTCCAGTGACATCTCGCCGGGCGTGTGCCGGCCGACGTAGGCGTTGACGCCGTCGCTGTAGGCCTGCAGGTAGGCCTTGGTGCGGGGGCTGAGGCGGGACAGCTCCTCCTCGGCGACGCGGCGCCAGCCCATGGTGCGGACGGTCCTGTCGACGTCGAGCGTGGCCTCCCCGAACAGCTCGGAGAGCCGGCCGGCCGTGGTGTGGCGGCGCACGTCCATCTCGAAGAACCGGTCCTGGGCCTGCACGAAACCCTGCGCGTAGAAGAGGTCGTGGCTGGTCCCGGCGTACACCTGCGGGATGCCGTGGTCGTCGCGGACCACGGTGACCCGGCCGTCGAGCCCCGGCACCTCGATGGTCCCGTCGGTCTGCGGGAAGGACTGGCGGACGACGAGCACGGCCGTGACCAGCGCCCCGACGACGAGCAGGACCAGCACGGTCACGGCGTACGACGCCCAGCGACCGGCCCGCGGCCACGAGCGGAAGCCTCGCCGCGCACCTGCGAGGCTCGCGGCGGTCTCGGACACGGGCGTCATTGTGCCGGGGCGACACGGCGGCCGTCCGGAGGACCGGGAAGTTGGCGAATCCGGTCGGTGTTGTGATAATTGGCAGTCGCCGCCCCCGAGTGCCAGCCGACCCGTCCCGGGGCGACGTCCGACCGTGGAGGACCCGTGCCGACCTACCAGTACTCCTGCACCGAGTGCGGCCACGCCTTCGAGCAGTTCCAGAGCTTCACCGACGACGCGCTGACCACCTGTCCGCAGTGCCAGGGCCGGCTGCGCAAGGTCTTCAACGCGGTGGGCGTGGTGTTCAAGGGCTCCGGCTTCTACCGCACCGACAGCCGCACCGACGCCCGGGCGAACGGCTCCGGCGCAGCCGACAAGCCGGGCGACAAGCCGGGCGACAAGCCGGCGGACAAGCCGGCCGCCAAGGGCGAGACGGGCCCCGCCAAGGGCTCCGGCGACGGCGCGAAGGCGGGCACGTCCTCGGCCGCGACGTCCGGCTCCTCCGGCGGGTCGGGCTCCTCGACCTCGACGGGCACCAGCGCCGCCTGACCGACGCCCCACCGACGCGCCACCGACGC
>JAICLD010000083.1 GCA_025927595.1 Nocardioidaceae bacterium | reverse complement strand
CGGATGCCGCCGACGCCCTACGGCGGCGCGGCGCGCAGTGACGCCGGGCTCGACCTCCTGGAGGGGCTGCTGGACGGGAGCCGCGTGCCCGAGGGGCTCGTGGTCGGCGCCGACATCCGGTGGGCCGCACTGACCGCGCTGGCAGCCCACGGCCGCGCCGACCGGGCGCGGGTCGAGGAGGAGCTCGAGCGCGACCGGACCATCTCGGGCCGGGAGCGGGCCGCAGCCGCCCTGGCCGTCGTCCCGTCGGAGGAGGCCAAGGCCGAGGCGTGGCACACGGCCGTCCTCGACGACGAGGTCGCCAACGAGACGATGCGCAGCATCGCCTACGTCTTCGACGCGGTCGGCCAGGACGAGCAGCTGGGCCCCTACCTCGAGCGCTACCTCGAGCAGGCGGAGACCATCTGGGAGGACCGCGGCACGCAGATCGCCTCGACGATGCTGGAGTACATGTTCCCGCGGGTGCTGACCAGCCGCGAGACGCTGGAGCGGGTCGACGCCTGGCTCGCGCAGTCCCCGGCGAACCCGGCCGCCAAGCGCTACGTGCGCGAGGCGCGCGACGACGTCGAGCGGGCCCTGGCCGCGCAGGACGCCGACGCCTGAGCGATGCCCGGGTGGCCACCGGCCGCCCGGGCCTCCTCAGCCGTGGCGGGGCTGCGGCTTGCGGGCGTGGTCGGCGAGCTGCTGCACGCCACGGGTGATGCCGCCCACGAGGTCGCCCGCGGTGAACGCCGACTGCATCGTCAGCGCGGCGAGCTCGACCTCCGCGTCGCTGAGCACCTGCCGTGCCTCGGCACCGGTGACGATCTCCAGCAGCCGGGCGGCGGGGTCCACCAGCACCAGCACCGAGCGGCTCGGCGCCACGAGGGCGGCGTGCAGGCGCTCGGCGAACGGCCGGGTCTCGCCCTCGGCGCGACCGACGTAGACCGAGAACTCCAGGCGGGAGACCGTCTCGGCGTCCCGGATCGCCCGGTCGATCGCCTGGCGGTCAGGGGACGAGAACGCCTCACCAACGGCCACTGGTGCCACCTCGCTCGGTGTCCGGGCCCGGGGCCGCCGAGGCACCGCCGTCCGGCAGCGAGGCGGCGCCGGTGCGGGGGCCGCCGAACCACTCGGGCTCGCTGTGCCAGGCCTGGCCCGGCTGGTAGGCCCGGTCCCCGTGCCGCATCGAGGGCAGGTAGACCAGCAGCGAGATCACCACGAACAGCGCCAAGGGGAAGACGGCGTAGACCAGGATCGCCCTGAGGGGCGACACCCCGGGGGTGGTCTCCCAGGAGGCGGGGGCGTCGG
Source organism: Nocardioidaceae bacterium (assembly GCA_025927595.1). Taxonomy (GTDB): domain Bacteria; phylum Actinomycetota; class Actinomycetes; order Propionibacteriales; family Nocardioidaceae; genus Nocardioides_B. The sequence goes on along the minus strand of JAICLD010000083.1, from coordinate 10,480 downwards.
CCACGGCGGCGCCCGCGAGGGTCGTCACGACCAGTGCTGGGGTCACCGCCAGGACGCGCGCGGCACGGCGCAGGACGGGGTGTGCGGGACGGTTGGTCACGCCGAACAGCGTACCCAACCGCCGTTTGGTGCTCCCCGGCCGATCTCGTACCGTCGCGGGCATGGTCTCCCCCCTGCTGGTCCCCGGCACCGCCACGCCTTGGGCCGTCCTGGAGCAGTGGACCGGCTGGCTGCAAGGGTGGCTCGGCCGCGACTGGGAGGGGCAGGTCGTCACCTGGGTGCTCACCAAGCCGCTGTCGGTCCTCGTGCTGGCCCTGCTCGCGGTCGCCGCCCGGTGGTTCGCCCATCGGTTGATCGGCCGGCTGGTGCTGCGCGCGTCCGAGGGCCTGACCTCGCCGATCCTGCGGCGCCGCCCCGACCAGGACCCCGCGGAGCCGCCCGCGCCGGTCGCCGGACGCCGGGTCCAGCGGGCCCAGACGATGGGCTCCCTGCTCAAGAGCGTCGCCTCGATCGTCATCTGGACGATCTTCGCCGTGACGGCCGTCGCGCAGCTGGGGTACCCGATCGGGCCGCTGGTCGCCAGCGCGGGCGTCGTCGGCGTCGCGCTCGGCTTCGGCGCGCAGAGCCTGGTCAAGGACTTCCTCTCCGGCATCTGCATGATCTTCGAGGACCAGTACGGCGTCGGTGACGTCGTGGACCTCGGGGAGGCGGGCGGCACGGTCGAGGCCGTGGGGCTGCGGGTGACCCGGCTGCGCGACGTCGAGGGGACGGTCTGGTACGTGCGCAACGGCGAGATCCTCCGCGTCGGCAACAAGAGCCAGAACTGGGCCCGCACGGTCCTCGACGTCCCGGTCGCCCTGGACCAGGACCTGCACCGCGTGCAGGAGGTGCTTCGTGACGTCGCGCACGACCTGTGGGACGACGAGGACTTCGCGCACCTGATCATCGAGGAGCCCGAGGTCTGGGGCGTCCAGGACCTCACCCCCAACTGGGTGGTGGTCCGGGTCACGCTCAAGACGGCGCCGCTGGAGCAGTGGGCGGTGGCGCGTGAGATGCGGCAGCGGATCAAGCTGCGCTTCGACCACGAGGGCATCGCGCTGGCGCCGCCGACCGCCGTCGCCTGGGGGCGGCCCGCGTGAGGGTTGGCCGGTCGGGGAGGATGGGCCGGTGAGCAGCGAGGCATCGGCACCGACGTTCTACGACGCGATCGGGGGCCACCCCACCATCGCGCGGATCGTCGAGCGCTTCTACGAGGGCGTGGCCCGCGACGAGGTGCTGCGCCCGCTCTACCCCGAGGAGGACCTCGGTCCGGCGCAGGAGCGGTTCACGCTGTTCCTCGTCCAGTACTGGGGCGGGCCGACGACGTACTCCGACCGGCGGGGGCACCCGCGGCTGCGGATGCGGCACGCGCCGTTCGCGGTGACGCCGCGCGCCAAGGAGCACTGGCTGACCCACTTCCGCGCCGGGCTCGACGCGGTGGCCCTGCCACCCGAGCTCGACGCGCAGTTCTGGGACTACGTGACCCACGCCGCGCAGTTCATGGTCAACACGCTCGAGGACCCAGCGCCTCCTGCAGGCGGCTCCGCTCCTCCTCCGTGAGGGGGCGCGAGCGCCCGCTGCCGGTGTCGAAGGCGACCATCCGCACCTCCGCGGTCGAGTAGACGGTTCCCGGCTCGCTGAGCTCGTCGGTGTCCGGCACCGGGTCGACGATCCGGCACTCGAGGTCGTACGACGACGTGCCGATCCGGGTCACCCGCGTCTCGACGGCATAGGGATCGGGGCGGAACAGCAGCGGACGGCGGTAGTCGACGTCGATCCGGGCGACGACCTGCCGGTGCGTGGAGTCGGGGTCGTAGAGCTGGTCGGCCCGCGCCAGCAGGAACGCGATCCGGGCCTCCTGGTAGTACTCGAAGTACTTGACGTTGTTCACGTGGCCGTAGACGTCGACGTCGGAGAAGCGGACGTGGCAGGCGTACCGGTGCGGGACAGGCCGGACGGCCGGCTGCTCAGCCATGGGAGGCCCCTTCCGGCTCGGTGTCCAGGAACCGCTCGAGCACCGCGCGCTCCTCCGGCCGGATCCGGCGCGGCCGCTCGTGGGTGAAGACGTACGGCGTCAGCACCGTCCGCGCCCGGGTGTACACCCGGCGCTCCCCGGGGAGCTCGTCGAGGATCTCGTAGGACATCGTGAACGAGGCGACCCGGACCCGGGTCACCCACGACTCGATCCGCACCGGCTCGGGGCGGAACACCAGGGGACGCAGGAACTCCACCTCGTGACGGACGACGACGACCCCCTCGGCCAGCTGCTCGCCGCCCGAGGCCGGCGCGTTCACGCGCAGCATGTCGACACGGGACTCCTGGAGGTAGTCCACGTAGGTCACGTTGTTGACGTGCCCCAGGGAGTCCATGTCGGCCCAGCGCAGCGGGCAGTGGTAGATGTGTCGGGCCACCCGCCCATCCTGGCAGCCGACCTAGGCTGGTCGGAGCCGCCCCTCATCGTTCCAGGAGACCCCCGATGCCCGAGGCCGTGATCGTGTCCGCCACCCGCTCCCCCATCGGCCGGGCCTTCAAGGGGTCGCTGGTCGACCTGCGGCCCGACGACCTGGCGACGACGATCGTGCGCGCGGCGCTGGACCGGGTCCCGGAGCTGGACCCGCGCGACATCGACGACCTCTACCTCGGCTGTGGGCTGCCCGGGGGCGAGAGCGGCTTCAACATGGGCCGGATCGTGGCGGTGCTGCTCGGCTACGACCACCTGCCCGGCGCCACCGTCACCCGGTACTGCTCCTCCTCTGTGCAGACCACCCGGATGGCGTTCCACGCGATCAAGGCCGGGGAGGGCGACGTGTTCGTCTCCGCCGGGGTCGAGACCGTCTCCCGCTTCGCCAAGGGCAGCTCCGACAGCCTGCCCGACACGCACAATGCGCTGTTCGCGGACGCGGAGCAGCGGACCGCCGGGAGCGCGCAGGGCGGCGTCGCCTGGCACGACCCGCGCGAGGACGGGCTGCTGCCCGACGCCTACATCGCGATGGGCCAGACCGCCGAGAACGTCGCCGAGCTCAGGGGGCTGTCGCGCCGGGAGCTCGACGAGTTCGGCGTGCGCAGCCAGAACCTCGCGGAGAAGGCGGTCGCCGACGGGTTCTGGGCCCGGGAGATCACCCCGGTGACGACCCCGAGCGGCACCGTCGTGAGCGTGGACGACGGCCCCCGGGCCGGGGTCACCCTCGAGGCGGTCAGCCAGCTGAAGCCGGTGTTCCGCCCCGACGGCGTGGTGACCGCCGGGAACTGCTGTGCGCTCAACGACGGCGCCGCTGCGGTCGTCGTGATGTCCGACGTCAAGGCGGCCGAGCTGGGACTCACCCCCCTGGCCCGGATCGTCTCCACCGGCGTCACGGCGCTGTCCCCCGAGATCATGGGGCTCGGCCCCGTCGAGGCGTCCCGCCAGGCCCTGGCCCGGGCCGGCATGGGGATCGGCGACATCGACCTCGTGGAGATCAACGAGGCGTTCGCCGCCCAGGTCGTGCCGTCCTACCAGGATCTGGGCATCGACCTGGACCGGCTGAACGTCAACGGCGGGGCGATCGCGGTCGGTCACCCGTTCGGGATGACCGGTGCCCGCCTGCAGTGCACGATGATCAACTCGCTCCAGGCCCACGACAAGCAGACCGGACTGATCACCATGTGCGTCGGGGGCGGCCAGGGCATGGCCCTCGTCCTCGAGCGGATGAGCTGAGCCGCCGGGTCAGGCGGTCTCGTCCTGCTGCAGGACGGCCTCGACGGCGATCGTGATGTCGATCTTGTCGCCGACGAGCAGGCGGCCGCCGTCCATCGGGACGTTGAAGTCGACGCCCCACTGCTTGCGGGAGATCGTCGTGGTGGCCTCGAAGCCCGCGCGGGTGCCGCCCCAGGGGTCGCTCTCGACGCCCAGGAGCTCGACGTCGAGCACGACCGGCCGGGTGACCCCCTTCAGCGACAGGTCGCCGGTGACCAGCAGGCCCTTGCCGCCGCTCTCGACCGCGGTCGAGCGGAAGGTCATCGCGCCGTGCGCCTCCACGTCGAAGAAGTCGCCGGAGCGCAGGTGCGCGTCGCGGTTGGCCTCGCGGGTGTTGATCGAGGCGAGGTCCACGGTCGCGGTGGCCGACGGGCTCTCGCCGGTGACGATCTGGCCCTCGAACCTCTCGAACAGGCCGCGCACCTTGCTCATCAGGTGGCGAGCGGTGAAGCCGACCTCGGAGTGGCCCGGGTCGATCACCCAGGTGCCGGCGGGGGCGGTGGTCTCGAGTACGTCGATGCTCATGTGGTCCTCCTGGTTGCGATCAACAGTTGATGCTTCAACTGTCAAACAGAGGCTAGCAGGCAATGGTCAAAGCTTCAACTAGCCCTGCGCCTAAACTCCTCCCATGACCCTCGACCAGGAGACGCCCTGGCTGGATCGGCAGCAGCAGCGATCGTGGCGCGCCTACCTGGTCGGCACCACGCTGCTCATGGACCGACTGGACCGTGAGCTGCGCGAGCAGCACCACCTGTCCATGGCCGAGTACGAGATCCTCGTGCGGCTCTCGGAGGCCGCAGGGAACCGGATGCGGATGGCGGTGCTCGCGGACTCGGTGAGCCACTCCCGGTCCCGGGTCACCCACACGGTGTCCCGGATGGAGGCGGCCGGCCTCGTCGCCCGCGACGCGTGCCTCACCGACGGGCGCGGCGTCGAGGCCGTGCTCACCGAGCACGGCCACGCCGTGCTGGCCGAGGCGGCTCCGACCCACGTGGCCGGAGTCCGGCGGATGCTCGTCGACCTCGTGGACGAGGACGACTTCGAGGCCGTCGGCCGGGTCTTCGACACGGTCGCGGACGCGCTGGTCGAGGGCAACCCGGCCATGGACATCCGCTGACGCCGCACGGTCCCGGGACTCCGGACGCCGACGAGCACCGGAGACGCCTGCTCGAGGAGCGCGCCCGTCTCGGCGCGCAGGTCGCCGCCCTCACGCGGGACCACGCGGGCATCGTCGCGGCGTCCCGCGACTCCAACGCCGACGACGAGCACGACCCCGAGGGCGCCACGATCGCCTTCGAGCGCTCGCAGGTCGCCGCGCTGCTGGGCCGGGCCGGGACACGACTGGCGGAGGTCGAGGCGGCGCTGGGCCGGGTCGAGGACGGCGGCTACGGCCGCTGCGAGCGGTGCGGTGCCGCGATCAGCCCCGAGCGCCTCGAGGCGAGGCCCACCGCCCGCACCTGCGTGCGCTGCTGAGCCGGGTCAGTCCCGGGTCAGCCGGCGGTGGGTGACCCGGTGCGGACGGGCCGCCTCGACGCCGAGCCGCTCCACCTTGTTGGCCTCGTAGGACGCGAAGTTCCCCTCGAACCAGAACCACCGGCCGCTGTCCTCGTCGTCGCCCTCCCAGGCCAGGATGTGCGTCGCGGTGCGATCCAGGAACCACCGGTCGTGCGAGGTGATCACCGCGCACCCGGGGAACTCCAGCAGCGCGTCCTCCAGCGACTGGAGGGTCTCGACGTCGAGGTCGTTGGTGGGCTCGTCGAGCAGCAGCATGTTGCCGCCCATCTTCAGGGTCAGCGCCAGGTTGAGCCGGTTGCGCTCCCCGCCGGACAGGACGCCGGCCTTCTTCTGCTGGTCCGGCCCCTTGAAGCCGAACGAGGCGATGTAGGCGCGGCTCGGCATCTCGAAGTTCGCGACCTTGATGAAGTCGAGGCCGTCGGAGACGACCTCCCACACGTTCTTGTTCGGGTCGATGCCGCCACGGCTCTGGTCGACGTAGGAGATCGTGACGGTCTGGCCGACGCGCAGCTCGCCGCTGTCCGGCTTCTCCTCGCCGGTGACCATCCGGAACAGCGTGGTCTTCCCGACGCCGTTGGGGCCGATCACCCCGACGATGCCGGCCCGGGGCAGCGTGAAGCTCAGGTCGTGCATGAGCACCCGGCGCTGTCCTGAACCTGTCGAAGGGTCCCCGAAGCCCTTCTCGAGGTCCTCGGCCTCGAGCACCACGTCGCCGAGCCGCGGCCCGGCGGGGATGTTGATCTCCGAGACGTCGACCTTGCGGTTCCGCTCGGCCTCGGACGCGAGCTCCTCGTAGCGGGCCAGCCGGGACTTGCTCTTGGCCTGGCGTGCCTTCGGGTTCGAGCGCACCCACTCCAGCTCGCGCTCGAGCATCTTGGCCCGCTTGGCGTCCTTGGCCCCCTCGACCTTGAGCCGCTCCTGCTTGGTCTCCAGGTAGGTGGAGTAGTTCCCCTCGTACGGGTGCGCCCGCCCGCGGTCGAGCTCGAGGATCCAGCTCGCGACGTTGTCCAGGAAGTACCGGTCGTGGGTCACGGCGAGGACGGCGCCGGGGTAGCCGGCCAGGTGTCCCTCCAGCCACTGCACCGACTCGGCGTCGAGGTGGTTGGTGGGCTCGTCGAGGAGCAGCAGCGTCGGCTGCTCGAGCAGCAGCTTGCACAGCGCCACCCGCCGCCGCTCGCCACCGGAGAGGTGGTCCACGACGGCCTCGGGAGGCGGGCAGCGCAGCGCGTCCATCGCCTGCTCGAGCCGACTGTCGAGGTCCCAGGCGCCCGCGTGGTCCAGGTCGGTCTGGAGGTCGCCCATCTCGGCCAGCAGCCGGTCGTAGTCGGCCTCCGGGTCCGCGAGCTCCTCGGAGATGGCGTTGTAGCGGTCCAGCTTGGCCTTGATCGAGGCGACCGCCTCCTCGACGTTCTCGAGCACCGTGCGACCCTCGGTCAGCGGCGGCTCCTGCTGCAGCATCCCGACCGTGGCGCCCGGGTCGAGGAGCGCGTCCCCGTTGGACGGGTGCTCGAGCCCGGCCATGATCTTGAGCAGCGTCGACTTGCCCGTGCCGTTGGGGCCGACCACGCCGATCTTGGCGCCGTGGAGGAACGAGAGGGTGACGTTGTCGAGGACGACCTTGTCACCGTGGGACTTGCGCACGTTGCGCAGCGTGAACACATACTCAGCCATGATGGGGAAGCCTACGGCCGGCCGCCCGAGGGCTGAAATCCACCAGCCTCAGGCCACCCGGCCCGGCGGCCGCTGCTCCCCGAGGCTGTCGAGCTGGGGCAGGTCGGGCGCCGGCCGGTGCAGCAGCTCCTTGAGCACCTGGTCGGCCTCGTCCTCCCCGTCCCCGCGCTCGCTGCGCGGGGCCTTGGTGAACGTCGCGGTCCCGCGGCTCAGGTCGTGCCCGACGTAGGTCGCCTCGACCACGTAGGTCACCGAGCTCTGGCCGTCCTCGCGGGCCCACACGTCGGTGCGGAGCCGACCGTGCACGAGGACCGGGTCGCCCTTGCGCACCGAGTCCCGGACGTGGTCGGCCAGCGACCGCCAGCAGCTCACCGAGAACCACGAGGTCGGCCCGTCCACCCAGTCGCCGGTGCGGCGCCGGATCCGGGGCGTCGACCCCACCCGGAAGTTCGCCACGCTGCCCTGGGCGGTGTCGCGGTGGACCACCTCGTTGCCCACCCATCCCTGGAACGTCACGGTCGCTTCGTTCATTCGCCTGGGCTCCCATCGCCTCGTCGGCCGGTCGTCGGTCGGTACGACGCACAGGCTGCCCGCCCCGTACGACGGACGCGCGCCCGTCGTACGCGGCGGTGCAGGAGCGCCGTGGGAGCCGCGACTGTGCACCGGACCTGGCCGGCGGGATCAGCGGCGCAGCGCCGCGGAGAGCCCGGCCCGGGTCGCGCGGTAGGCCTCGACCTCGGCCTGCACGGGCTCGACGACGAGGCGCTCGGTCACCTCGGTGATCGCGGCCCGCAGCCGGCGGTCCGCCGCGCGCGCCCGTCGGCGCGAGGAGAACCTGACGAAGGCGCGGCACAGCACGCCGAGGAGCACCCCGGCCACGATCCCGCCCAGCAGCATCAGCGTGGGCACCGGCAGCGCGCGCCACTGCGGCGTCGTGGGGACGCTGACCCGGAGGTACCCGAGCACCGCCAGCGCGGCCAGCCAGAGCCCGCCCACGACGGCCACGGCCAGCAGCACCCACTGCAGCACCCGCACCATGCGCCACCACGCCGGGGTCCGGGCGACGCCGAGGTCCACCGAGGTGACCGCCTGGTCCAGCGAGTCGTTGAGGTCGGGCAGCCGCCCGGTCGAGGCGCGCCGCACCGCCGCCGCCCACGGCGGCGACAGCTCCCCGCCCACCTCGTCCGAGAGGGCGCGGACCGCGCCGTCGACCCGGGCCCGCTGGACCTGCGTGGGAGCGGGCAGGGACGCCCGGGCCGCCGCCGTCAGCTCGCGGTCGCGGCTGCCCAGGTCCAGGTGCAGCCGGCGCAGCGGGTCCGGGCGCAGCCGGCCCAGCCACGCGGTGACCGGCCACCCGGTGGCCGCCGCCGCGCGCCGACGGGTCGACTGCTCGACGGCGCGGACCACCGTCGGGACGCCCGCGGCGTCGGCGAAGGAGTCGACCAGCTCCCGGGTCCTGGCGCGCGACACGTCACCGGGCCTGCCGTCCCCGACCGCCGCGTCGAGCCGACCGGCGACGGCCGACAGGTCCGCCATCAGCCGGGCGTTGACCGCCTTCTTCTCCTTGACCTGGCGGGCGATCGCCTGCTCGAGCGCCGGGATCCCCTCGCCGTGCCGCGCCGAGGTGGCGATGACCGGCACCTCGCCCAGACCGTCCTCGGCCAGCAGGCGACGCAGGTCGGCGAGCATCGCCTCACGCCGGGACGGCGGGACCTCGTCGATGTGGTTCAGCGTGACCATCATGACGTCGCGGTGGCCGGCCAGCGGGCGCAGGTAGCGCTCGTGGACGGCCGCGTCGGCGTACTTCTGGGGGTCCAGGACCCACACCAGGAGGTCCGCCATCGCCACGAGGCGGTCGACCTCGACGTGGTGCGCGACCTCCGTCGAGTCGTGGTCGGGCAGGTCGAGCAGCACCAGCCCCTCGAGCCTGCGGACGTCCTCCGGCCGGTCCAGCGAGCTGTCGCGGCGGACCTGGTGCCGCGGCGGCACGCCGAGCCAGTCGAGCAGCGCGTCGGCCCCGTCGGCGCCCCACACGCACGCCAGCGTCCACGACGTGGTCGGGCGCCGGACCCCGGTCACGGACAGCTCCAGCCCGGTCAGCGCGTTGAACGTCGAGGACTTCCCCGAGCCGGTGGCCCCCGCGAGCGCGACGACGGTGTGGTCGCCGGACAGCCGCAGCCGTGACCCGGCCCGGCCGAGGACCGCCGCGGCCTCGTCGACCAGCTCGTCGGGCAGCCGGCCCCGACCGGAGCGGACCGCCTCCTCGAGGCCGTCGATCCGGTCCGCCACGCCGTCGCCGCCCCGCCCGACCAGCCGCCGGGCACCCTGCACCAGCGCGGTCACGAGCCGCTCACCTCACGATCCTCACGTCGTCGACCCGGCGGGACGCCTCGCGCAGCCGGCGCACGTCCTCCTCGTCGACACCCAGCGTGTCGAGCACCTGGAGGTAGCGGGCCCGCTCGGCGGCCATCAGCTCGCCGACCCGCTCGTTGAGGTCGGCGCGCGCCTGCGCGGAGAGCCGTCGGACCGCCTGGTCGCCGAAGACCGCCTCCAGCAGCTTCTGGCCGAGCAGGACCCCGCCGCTGGCGACGCCGACCTCCGCCCCGGTGGGGATCGCGGCGGTCGACGCGAAGACGACGACCATCAGCGCCAGCGACAGGCCGTTGACCCCGAAGGCCAGGAACCGTGCGGTCGTGCGCTTGTCGGCACCCTCGGAGCGCACCAGCTCCATCACCCCGTGCTGCCAGTCGCGGACGGCCCGCTCCGCGCGGACCCGCACGTCGCGCGAGGCGCGGCCGAGGTCGCGTCCGGAGTCCTCGAGCAGGTGCCGTCCGGCGGTCAGCGACTGCCAGGACGCCTCGGCCCGCTCCGCGGCGGTCTCGGCATGCTCGACGATCAGCGACTCCAGGCCCGACTCCACCGCGACCGTGACCCGTTCCGCCTGCTGGGGACGCCCCTTGGCCCAGCCCGTGACCCGGTCCCGCAACCGGCCGACGCGGCTCTCCAAGGTGCGCAGCAGCTCACCGGTCCCGACGAACTCCTGCCAGCGCGCCAGCACCTCGCCGCGCAGCATGCTCCCGTCGGCCGAGGCGTCGTCGACCTGCGCCACCGCCTCGTCGTACGCCGAGACGACGGCCTCGCGCAGCCGGCGCTCGGTGGCCACCTGCTCGGCGGCCGCGTCGGCGACCTCCCGCGTACGCCGCGCGAGCGACCGCACCGCCCCGTCGAGGGTCTGCCGGACGACGGACTGGCGCGCGTTCGCGTCCGCCGCCAACGAGTCCAGCCAGCCGCGGATCGCGGCGACGGAGCTCGCGGGCAGCAGGCCGTCGTCGCTGACGACGCCCTCGGTCACGGTGAACAACGGCGACTGCTCGAGCCCTCTGTCGGTCAGCATCCGGGCCAGGTGCAGGCTCACCTCCTCCACCGCCTCGGGCGGTGTGCGGTCCAGCACGACCGCCACCGCGGTGCTGCGCTCGGCGGCGGTCTGCAGGAAGCCCCACGGCACCTGGTCGGCGTAGCGGG
>JAICLD010000014.1 GCA_025927595.1 Nocardioidaceae bacterium | reverse complement strand
CGGAGGCCACGCCACCGGCGTCGGCCGTGACGGTGACTCCCGGCAGGCTCGGACGGGCGCCGGTGTGCGCGATCGTGACGTCGAGACGTGCGGTCGCCGGTGCGGCGGCCAGTGCGGTGACGTCGAACAGGCTGGGGTCCAAGAGCCGCCCGAGGAACGCCTCTGCCACCAGCGGCATGACGTACGCGTGCTCGCCCACGTGGAGGGTGCGCATCGCTGCGCCCGCCCGACCGTGGCGACGAACCCCACCAGAAGCTGACGCTTGGACAGGCGCATGGCTGGGGCCCTCCTCGCGAAAGCGAGCCCCCCGGGGCCCCGATGCCGACCTAACTCCTCAGGCTGCGACGGCGTCAAGGATTGATCGTTCATCCACGCGGGCCTCGCGGCCCCGAGGTCGCCTCAGTTCCGTCTGCAGGCTCCCGAGCCTGGAAACCTGCTCAGCGAACTGACCCAGGTAGCGGCCGCCGCGGCCATGCTGGCGCGACCGCTACCCGCCCGCGGGGAACGGCACGTTCGTGGCGGAGTGGCAGCGGTACCCGTGCGGGTTCTTCGCGAGGTACTGCTGGTGGTGGTCCTCGGCGTAGTAGTAGGTCGGCGCCGGGGCGATCTCGGTGGTGATCGGGCCGTAGCCGCGCTCGAGCAGGGCCGGCTCGTAGGCCTCCTTGAGCTCCTTGGCCGTCTGCGCCTGCTCCTCGCCCAGGGTGTAGATCGCCGAGCGGTACTGCGTGCCGGTGTCGTTGCCCTGGCGCATGCCCTGCGTCGGGTCGTGGAAGGCGAAGAAGGCCTTGACGAGGTCCGCGTAGGACACCGTCGTGGGGTCGAAGACGACCCGGACGGCCTCGGTGTGGCCGGTCCGCCCCGAGCAGACCTCCTCGTACGACGGGTGCGGGGTCGACCCACCGGCGTAGCCGACCGACGTCGACCAGACACCCGGCGTCTGCCAGAAGATCTCCTCGGCGCCCCAGAAGCAGCCGAGGCCGAAGATCGCCACCTCGAGCCCGTCGGGCACCTCGTCGGTGACGACGGGGGCGTCCAGCACCCGGTGCCGGTCCGCGATGGCGAACCACCGCTCGCTGCGTCCGGCCAGGGCCTGGTCGGACGTGGGGATCTCGAGCTTGCGACGGTTGAACAGCACGGCGGCGCCTCCTGGGCTGGGGGGTCTCTGGAGGGGTCAACGACGCAGCCGCCCGGATCCTTCCCCACGTCGCAGGCTCAGCCGGCACCGACCTCGAGCAGCCGCTCCAGCCGGACCAGCTTGAGGTCCTCGTTGCCACGGGTGCCGGGCGCGTCGTTGTTGTTGTCCTGGCAGACGAAGACACCCTCGGGGAAGCGCGGCCCGAGGTCCGCCGCGACCGCCGCGATCCCGTCGGTGCGGTCGCAGTCGTCGGAGCCCGACCCCGAGGTGACCCGGAACGCCGTGACGAACGACAGGTCCGAGCGGCGGTAGGCGGCGAAGTACGACGCGTGCGGGTCGGCGACGTTCTGCGCCGAAGCGACGAGGTAGCCGCGACCGCCGGGCAGCGTGACCAGGGTCAGCCCCTCGATGTCGGGGACCAGGTGCCCACCGTCGGTCCCCATCACGTCGACGGCGGTGCGGTGGTGGCCGTCGCCGGCGCGGGCGCCGTACCGCCAGATCGCCACGTCCTCCTCGCTCACGTACAGCGCGCCGGTCTCGTCGTCGGCCACGCAGCCCTCGGCCTCGGAGCCGACGTCGACCGTGCGGACCGGATCGGCCTCCAGCAGCCCGTCCCCGTCCGGGTCCGTGACGGCGTACTGCGTCATCACTCCGGGCCGGGTGATGGAGTAGACCGACAGGCTGTGGTCGGTGCCGTCGCGGTAGAGGCACAGGCCCTCGCCGGGCGCCCCCACGGCTCCGCCGCCCTGGGTGACCGACGACAGCCGGCGGGTCCGCGGGTCGACGGAGAGGAACCGCAGCCCGCCCTGCTGCACGGCCACCAGGTCACCGCGGAAGCCCCCCACCCGCACGCCCTGCCGTACGTCGCTGTTGCCCCAGAACGCGCTGCCGGAGCCGAGCCGCTGCACCAGCCGGCCGTGGAGGTCGTAGGTCAAGAAGGCGCCGGCCTTGTCGTTGACCATGACGAGCGAGCGAGAGGGGTCGGCACGGTCGACCCACAGGGACGGCTCGTCGATGCTGTCGCCCTCGTGGGGGCCGGGGTCCGTCTCCCCGTCGGAGGACACCCGCACCAGGTCCGGTGTCCCGGGGCCGTCGGCCGGCCGCGGTCCGGATCGGGACCCGGCGCATCCCGCGGCCGACCCGAGGACGAGGGCCAGCAGGACTGCGGAGCGGACGGCGCGACCGAGGGCGACCAAGCCCGGCAGCGGCACGGCTCCTCCGTTCGTGGGCCCTCGGCGACGGGGACGCCCGCCGGGTCACACGGTAGCCGCCCCGGGGGGAACGGGCGCCGACCCGTGGTGGCTAGGCTCGTCCACCATGACCGGGTCCAGCAGCGAGCACACCGAGAAGACCGGGTTCGAGACGCGTGCGATCCACGCCGGCTACGAGCCCGACCCGACGACCGGGGCGGTGATCCCGCCGATCTTCGCGACGAGCACCTACAAGCAGGACGGCGTCGGCGGCCTCCGCGGAGGCTACGAGTACTCCCGCAGCGCCAACCCGACCCGGACCGCGCTCGAGGGCAACCTCGCGGCCCTGGAGGAAGGCGAGCGGGGCTTCGCGTTCAGCAGCGGGCTCGCCGCCGAGCACACGGTGATCCAGGCGCTGTGCCGGCCCGGCGACCACGTCGTCATCCCCGACGACGCGTACGGCGGCACCTACCGGCTCTTCGCCAAGGTCGAGCAGCCGTGGGGCCTCGAGCACACCCCGGCTCCGGTTGCCGACGCCGACGCCGTCCGTGCAGCCGTGCGTCCGGGGCAGACCCGCATGATCTGGGTGGAGACGCCCACCAACCCCCTGCTGACCATCGGCGACATCGAGGCGCTGGCCTCGGTGGCGCACGACGCCGGCGCGCTGCTCGTCGTCGACAACACCTTCGCGTCGCCGTACCTCCAGCAGCCGCTGACGCTGGGCGCCGACGTCGTCGTCCACTCGACCACGAAGTACTGCGGCGGCCACTCCGACGTGGTCGGCGGCGCCCTCGTGGTGCGCGACCTCGAGGTGGCCGAGCGGGTCGCGTTCCACCAGAACTCCATCGGCGCCGTCGCGGGGCCGTTCGACTCCTGGCTCACCCTGCGCGGCCTCAAGACCCTGGCGGTGCGGATGGAGCGGCACTGCGACAACGCCGAGCGGGTCGTGGAGTTCCTCGGCGCCCACCCTGCGGTCTCACAGGTGATCTACCCGGGGCTCGAGGAGCACCCGGGACACGCGGTGGCCTCCCGGCAGATGCGCCGGTACGGCGGCATCGTCTCGTTCCGCGTCGCCGCGGGGGAGCAGGCCGCACTCGACGCCTGCGCCCGGGCACGGGTGTTCACCCTCGCGGAGTCGCTCGGCGGGATCGAGTCCCTGATCGAGCACCCGGGCCGGATGACGCACGCCTCGGTCGCCGGCACCGAGCTCGAGGTGCCCTCGGACCTGATCCGGCTCTCGGTGGGGATCGAGACCGCCGACGACCTGCTCGCCGACCTCGACCGGGCGCTCCTTGGCTGACCTCGCGGCCTGCGTGGACTTCGGCTCGACGTTCACCAAGGCTGCCCTCGTCGACGTCTCGACGGGCGCGCTGCTGGCGACCGCCTCGCACCGCACCACGGTCGACACCGACGTGCTCGACGGCTGGGACGCCTGCCTCGCGAGCCTGGCGCAGGCCCACCCCGGCGCCCGCGACGCCGACGTGCTCGCCTGCTCGTCGGCCGGGGGAGGCCTGCGGGTCGCGGTCGTCGGCAACGAGGAGCTCGTCACCGCGGAGGCCGGTCGGCGGGTGGCGCTGTCCAGCGGCGGGCGCGTCGTGCACGTCGCCAGCGGCGGGCTCGACGCCGACGCGCTCGAGCGGCTGCGGTCCCGGCGCCCGGACGTGCTGCTGCTCGTCGGCGGCACGGACGGGGGGAACGCCGAGGTGCTGCTGTCGTGCGCCGAGGCGATCGCGGACGCCCGGTGGCCCGGACCGGTCGTCGTCGCCGGCAACGTGGCGGCGCAGGAGCAGGTCGCCGCTCGCCTCGACGTTGCCGGGACGCCGTACGAGCTGGCCGACAACGTCGTGCCGCGGATCGGCGTGCTGGCCCCCGACTCGGCGCGCGCGGCGATCCGGGAGACGTTCCTGCGGCACGTCATCGGCGGCAAGCACCTGTCCACGCGGGCGGACCCGTCGACGGGCCCGGGACGGCGCTTCACCGAGATGGTGCGCGCGGCCACCCCAGACGCGGTGCTGACCGCCGTGGAGCTCCTGGCCCGCGGGCTCGACGAGCGGCGGCCCGGGGTGGGCGACGTGGCGGTCGTCGACGTGGGCGGTGCCACCACCGACGTGCACTCGGTCGTGGAGACCGACCCCGAGGACGCCGGGCTCTCACGGGAGGTGGTCGCGACCCTGCCGCTGAGCCGGACCGTCGAGGCCGACCTCGGAATGCGGTGGAGCGCGGTGTCCGCCGTCGAGGAGGGCGCCTCGACGGGGCTGCTCGAGGACGGCCCCGGTCTGTCCCGGCTGCGCGCCGCGGCGCGAACCCGCCACGACGACCCGGCGTACCTGCCGGCCGACACGACAGGCGTCGAGGACGACGAGGCGCTGGCCACCGTGGCCGTCGGTGTCGCGCTGCGCCGCCACGCCGGCCGCTCCCGGGTCGTCTACGGCGAACAGGGGCGGGTGCTGGAGCGCAGCGGCAGGGACCTGCGGGAGGTCGCCCTGCTCGTGGGCTCGGGAGGCGTGCTGCGTGCGCACGGTCCCGACCGGGCCCGCCGGGTGCTGGCCGCGGGCACCGGCGACCACGTCCCGGGAGGCTGGCAGCTGCCTCGAGCGCCCCGTCTGGTCGTCGACACGGACTACGTCCTCGCGCCGGCCGGGCTCCTCGCCGCCTCGCACCCGGAGGCGGCCCACGCCCTCCTGGCGCGGCTGCGCTGACTAGCCTGTCCACATGAGCGTGGCAGGCAGGGTCTCGCGGCGGCTCTCGGGTGGCCTGTCAGGCAGGATGCCGGGTCTGCGCGGGCGGCGCCGCACCGACGAGGAGGAGCGGTTCGCCGAGCGCTTCGCCCAGCAGTGGGCGGCGCTGCGCTCCGAGCGACGGGTCGAGGCCCCGCCGAGCATCGGCGCCGGCCAGTCCAACTACGCCGCGGCACGCGTGCCGTTCGGGATGGACCTGGCCGCCGCCTGGTCGTGGCGGTTCCTGGTCGTCGCGGCCGCGGGCTACGTCGTGGTCCGCGGGATCGCGACGTTCGCGGTCATCGTGCTGCCGATCGTGATCGCGCTGCTGCTGAGCGCGCTCGTGGCCCCTCTCGTCGACCTGCTGCACCGGCTCCGGTTCCCACGGGGCCTGGCCTCGCTGCTCGTCGTGGTCGGCAGCCTCGCGGTGATCGCGCTGCTGCTCACCTTCGCCGGCCAGCAGATCGCGCAGGGCGCCAGCGACCTGTCCAAGCAGGTGGTCACCGGGCTGGAGCAGATCCGGGTCTGGCTGAAGACCGGGCCGATGCACGCCAGCGACAGCCAGATCAACGGCTACATCGCCTCGGCCCAGGACGCGGTGACCACGTCGAACACCCAGATCGTCACCCGCCTCACCGAGGTGGGCACCGCGGTCGGCCACATCGTCGCCGGCTTCTTCATCGTGCTGTTCGGCACCTACTTCTTCCTCGCCGACGGTGCGCGGATCTGGTCGTGGGTCGTGCGCCTGTTCCCGCGGGCCGCCCGGGCCCGGGCGGACTCCTCGGGCCGGATCGCGTGGACCTCGCTGACCGCGTTCGTGCGGGCCACCGTGCTGGTCGCCTTCACAGACGCCCTCGGCATCATGATCGGCGCCGCGATCCTCAAGGTGCCGTTCGTGTTCGCGATCGCCGTGCTCGTCTTCATCGGCGCCTTCATCCCGATGATCGGCGCCACCCTGTCGGGGTCTGTGGCGGTGCTCGTCGCGCTCGTGGCCCAGGGCCCGATCGTGGCGCTGCTGATGCTGCTGGTCGTCGTCGCCGTGCAGCAGCTGGAGGCGCACGTGCTCCAGCCGTTCCTCATGGGCCGGCTCGTCTCCGTGCACCCGCTCGGCGTCATCATGGCGATCGGCGCGGGGGTGCTGGTCGCCGGCATCGCCGGTGCCCTGGTCGCGGTGCCGTTCGTGGCGGCCGCCAACGCGGTGGTCCTGCACCTGTCCGACAGCGCCCGGACCGCCCGGGAGGCGCGAGACCTGCCGGTCGGCGACCCCCCGGGCTGAGCCGCTCGGGCACGCCCGGGGTCAGGGAGTGGTGACCGGCTCCGAGCGCTCCGGGTCGGGCGCCGCGGCGCTCTCCCGGGTCCCGAGCGGCTTCTCCTTGAGGAAGAACGCCACGGCCAGCGCCACCGCCACCAGCGGTACGGCGGACAGGAACGTGTCGTGCAGGGACTGGCTGAACGCTCCGGTGACCAGGCTGTGCAACGGCTCGGGCAGCGCCTTGATCGCCTGCACGTTGTTGGCCACGTCGCCGACCCGGCCCGCGTTCGCCGCGGCACCCGCCGGCGCCTCCTTGAGTGCGTCGGCGATGTGGATCGCCAGCCGGCTGGACAGGATCGCGCCGAACAGCGCGGTGCCGAAGGAGCCGCCCATCTGCCGGAAGAACGTCACCGAGCTGGTGGCCACGCCGATGTCGCCGCGCTGCACGGAGTTCTGCACGACGGTGACGAGCACCTGCATGGTGAAGCCGAGACCGGCACCCATGATGTACATCGCGACCGCGGCGAACCAGTAGGGCGAGGTGGCGTCGAGGCGGCTCAGCAGCACCAGCGCGACGATCACGGTGGCCGCACCCAGGATCGGGAAGACCTTGTAGCGGCCGGTCTTGGTCATCACCTGGCCCGCGGTGATGGAGGTGCTGAAGATCCCGACGACCATGGGCAGCATCGCCAGGCCGGACTTCGTCGGGCTCATCCCGTCGACGACCTGCAGGTAGACCGGGATGAAGATGATCGCGCCGAACATCGCGACGCCGATGAGGAACCCGAACAGGTTGGAGATCGCGAAGATCGAGCTGCGGAACAGGCGCATGGGGATGATCGGCTCGGCCGCCCGGAGCTCGACCGCGACGAACGCGACGGCGAGGGCGGCGCCGGCCACGAGCAGGGCCACGCCGATCCCGGAGCCCCAGCCGCGGTCCGGGCCGGCCCAGGCGGTGTAGAGCAGGAACGAGGAGACCGAGCCGACGACCAGCGCGGCGCCGAGGTAGTCGATCGAGTGGTTGCGCCGCACGTGCGGCATCTTCAGCGCGGCCGTCGTGATCACCAGGGCGACGAGCCCGATCGGCACGTTCATGAAGAAGATCCACTGCCAACCGGGCCCGTCGGCGAAGAAGCCGCCGAGGACCGGGCCGATCACCGAGGAGGTGCCGAAGACCGCGGCGAAGTAGCCCTGGTAGCGGCCACGCTCGCGCGGGGGGATCACGTCGCCGATCACGGCCAGGGCGAGCGACATCAGGCCGCCGCCGCCGAGGCCCTGGATCGCCCGGAAGCCGATCAGCTCCTCCATGTTGTGGGAGAAGCCGGCGAGCAGGGAGCCGGCCACGAAGGTGCCGATCGCGATCTGGAAGAGCAGCCGCCGGCCGTAGAGGTCGGAGATCTTGCCCCACAGCGGGGTCGAGGCCGTGGCGGTCAGCATGTAGGCGGTGACGACCCAGGACAGCTTGTCGAGGCCGCCGAGCTCGGAGGTGATCCGGGGCAGCGCGGTGCCCACGATGCTCTGGTCCAGGGCGGCCAGGAACATGCCGGTCATCAGGCCGCCCATCACGACCAGGATCTGCTTGTGGCTGAGGTAGCCGTGGGAGTCGGGGGTCATGAGGAGGTCTCCTGGGTCGGGGTGCGCGCACCGTGGTGCGGGCTGTGCTCGTCGTTCTCGTCGGGGGCGTTCATCAGGCTCACCAGCAGGCGGTGCAGCAGCAGGCGGAGCGTCTCCCGCTCCTCGGGGGTCCAGCCGTCCAGGGCGTGGCTGAGGATGTCGCGGCGCGCCGCGAAGCCGCGGGCCAGGCAGGACCCGCCCTGCTCGGAGACCGCGACCCGGCTGGCTCGGCCGTCGTCGGGGTCGCCGGTGCGCTCGAGCAGGTGCCGGTCCTCCAGCTGGCGGACGTGGCGGCTGACGGTCGAGGCGTCGAGGCCGAGCACCTGGGCCACCGCCGACAGTCGCATCGGGCCCTGGTGGCTCAGCAGCTTGAGGATCGGGAAGGCCGAGAAGTCGATCTCGTCGCCGGGCTGGCGCTGCCGCATGCGGCGCCCGAGGGCCATCATCAGGCTCATCACCGCGTCCTCGGGGCTCTCGGGCACGGGGATCTGCTCGGTGAGCACGACGTGGGAAGGCTGCATGACTCCAGTGTAGAGGCTCCTTGCGTGCAGCACGCATGTTTCCTGGTGACGCTCGCCATACCGGCCCGGAAGCGGCACTAGGGTGACCCCCATGAGCGCCGACACCACCGCCCCGGAGGCCGGTCCCCCGCCGTCAGCCCTGCCGACCCTGCACGACATCGAGGTCGCCCGGGAGGCGCTGCAGGACGTCTCGGTGTACACCCCCATGGAGGAGTCGCGGTGGCTCTCGGCCCTCGCCGGCGGTCGGGTGATGATCAAGGCCGAGAACCTCCAGCGCACCGGGTCGTTCAAGATCCGGGGCGCCTACCTGCGGATGTCGCGGCTCTCCCCGGAGGAGAAGGCACTCGGAGTGGTGGCGGCCAGCGCCGGCAACCACGCGCAGGGCGTCGCGCTCGCGGCCCAGATGCTGGGCATCAAGGCGACGGTGTTCATGCCCGAGGGTGCGCCGATCCCCAAGGAGAAGGCGACCCGCGGGTACGGCGCCGAGGTGGTGTTCCACGGCGTCAGCATCGACGAGGGCCTCGTGGCGGCGAAGAGGTTCTCCGCCGAGACCGGCGCCGTGCTGATCCACCCCTTCGACCACGTCGACATCGTGACCGGGCAGGGCACGTGCGGCCTGGAGATCCTCGAGCAGTGCCCCGACGTGCGCACGCTGCTCGTGCCCACCGGCGGCGGTGGGTTCATCGCCGGCATCGCCACGGCGGTCAAGGCGCTGCGCCCGGACGTCCGCGTCGTGGGTGTGCAGGCGGAGGGCGCGGCGGCGTACGTCCCGTCGCTGGCCGCGGGCCGGCCGGTCCCGCTGGCCTCGATGGCCACGATGGCCGACGGCATCGCCGTGGGCTGCCCCGGCGACGTACCGTTCCGGGCCATCCAGCAGCACGTGGACGAGATGGTCACCGTGACCGAGGAGTCCCTCTCGCGGGCCCTCCTGATGACGCTCGAGCGGGCGAAGCTGGTGGTGGAGCCCGCCGGCGCCGCCGCCGTCGCGGCCCTGCTCGACCAGCCGGAGCGGTACGAGACGCCGGCGGTCGTGGTGCTCTCCGGCGGGAACGTGGACCCGCTGCTGCTGATGCGGGTGATCCGCCACGGCCTCGCCTCCGCCGGGCGCTACCTGGTGTTCCGGGCTCGCATCCCCGACGTCCCCGGCGGCCTGGCCCGGCTCCTCAACGAGCTTGCCGGGGTGCAGGCCAACGTGCTCGACGTCGTCCACGAGCGCACGTCCGCGACCCTGCACCTCGACGAGGTCGAGGTGCACCTGCAGGTGGAGACCCGTGGGGTCGAGCACGCGACCCGCGTGCTGGACCACCTGCGTGGCTGTGGCTACGTGATCTCGGAGGAGACGGGCAGCCGGGTATAGCGGGGTAGCGGGGTAGCCGGCTACCCGGGCGGCTCAGCCGGTGTAGGGGACCGCGTCCACGATGGCCACCTCGAGCGTCCTGCCGTTCGGGGCCTCGTAGGACACGGTGTCGCCGCTGCGGTGCCCGATGATGGCGGCGCCCAGCGGGCTCTGCGGGGAGTAGACGCGCAGGCCCTCGGTGGTGTCCTCCATCTCGCGGGCGCCGAGCAGGAACGTCTCCACCTCGTCCTCGGCGTCGCCGACGAACCGGTAGGTCACCCGCATGCCGGGCTCCACCACGCCGTCGTCGGCCGGGGTCTCCCCGACCTGCGCCCGCGCGAGCATGTCCTCGAGCTGGCGGATCCGGCCCTCGACCTTGCCCTGCTCCTCGCGTGCGGCGTGGTAGCCGCCGTTCTCCTTCAGGTCGCCCTCGTCGCGCGCCGCGCTGATCCTGGCGACGACCTCGTTGCGCACCGGGCCGCGGAGGTTGTCCAGCTCCGCGTGGAGCTTGTCGTAGGCGTCCTGCGTCAGCCAGATGGTGGTCTGCTCGCTGCTGGCCTGGGTCACGGTGGAGCTCCTGTGGTGGGTGAGGGGGCCCGGTTGACGCACGTCGGCGCCACGGGTCGTACAAGGCAAGTGACCGAGTCTACCAACGCGACCGCGGGGACCCCAATCGTTCAGCGGCGGCCGGGCTGGTCGGGGGACGTGCAGCCGAGCAGGTCGACGGTCGTGGCCCGGCGCTCGGTGCGCACGGTCGCGGTCAACCGCGCGTGCGCGGGTCCGGAGCGCACCGGGACCGTGAGCTCGCCGACGACCGAGTGGTCGGCGGCCACCGCCTGGAGCAGGCACGAGGCCGCCACTGCGGAGTCGCGGCGCGCGACGGTGAACGTGGTGCGGACCGCGTGCTCCCCGCGGACCTGGTAGCCCACCAGCTGGGACTGGACAGTGGGGCGGCCGTGGTACCCGGTCACCCAGACGACCCAGGCGGCCCCCGCCACGAGGAGGACCACGGCGAGCACCACCACGACGGGACGGCGGCCCGGCGAGCGGGTGCCGTACCGCTGGACCAGGTCGGTGGCCGGGTCGGTCGCGGGATCGGTCACGGGGCGGTCACCTCCCCATCCTAGGATTGGCGCCATGCTCCGCCTGATGCACGTCCACGCGCACCCCGACGACGAGTCCAGCAAGGGCGCCGCCAGCACCGCGAAGTACGTCGCCGAGGGCGTCGACGTGCACGTCGTCACCTGCACGGGCGGGGAGCGCGGCTCGATCCTCAACCCGAAGATGGACCGGCCCGACGTGCTGGAGAACATCAGCTCGATCCGGCGCGAGGAGATGGAGCGGGCGCGGGAGATCCTCGGCGTCACCCAGGAGTGGCTCGGCTTCGTGGACTCCGGCTGGCCGGAGGGGGACCCGCCTCCGCCGCTGCCGGAGGGCTGCTTCGCGCTGCTGCCGCTGGAGGAGGAGACCGAGCGGCTGGTGCGGATCGTGCGCCAGGTCCGTCCCCACGTCATGACCACCTACGACGAGAAGGGCGGCTACCCGCACCCGGACCACGTGCGCTGCCACGAGGTCAGCGTCGCGGCCTTCGAGGCGGCCGGGGACCCGACGCGGTTCCCGGCGGCGGGGGAACCCTGGCAGCCGCTCAAGCTGTACTACCACCACTCGTTCCACCGGGAGCGCACGCAGGCGCTGCACGACGCGATGGTGGCGCGCGGCCTGGAGTCGCCCTACGCCGAGCGGCTCGCGGAGTGGCAGCCGGACCCCGAGCACGCCGCCCGGATCACGACGCGGGTGCCCTGTGCGGAGTTCTTCCCGGTGCGCGACCGGGCCCTGCTCGCCCACGCCACCCAGATCGACCCCGACGGCGCCTGGTTCGCGTGTCCGGTCGAGGTGCACGAGCAGGCGTGGCCGACCGAGGACTACGAGCTGGTGCGCAGCGAGGTGCCGACCGAGCTGCCCGAGGACGACCTGTTCGCCGGCATCCGCGAGCCTGCTGGGACACTGAGGGCATGAACACCTTCTGGCTCGTCCTGCCACTGGCGCTCGACAAGCCGCCGCGTCCCGAGGACGTGAAGCAGGGCTGGATCGGCTTCGTGGTGTTCATCGCGCTCGCCGTCGCGGTCGTGCTGCTGTGGCTGAGCTTCCGCAAGCAGCTGAAGAAGGTCGACTTCGACGAGGACGCCGGTCGGGAGCCTGCGGAGCGGCCCGGGGAGCAGTCCCCGGAGGAGCCTCGCCGCGAGAACGGCTCTACGCGGTCCTGACCAGGCGGACGAGGCAGTCGAAGGCGGTCCGCGACTGCTCGCCACGGTGCTCGTCGGTCGCGCCGACGGTCCGGGTGACGCGCGTCGCCCGGTCGACGTCGAAGCGCTCGCCGTCGAGGTCGGCGAGCACCTCCTCGGCCGTGTAGAGCACCGCCGGGTCCTGCGGTCCACCGGTGCCCTCGGTCAGGTTGGTGGAGTCGTGGGCGACCACGAGCAGGGTGCCGCCGACGCGAAGGGAGCCGAACGCCCGTCGTACGGCGGTGCGGCGCTCGTCAGCGACGAGCTGGAGGTAGGCCAGCAGCGCGAGGTCGAACGGCTCCGGCCCGGGGTCGTAGCCGAGCGCGTCGGCGACCACCCACTCGACGTCCCCGGAGCCGGTCCCAGGTCCCTGACGCTCCTGCAGCGCCCGGCCCTTGTCCAGGCCCACCCGGGAGAAGTCGACCGCGACCACGTGCCAGCCCCGGCTTGCGAGCCAGATCGCGTTGCGTCCCTCGCCGGCGGCGAGGTCGAGCGCCCGCCCGGCGGGCAGCGCCTCGAGCTCGGCGGCGACGAACTGGTTGGGCGCGGCGGACCAGACCAGGTCGGCGGCCGCATAGCGCTCGTCCCAGGCCCGAGCGTCCATGCCCGGCTCAGGCCTGCCGGCGCTGCTGCGGCTGGCCGGACTGGGCCGCCACCGCGGCGTGCACCTCGGTCATGTCGAGCCCGCGCACGGCGCCGATCAGCTCGTCGAGCGCCTGCGGGGGCAGGGCGCCGGGCTGGGAGTAGACGAGCACGCCCTCACGGAAGGCCATCAGCGTCGGGATCGAGCTGATGTTCGCGGCGGCGGCCAGCGCCTGCTCGGCCTCGGTGTCGACCTTCGCGAAGACGATGTCGGTGTTCGCCTCGGACGCCTTCTCGAACGTCGGGCCGAACTGCCGGCACGGGCCGCACCACTCGGCCCAGAAGTCCACCAGCACGATGTCGTTGGCCGCGACGGTGCTCTCGAAGGCCTCGGCGGTCAGGGTCGTGGTCGTCATCAGCTGGGTTCCTGCCTTCACTCGTGGGGTCTCGCCGGTCACCGGTCCAACACGGTGTCGCCCCGTCGTGTTCCCCGCCTGCGCCCCCCGATGGCCGGTCCCCTGGCCGCGGTGGCGGCCGCGGCGCCGGCCGCGAGCAGCAGCACACCGCCGACGAGCAGCCCCACGAACAGCGGCGCCAGGCCGCCTCGAGCGGCGTCCAGGCCGCCGGCGACGAGCGCCGTCCACACGGGCCCGCCGTCCAGCAGCCGGGGCCCCGCCCAGAGCAGGGCCACCCCGAGCATGCCGGCGAGCAGGCCCCACACGCCGATCCGGCGCAGCAGGCGGTCGCGCCGTGGCCCGAGGAGAAGCGCGAGGGCGGCGAGCACGACGGCGGCGGTGGCGCCGAGGGAGCCCACCGCCAGCAGCCGCTCGTGCTCGGCTCCCAGCCGGTCGAGCACGGGCACGCGCAGCCGCGGCAGCAGCCGGTCGGCGCGGGCGCGCACCTGGTCGGCCAGGGCCGGGTCCCGGCTGCGCAGCAGCGAGAGGGCACCGTCGACGATCCGCGAGCGCCGGTCCGGGGAGGCGGCGAGCAGCGAGCCGGCGGTGTCCGCCACGCGCGGGTCCGCGAGGATCCGGCCGGCGACGTCGCGCGCCCGTCCGACGGAGACGCCCGGTACCTGCTGCGCGACCCGCCGGGCGACCTCGTCCCGCAGGACGGCGCGGGTCGAGGGCGTCCTTAGAGCCGCCTTCAGGGCGGCCTCGGACCGGCCCGGAGCGACCGCGACCCGGTCCACGACGTGGGCGACGAGCGCCACCGTTCCGCACACCAGCGCGAGCGCGAGCAGGAGCGAGGACAGGGAGCGGCGCACGGGGCGACAGTAGCCGGGCGGTCTACGCCCGGTCCGGTGTCAGCGCCCCGGACACGATCTCGGCGGCACCGGCCAGGTCGGGCACCGCGCCGTCGAAGCGGCGGGCGTTGGCCTCGTCCAGCATCACCGCGACGAACGTGTGCGCGGCCTGCCGTCGACGTACGGGGTCGAGGACGTGCTCGACGGCGGCATCGAGGACCGCCTCGGTGAGGGACAGCAGCTGTTCGCGCAGCGCGGCGATGTGGTGCCGGACCTCCGGGTGGGTCCCCGCCTCGCGGAAGATGATCGTGCGCAGCACCACCGACTCGTGGTCCCCCAGCCGCAGGGTGCGGGCCAGCCGCTGGAGGGAGCCCGCCGGGTCCCCTCGGCGTACGACCTGCTCGGGCCGGCACAGCGGCGTGGTGGGCAGCCGCTCCGCGAGCAGGGTGCGCAGGATGTCGATCTTGCGTGGGAAGTAGTAGAACACCAGCCCCTTCGGGACGTCGGCCTCTGCCGCGATGCGCGCCGTCGGCGTGGCGTCGAAGCCTCCGTGGGCGAACAGTCGCTCCGCGGTGTCCAGGATCCGGCCGCGACGCCCCTCGTCGGCGATCTCGTCCACGACGCCCTCCCGGTCTCGGTCGCGAGGCCCGTTCCGCTGCCTGCCCGGGGTGCGACGGTGCGGCGGCCGGCCGGTGCGGGACCGGCCGGCCGCGGCTGCCTCCGGGCCTCAGTGCGTCGGAGCGACGTGGTGCCTGCCGAGCGAGCGCACCTGCGGCATCGTAGCGGCGCCGACCACGAACGTGACCACGCCGACCACCCAGGCCGTCCAGGCCATGGCCGTGATGCCGGAGAACCCCATCACCCAGGGGGAGATGAAGAACAGCACGCCCAGGACCGCGACGGCGCCCTCGGCAATCATCAGGCCCGGGCTCGCCAGCGACCCGAGCGCGGCCAGGACGGTGAGCACGCCGAGGACGATCATCGTCCAGGTCGCCTTCGTCGTCGTGTCGGTCCAGATCGGCGACAGGACCGCGTAGGCGCCGACCACGACCGCCACCCAGTCCTGCCACCGTGTCCACTTCTGCATGTGATCCTCCTCGAGAGCAGGATCCGTCGTCCTCAGGCGGATCGATCGAGTCCACCCTAGATCTGACTGACCGCCCGGTCAAGGTCAAATCTTTGGCCGGATCCGGTCCCACCCTTGAGTGCTGGGAGATCCGCGCCGATGTGTGGGCAGAGCGCCGCGCGACGCCGCGCACCCGCCTGGAGAGTGATGAGCAGTCCCACGCCCCGTCCCCGCAGCCGGCGTCACCGCGCCCTCGTCGCCGTGACCGGGCTCCTCGTCCCGGCCGCGGTGGCCGCAGCCGCGGTGGCGCCGGCCGTCACGTCGTCCGCCGCGACCGCGGCCTCGACACCGGTCGCGACCGCCAGCGGCGCGCAGGCACGAGCCGCCGTCGCGCGCGCCGGCGACAACCCGCTCGCCGGGCGCCGCTGGGGCGTGTACAAGGGGCTCGCCGACCAGGCGTGGGAGCCCTACGCGCGCTCCACCGGCACGGACCGGGCGCTGCTGGGGAAGATCGCGCTGCGACCGAAGGCGAAGTGGTTCGGCGGCTGGATCCCCGACGCCGACATCGCCAGGAAGGTCGACCAGTACATCGAGAACGCCTCCGGCGGCGACCGGGACACCCTGGTGCAGATGACGGTCTTCCGGGTCAAGCCGTGGGAGCACGACGCCTGCACCCGGCTGCCGACCGCGGCGGAGCGGGCCAGCTACCGCCGGTGGACCGACCGGTTCGCGTCCGCGGTCGGCTCGCAGCACACCGCCGTCATCCTCCAGCCGGACGGCCCGTTCGCGCTGTGCGTCCCGCACGGCTCGAAGGTGCCCTCGGGGCTGATCGCGTACGCCGCCAAGAAGCTCGGCGCGCTGCCGAACACCAGCGTCTACATCGACGGTGGGGCCTCGGACTGGCCGTCCAAGAGGCCCGACCAGGCCGCCCAGATCCTGCTGTGGGCCGGGGTGCGGTACGCGCGGGGGTTCGCGCTGAACTCCACGCACTACTCCCGCACGGTCGACAACATCGACTTCGGCACGCGCGTCGTCTCCGAGCTCGCGGCTCGCGGCGTCCCGGGCAAGCACTTCGTCATCAACACCTCCTCCAACGGGCGAGGCTTCACGTTCAACGACGCCCGTGGCGGCAACCGCGACAACGCCAAGGTCTGCGAGACCAGGGCCGAGAGGGTCTGCGTGACCTTGGGGATCCCGCCGACCACGGACGTCGCGAACCCCCGGTGGCGCCAGTCGGCGCTGCACCGGGCCCGCGCGACGGCCCATGTCGACGCCTACCTGTGGTTCGGCCGCCCGTGGCTGTACATGCAGGCCGACCCGTTCGTGAGGTCCCGGGCGCTGGCGCTGGCACGCACGACCCCCTGGTGAGGCGGCGCAGCCGCACGGTGCGAGCTCAGTCGGGCCCCGGACGGGTCGACACTGCACGGAAGCGCCGGAGCCGGAGGCTGTTGGACACCACGGAGACCGACGAGAGCGCCATGGCGGCGCCGGCGATCACCGGGTTCAGCAGCCCCAGCGCCGCCAGCGGGATCGCGGCCACGTTGTAGACGAACGCCAGCAGCAGGTTCGCGCGGATCGTTCCCAGGGTGCTGCGGGACAGGCGGATCGCGTCGACCGCCGTGCGCAGGTCGCCGCGGACCAGGGTGAGGTCGGAGGCCTCGATCGCCACGTCCGTCCCGGTGCCCATCGCGATGCCGAGGTCGGCGGCGGCCAGCGCCGGCCCGTCGTTGGTGCCGTCGCCGACGAACCCGACGACCCGGCCCTGCTCCTGCAGCCGGCGGATCACCTCGACCTTCCCGTCCGGCAAGACGCCGGCGACCACCTCGTCCTCCACGACGTCGATGCCGACCTCCGCCGCGACGGCGCCGGCCGCCCGGGCGTTGTCGCCGGTGAGCAGCACCGGGCGCAGCCCCAGGTCGCGCAGCTCGGCGACCGCCTGCCTGCTGGTCGGCTTGAGGGTGTCGGAGACGACGAGCACCCCTCGTGCCGTGCCGTCCCAGCCGACGGCGATGGCGGTCCTGCCGTCCTCCTCGGCGGCACCCACCCCGTCGACCAGTGCGTCCGTGAGCGCCATCGACCACTCTTCCCGCAGCCAGTCCGGCCGGCCGGCCACGACCGCGTGACCCTCGACGACCCCGGTCACGCCCAGACCCGCGGTCGAGGAGAACCCCTCCACGTCCGGCAACCGGCTCCCGAGCCGGTCGGTCGCACCTGCGGCGACCGCCCGGGCGATGGGATGGCCGGAGGCGTGCTCCACCGCGCCGGTGAGCCGGAGCACGTCGTCGACGTCGGCGCCGTCGGCCGCGAGGACGTCGACGAGGGTCATCGTGCCGGTGGTGACCGTCCCGGTCTTGTCCAGCACGATGGTGTCCACGACCCGCGTGGACTCGAGCACCTCCGGCCCCTTGATGAGGATGCCCAGCTGGGCGCCGCGACCGGTGCCGACCAGCAGGGCGGTCGGGGTGGCCAGCCCCAGCGCGCAGGGGCAGGCGATCACCAGCACCGCGACCGCCGCGGTGAAGGCGACGGTCGCCGAGTGCCCGGTCACCAGCCACCCGGCCAGCGTCGCCAGTGACAGGCCGATCACGACCGGGACGAACACGGCCGAGACCCGGTCGGCCAGCCGCTGCACCGGTGCCTTGCCGGACTGGGCGTCCTCGACGAGCCGCGCCATCTGTGCCAGCCGGGTGTCGGAGCCCACCCGGGTGGCCCGGACCACCAGACGCCCACCGGCGTTCACGGTGGCGCCGACGACCGGGTCGCCGGGGCCGACCTCCACCGGGACCGGTTCGCCGGTCAGCATCGAGGCGTCGACCGCGGAGGTGCCCGACTCCACCGTCCCGTCGGTGGCGACCTTCTCACCCGGACGGACGACGAACAGGTCCCCGACCGCGAGCCGGTCCGCGTCGATCCGGACCTCCGCCGTGCCGTCCGGACCGTCGCGGAGCACGGCGACGTCCTTCGCGCCCATGTCCAGCAGGGCGCGCACGGCGGCACCGGACTGCCGCTTGGCGCGGGCCTCGACGTACCGGCCGGCCAGGATGAACGTCGTGACGGCGGCCGCGACCTCGAGGTAGAGCCGGGGGCCGGCGGAACCGGCCTCGGGCACCAGCTCGAACCGCATCCGCATCCCGGTCGTCCCCGCGTCGGTGAGGAGCAGCGCCCACAGCGAGCACAGATAGGCCGCGCTCACACCGAGGGAGATCAGGGTGTCCATGGTGGCCGCGCCGTGCCGGGCGTTGGCCAGCGCGGCGCGGTGGAACGGCCACGCGCCCCACACGACCACCGGCGACGCGAGCGTCAGGGAGAGCCACTGCCAGTTGTCGAACTGCAGCGCCGGGACCATCGCCAGCACCGTCACCGGCACGGTCAGCACCGCCGAGACCACCAGCCGCTGCCACCACCGCGACGCCTCGGTCCCGCCGCGGTCGGGGGCCTCGGTGGCTGCCGCGCCGGACGCGCGGGCGGAGCGGTCCGGGGCCGGCGGAGGAGGCAGGGTCGCGGTGTACCCGGTCGCCTCGACGACGCCGAGCAGCTGTTCGGGGGTCACCGTCTCCGGACAGGTGACCCGGGCCTTCTCGGTGGCGTAGTTGACGGAGGCGGCGACACCCTCGACCTTGTTCAGCTTCCGCTCGATCCGGGCCGCGCACGACGCGCAGGTCATGCCGGCGATGTCGAGCTCGACGACCCGGGTCGCGGGCGTCACGGACGTCACCGTGCCCTCCCTACTCGGCGAGCCGGTACTCGCCGGCCTCGTCGAGAGCGGCGGCCACCTGCGCGTCCGCGAGCGAGCCGGTGCTCGTCACGGTGACGGTGCTGGTCCCACCGGCGACGAGGTCGACGGCGACGTCGCTGACCCCGTCGAGCGCCCGGAGCTCGCTGGTGACCGCGCGGGCGCAGTGCTCGCAGGTCATCCCCGTCACGGAGTACGTCTGGCTGGTCATGTCGGTCTCCTGCACGTCGTCATGGGTTCAGGACCGGACCAGGCGCGCGATCGCGGCCGAGGCCTCGGCGATCTTCTGGTCCGCCTCGTCGCCTCCGGCGCGGGCGGCGTCGGCGACGCAGTGCCGGAGGTGCTGGTCGAGCAGGGAGAGCGCCACGTTCTCCAGCGCCTTGGTGGCCGCGGAGACCTGGGTGAGGATGTCGATGCAGTACGTGTCGCCCTCCACCATGCGCTGCAGGCCTCGCACCTGACCCTCCACGCGCCTCAACCGGTTCAGCACGGCCTGCTTCTGGGTGATGTAGCCGGGAACGGTGTCTGCCACGGGTGCTCCTGGGGATGCGACGGTGAGGTGCTCGCCTTCGTCGTCACTATACCCCCCCGGGGTAGACGCGGACCACGACGCTCGGGATCCTTGGGTCCCTCGCCGTCTCACGCAACGAGTTCGAGCCGGCCCAGCGTTGTCGAGCCCCTTTCGCGCCGCTTTCGGCAGGCTGCTTCGCGACTCGTGCGATCCCCGACTTCATCCGCAACACGGGCATGCCGCACTGGGACATGCGTGACCGTGAGGAGGTTCGACCTGCCGGACCCGGTCCGCCGAGCGTGGAAGTGGCCCATCCGGTTGGCGGTGGAACCGCTGAGGCCCGACACGTTGAGGCTCTTCCACGGGGAGGACCCGATGCTCACCTCGTGGCCAGCCGCCGTTTCAGAGCAGCTCGGTGTCAGGGAGCTGCGACGCAAGCTTGCGGTCGAAGGTGTAGAGGGGAGTCGCACCCCGCTGCACCGCTCGATGGGCGCCGTAGACGTCGGCGACCGAGAGCTTCGGGTGCACGACGTAGTCGGCGCTCACGGTGCGCCAGCATCCGCGGTCGAGGTCGAAGGCTGCCGTCGAGATGATCGCGGCGATCGCCTGGGCGACGCTTGCGCGGCTCAGCAGCATGACGCGCTCGAGGACGAAGACGACCTCGATCAGCGCGGCGTCCTCGATGTGAAGCGTGGTCCCTGAGGCGATCAGTCGGTCGACGCGGTCTGCCTGCTTCGGTACGTCGCCGAGCAGCCACCGCAGCAAGACATTGGTGTCAACGCTCGCCACGGTGGTCCTCGGCCCGGGCGGACCACCCGTCGCCGGCCTGCGGCGTAGCCCCCCAGGTGCCGCGCTCCTGAGCCTCCGCTCGCAGCCTGTCGCGCAGCGCCTCGACGCCCTGAGGGCGGTCGATGATCAAGTGGTCACCTTCGACTCGGACGGCGACCTTCTGACCACTGCGCAGCCCGAGTGCTCGACGCGCCTCGGCAGGCAGCGTGATCTGCCCTTTCGAGGTGATGGTGGCGTACGTTGCTGACATGTAGCAAGGTTACCGCGCTCCTTACATGCCAGCAAAGTAAGGAATCAAGCGAGGCGATGCTTTGCCCTGCGTGGGCTTCTTCCGAGTGGCCACCGGCGTCCCTCCTAGGCTGGACATGGGAGAGCCGAGACCGTCTCCTCGGAACCTGCTTCGTGTATCGCTCGCACCGAGACGACACACGTGCCACTCGTCAGGAGTCATGGGAAATGGCCAACCGCCTTGCCAACGCGACCAGTCCTTACCTCCTTCAGCACAAGGACAACCCCGTGGACTGGTGGGAGTGGGGGCCCGAGGCGTTCGCCGACGCTCGCGAGCGGGACGTGCCGGTGCTGCTGTCGGTGGGGTCCGCCGCCTGCCACTGGTGCCACGTGATGGCGCACGAGTCGTTCGAGGACGAGGCGACGGCGTCGTACCTCAACGAGCACTTCACGAACGTCAAGGTCGACCGCGAGGAGCGTCCCGACGTCGACGCCGTCTACATGCAGGCGACGACCGCGATGACCGGGCAGGGCGGCTGGCCCATGACGGTGGTGCTGACCCCCGACGGGCAGCCGTTCTTCGCCGGCACCTACTTCCCCGACCGGCCACGGCACGGCCAGCCGGCGTTTCGACAGGTCCTCGAGGCGCTCGCCGGGACGTGGCAGCGGCGTCGCGACGAGGTGCTGCGGGTCGCCGGGGACGTCACCGGCCACCTTCGCCAGGACGCGGGCCTGGTGGCGCCGACGGGGGACGAGCCCCTGGGCGAGGAGCTGCTCGCCGGGGCCGTCACGTCGCTGGCGCGCGACTTCGACGCCACGTCCGCCGGGTTCGGGTCGGCGCCGAAGTTCCCGCCGTCCATGGTGCTGGAGTTCCTGCTCCGCCACGCCGCCCGCACCGGCTCGCCGAACGCCTCCGGCATGGCCGACCGGACCCTGCGCGCGATGGCCCGCGGCGGGATGTACGACCAGCTGGGCGGCGGCTTCGCGAGGTACTCCGTCGACCGCGACTGGGTGGTGCCGCACTTCGAGAAGATGCTCTACGACAACGCCCAGCTGCTCGGGCTGTACGTCCGCTGGTGGCGGCAGAGCGGCGACCCGCTCGGCGAGCGCGTCGCCCGGGAGACGGCCGACTTCCTGCTCCGGGAGCTCCGGACGGAGCAGGGCGGCTTCGCGTCGGCACTCGACGCCGACAGCGAGGGGGTCGAGGGCCGCTTCTACGCCTGGACGCCGAGCCAGCTGGTCGACGTGCTCGGACCGGACGACGGCGTGTGGGCGGCCGACCTGCTGTCGGTGACCGCCACGGGGACCTTCGAGCACGGTGCCTCGACGCTGCAGCTGCGCGAGGACCCGGACGACCCGCGGCGGTGGGCGTCGGTGCGGGAGCGGCTGCTCTCCGCGCGTGCCGAGCGGGTGCGGCCGGCCCGCGACGACAAGGTCGTGACCGCCTGGAACGCGCTCGCCGTGTCCTCCCTGGCCGAGGCCGGCGTGCTGCTGCGCGAGCCCCGGTACGTCGATGCGGCGGTCTCCGCCGCCCGACTGCTCGTCGAGCGGCACCTGGAGGGCCGCCGCCTCGTGCGCGTCTCGCGCGACGGGGTGGCCGGCCGCCACGCCGGGGTCCTCGAGGACTACGCGTGCCTGTCCCACGCGGCCCTCGCTCTGCTGTCCGCCACCGGTGACGTCACCTGGCTGCGGACCGCGCGCGAGCTGCTCGATCACGCGCTGGCGATGTTCGCGGCCCCCGACGGCGGCTTCTTCGACACCGCGGAGGACGCCGAGCCGCTGCTCGCCCGCCCCCGGGACCCCTCCGACAACGCCAGCCCGTCGGGCCAGTCGGCCCTCGTGCACGCGCTGCTGGGCTACGCCGCGGTGACGGGGTCCGGTCGGCACCGCGACGCGGCGGAGGCCGCGCTGAGGACGGTGCGGACGCTGGCCGAGCGGGTCCCTCGTTTTGCGGGCTGGTCGCTCGCCGGGGCCGAGGCAGCCGTCGCCGGCCCGCTCGAGGTGGCCGTCGTCGGTCCCGAGGGCGACACCGGGCGCGAGGCGCTGGAGCGGGTCGCCCGCATGTCGCCCGGCCCGGGGACCGTGGTGGTGGCCGGTCCTTCCTCGGACGCGCCCGTGGGGGAGACCGACGACCCGGGGACCGTCCCGCTGCTCGCCGGCCGCGGCCTCGTCGAGGGCCGCCCGGCGGCGTACGTCTGCCGCGGGATGGTGTGCGAGCGTCCGGTCACCGACCCCGACGAGCTGGCCCGGCTCCTGCGGCGCTGAAGGGCGACGCTGCAAGCACGTCGCGATCGACGGGCATCGACCCGCCGACCCCCGTGACCCCCCGTGAGACCCCGTGAGCTCCCGTGGACCTCCGCGATCGGCCCCGTCGGGACCGGGCGGTGAGTAAGGTTGCTCACCGTGGCGGACTGGAGGCGCTCGGCCAAGCGTGGCCTGCGGCGGGTGCTCTACCCCGCCTACGAGGCCCGCGTGGTGCGGCGCCTCCCGGCGGACCGGCTCCCCAAGCACGTCGGCGTGATGCTCGACGGCAACCGGCGCTGGGCCCGGGCCGTGGGCGCCGACACCGCGCACGGCTACCGCGCCGGGGCGGCCAACATCGAGCCGCTGCTCGGCTGGTGCGAGGAGGTCGGGGTCGAGGTGGTCACCCTGTGGCTGCTCTCCACCGACAACCTGAACCGGCCCCCCGACCAGCTCGACGGCCTGGTGACGATCATCGAGGGCGCGGTCGCGTCCCTGGCCGAGCAGCACCGCTGGCGGCTGCACCCGGTCGGGGCGCTGGACCTGCTGCCCGCCTCCACGGCGGAGCACCTCAAGGCCGCCGAGGAGGCCACCCGCGAGGTCGAGGGGCTGCTCGTCAACGTGGCGGTGGGGTACGGCGGCCGCCGGGAGATCGCCGACGCCGTGCGGTCGCTGCTCCAGGAGCACGCCGGCCGCGGCACCACGCTCGAGGAGCTCGCCGGGGTCATCGACGTGGACCACATCGCCGAGCACCTGTACACCAAGGGCCAGCCGGACCCGGACCTGGTGATCCGCACCTCCGGCGAGCAGCGGCTCGGCGGCTTCCTGCTGTGGCAGAGCGCGCACAGCGAGTTCTACTTCTGCGAGGCCTACTGGCCCGACTTCCGGCGCGTCGACTTCCTGCGGGCGGTCCGCGCCTACGCCGAGCGGGAGCGCCGGTTCGGGTCCTGAGCGGCGTGTCGCCGGGGGTCTGTCCCGCCCGCGGCCTAGGTTCGAGGTGACGTCGGGAGGGAAGCCCGGTGTCACGGGAGGCCGTTCGTGAGCCAACGCGACCACGCTCGTCGTACGACGAGACCGGGGGGTCCGCACTCGGGCCCCCGAGGCCGCTCCCGGTCCGTCAGCAGGATCTAGCGGCGACCGGGACGCGAGTGCGCGCGCCGGTCCGAGGGGATGCACCGTGGCGACAACCGTGAGGGCTCGCACCGCGACGCCGGCGCCGGGGGGACGGCGGACCTACGTCCTGGACACCAGCGTGCTGCTGGCGGACCCCGGGGCGCTGCACCGCTTCGAGGAGCACGAGGTCGTGGTGCCGGTGGTGGTGATCACCGAGCTGGAGGGCAAGCGGCACCACCCCGAGCTCGGGTACTTCGCCCGGGCGGCGCTGCGCATGCTCGACGAGCTGCGGGTGCGGCACGGCCGCCTCGACCAGCCGGTGCCGGTGGGGGAGGCCGGCGGCTCGCTGCGCGTCGAGCTCAACCACACCGACCCGACGTCGCTGCCGTCGGGCTTCCGGCTCGGCGACAACGACTCCCGGATCCTGGCGGTCGCCCACAACCTGGCCGCCGAGGGGCACCGCGTGACGCTCGTCTCCAAGGACCTGCCGATGCGGATCAAGGCCTCGGCCGTCGGGCTCGACGCCGAGGAGTACCTCGCCGAGCTGGCGGCCGAGTCCGGGTGGACCGGCATGGCCGAGCTCGAGCTCGCGGGCGCCGAGCTCGACGCGCTGTACGACGAGGGTGTGCTCGACCTGCCCGAGGCCCGGGAGCTGCCCTGCCACACCGGTCTGGTGCTCGTCTCCGAGCGGGGCAGTGCGCTCGGCCGGGTGCGCCCGGACAAGCAGGTCCAGCTCGTCCGCGGCGACCGGGACGCCTTCGGGGTGCACGGCCGCTCCGCCGAGCAGCGGATCGCCCTGGAGATGCTCCTCGACCCCGACGTCGGGATCGTCTCGCTGGGCGGCCGCGCGGGCACCGGGAAGTCGGCCATGGCCCTGTGTGCCGGGCTAGAGGCGGTCCTCGAGCGCCGCCAGCACCAGAAGGTGGTGGTGTTCCGCCCGTTGTTCGCCGTCGGCGGGCAGGAGCTCGGCTACCTCCCCGGCAACGAGAGCGAGAAGATGTCCCCGTGGGGCCAGGCGGTGTTCGACACCCTGGGGGCGCTGACCGGCCCGGACGTGATCGAGGAGGTCCTCGACCGCGGGATGCTCGAGGTGCTGCCGCTGACGCACATCCGGGGTCGGTCGCTGCACGACGCGTTCGTGATCGTCGACGAGGCCCAGTCGCTCGAGCGCAACGTGCTGCTGACGGTGCTCTCCCGGATCGGCGCCAACTCGAAGGTGGTGCTCACGCACGACGTCGCCCAGCGGGACAACCTCCGGGTAGGCCGGCACGACGGCGTCGTCGCCGTCGTCGAGCGGCTGAAGGGCCACCCGCTGTTCGCCCACGTGACCCTGACCCGCTCCGAGCGCTCGCCCATCGCCGCCCTCGTCACCGAGATGCTGGAGAACGTCGTGGTCTGACCTTGCCCCCCGACCTGCGTCCCGCGTGTGGAAGAGTTCACGCGCGGCGCCGGCCGGTGCGCGGGAAGGAAGCGTGATGGTGTTCCGTCGGGACGACGCCTGGGTGTGGGACTTCTGGTTCGCCGTCCCTGGCGGTCCGAGCGACGAGGTGCACCTGTTCTACCTGTTCGCGCCGCGCTCGCTCGGCGACCCGGAGCGACGCCACCAGAGCGCACGGATCGGGCACGCGGTGTCCGCCGACCTGCGCACGTGGCGCGACCTCGGTCCCGCGCTTCCCGAGCCGGCGCCGGGCGACGCCGACGACCGGGCGAGCTGGACCGGCTGCGTGGTCCGCGACCACGTCGGCAGGTGGCGGATGTTCCACACCGGCATCGCGGAGGCCGAGGACGGCACCGTGCAGCGGGTGGTCGAGGCCAGGTCCGAGGACCTGGTGTCGTGGACGCGCACCGGCCTCCGCCTGGAGGCCGACCCGCGGTGGTACGAGCCGCAGGACTGGCGCGATCCCTGGGTCCTGTGGGACGCCGGGGCCGCCCTGTGGCGCATGTACCTGTGCGCCCGCGCCGACTCGGGACCCTCCCAGGGTCGGGGGGTCATCGCCCACCTCACCTCACCCGACCTCGAGTCGTGGACCGTCGGTCCTCCGGTCGCGGCTCCGG
>JAICLD010000175.1 GCA_025927595.1 Nocardioidaceae bacterium | reverse complement strand
TTCTCCAGCACGGTGCGCGAGGTGTCCAGCGTCTCGTGCTCCTGCGCGTAGTACCCCAGCTTGAGGCCGTGCCCGGGCTGCACCTCCCCGGTGTCGGCCCGGTCCACGCCGGCAAGGATCCGCAGCAGGGTCGTCTTGCCGGCACCGTTGAGGCCGAGGATGACGACCCGGCTGCCCTTGTCGATGGCGAGGTCGACGTCGGTGAACACCTCGAGCGAGCCGTAGGACTTCGACAGCTCGGCCGCGGTGAGCGGGGTGCGACCGCAGGGCGCCGGCGCCGGGAAGGCGATCCGGGCGACCTTGTCGCTGCGGCGCTCGGCCTCGACGCCCTCCATCAGCCGCTCCGCGCGCTTCAGCATCGACTGGGCTGCCTGCGCCTTGGTCGCCTTGGCGCGCATCTTGTTGGCCTGCTCGGTGAGCGTGCTCGCCTTGCGCTCGGCGTTCTGCCGCTCGCGGCGGCGACGCCGCTCGTCGGTCTCGCGCTGGCGCAGGTACGACGCCCAGCCCAGGTTGTAGACGTCGACGACGGCCCGGTTCGCGTCGAGGTGCAGCACCTTGTTCACGCTGCGCTCGAGCAGCGCGACGTCGTGGCTGATGACGATCAGCCCGCCCTTGAAGGCGGTCAGGAAGTCGCGCAGCCACAGCACCGAGTCGGCGTCGAGGTGGTTGGTCGGCTCGTCGAGCAGCAGCGTCTCGGCGCCCGAGAACAGGATCCGGGCCAGCTCCACGCGGCGCCGCTGGCCGCCGGAGAGGGTGCGCAGCGGCTGCCCCAGGATCCGGTCCTCGATGCTCAGGCTGGAGGCGATCTGACGAGCCTCGGCCTCGGCGGCGTACCCGCCTCCGGCGTGCAGGGCGGCGTCCGCGGAGGCGTAGCGACGCATGCCCCGGTCGCGCACGGCCGGGTCGTCGGAGGCCATCTCCTCCTCGGCCTCACGCAGCCGGCGCACCACCTCGTCGAGTCCCCGCGCGGACAGGATCCGGTGCAGCGCGAGGATCTCCGGGTCATCGGTGCGCGGGTCCTGCGGCAGGTAGCCGACGCTGCCCGTGCGGGTCACCGAGCCGCCCGAGGGCACGGCGTCCCCGGCCAGGATCCGCATCATCGTGGTCTTGCCGGCGCCGTTGCGGCCGACGAGCCCGACCTTGTCGCCGGGAGCGACCCGGAAGGACACGTCCTCCATCAGCAGGCGTGCGCCCGCGCGGATCTCGAGATGGTGGGCGGTGATCATGGGTGTGCAACCTCGGCGCGCTGGGAACGGACACGGACACGTGAGCGGTGTCCGGACTAGTCGGCGGCGCACAGCATGGCTCCATCCTAGCGAGAGGTGCACCGATGCGTTTCAACCCGAGGGCCAGGCTCGACCGCAGCCAGGTCGAGAACAGGCGCGGGCAGCGGTCCGGCGGTGGCCTCGGCGGCGGCGGGTTCGGCGGCGGGCTGGGCGGCGGGTCCTTCGGCGGGACCGGCCTCCGGGTCGGCGGCGGGGTCGGCGGCCTGATCGTGCTCGTGATCGTGCTGCTGCTCCAGTCGCAGCTCGGCGGCTCCGGTGGGACGTCCGGTTCCGGCGCCGGCGGCCCCGGGGCCGCCGGCACCACCACCGGCACGTCGCTGCAGCAGTGCCGCTCCGGCGCGGACGCCAACCGCGACTCCGACTGCGCGCTGGTCGCGGACGTGAACTCGATCCAGTCCTTCTGGACCAAGGCGCTGCCGCAGCAGGCCGGCGTCCGCTACACGATCGCGCGCACCGAGCTCTTCTCCGGCAGCACCCCGACCGGCTGCGGCACCGCCTCGACGGACGTCGGGCCGTTCTACTGCCCCGCCGACAAGCACGTGTACCTCGACACCACGTTCTTCCGGGACATGCTGCAGGGTCAGCTGGGTGCCAAGGGCGGGCCGTTCTCGCAGGCCTACGTGCTCGCCCACGAGTACGGCCACCACGTGCAGGACCTGCTCGGCACGATGGACCGGGTGCGCTCGCGGCAGGGCAGCAGCAGCGACTCGGTGCGCCTGGAGCTGCAGGCCGACTGCTACGCCGGCATCTGGACCAAGTACGCCACCACGACCGACGACCGCACCGGCCTGCGGTTCCTGTCGGGGCTGACCCAGCAGGACGTCAACCGCGCCCTCGACGCCGCCGCGGCGGTCGGCGACGACCGGATCCAGCGCCGCTCCTCCGGCCACGTCGACCCCGAGACCTGGACGCACGGCTCGGCGGCCGAGCGGATGCGCTGGTTCACCACCGGACGCAGGGCGGGCACCCTCCGGGCGTGCGACACCTTCTCGGCGGCGAAGCTGTAGGCCCCTACACTCGGCGTCCATGAGCCGGCGCCGCACCACCTCCCGCGACCTCGCCCTCGTGGCCACGTTCGCCGGGGTGGTCGCCGCCCTGGGGCTGGTGCCGGCCGTGAGCCTGCCGGTGCCGGTGCCGATCACCGCCCAGTCGCTGGGCGTCATGCTCGCCGGGTCCGTGCTGGGTGCCCGGCGCGGCTTCCTCGCCCTGCTGCTGTTCGTCGCGCTCGTCGCGGTCGGCCTCCCCCTGCTCGCCGGCGGCCGCGGCGGCCTCGGCGTGCTCGCGGGCCCCAGCGTCGGCTTCGTCCTCGCGTTCCCCTTCTGCGCCGGCCTGATCGGCTGGCTGGTCGAGCGCGGCGGGCCGTCGTACCACCTCGTCTGGGGGACGGTGGCGAACCTGCTCGGCGGCATCGTCCTGATGTACGCGGCGGGGACGCTCGGGATGGTCGCGGTCGCGCACCTGGGCGTGGGCGCCGCGGTCGCCGCCAACGCCTGGTACGTCGTCGGGGACCTCGTCAAGGTCGTCGTGGCCGCCGTCGTGGCGCGCGGCGTCCACGCGGCGTACCCGGGCCTGCTCGGGTCGCCGCGAGCGCGTGCCCGGGAGCACTCCCCTGCCTGAGCCGCCGCGGCGGGTGCTGGCGGGACCGGACCCCGTGGCCGCCTTCATCGCCGCTCACCGGGCCGGCGCGCCCGTCGCGCTGGCGACCTCCGGGACGTCGGGAGGCCCCCGGTGGGTGGTCCGCAGCACCGGCTCGTGGGTGTCGTCGTTCGCGGCCTACTCCCGGCTGGCCGGCGTGGACGCCGGCTCCCGGGTGTGGCTGCCCGGCCCCCTCGAGGCCACCATGAACCTGTTCGCGGCCGTGCACGCCGCGGCGGTCGGCGCGCGGGTCGTCGTGGACGTCGAGGACGCGACGCACACCCTGCTCACGCCGTCGGCGCTGACGCGCGCCCTCGACGCCGGCGTGCCGCTCGGCGGGCGGGTCGTCGTGGTGGCCGGCGACCGGCTCTCCCCCGGCCTGCACGACCGCGCGGTCGCCGCCGGCGCCCGCGTCCACCACTACTACGGCGCGGCCGAGCTCTCGTTCGTCGCCTGGGGCCGCCACGCCGGGGACCTGCGCGTGTTCCCCGGGGTCGAGGTCGAGGCCCGCGCCGGCGGGCTGTGGGCGCGCTCGCCCTACCTGTGCACCGGGTACGACGGACCGCCCGGCCCGCTCCGCCGCGACGCTCACGGGTTCGCGACGGTCGGTGACCGCGGCCGGCTGGACGAGGACCCCGGCGGGACCGGCCGACTGCTCGCCGTCACCGGGCGCCCGGGGACGCTCGCCGTGGGCGGCAGCACGGTGGAGGTCGCCGGCGTCGAGGCCGTCCTGGCCGGCGCGGCCACCGGCGAGGTCGTGGTCGTCGGGGTGCCGCACCCGGTCCTCGGAGAGGTCCCGGCCGCCGTGCTGTCCCGTGCGGACGACCTCGGGGCGGTGCGCCGGCTGGCCCGGGCCCAGCTGGCCGGACCGCGCCGGCCCCGGGTCTGGTACCTGCTCGAGGACCTGCCGCTGACCCCGGCGGGCAAGGTCGACCGCGCCGCCGTGGCCCGCGCCGTCGCCGGGCTGGTCGCCCGACAGGTCGCCGGGCAGGTCGCCGGGCAGGTCGCCGGGCAGGTCGCCGGGGACACCGGCGCCCGCCGGCTGGTCTAGCGTTCACGGCGTGAGCCCTCCCCCGTCCGGCGCGCCCCCCGCCAGCGCGGCGCCGGTCGTCGTGGCCGCGCTCCGCACCCCGGTGGGCACCCGCGGCGGGGCGCTGGCCCACGTCCCCGCCGCCGCGCTGGCGGCGCCGGTGCTGGCGCGGCTGGCCGAGGCGGTCCCCCACGAGCCGGTCCGGGAGGTCGTGCTGGGCAACTGCACCGGACCGGGCGGCGACCTGGCCCGGGTCGCGGCGCTGGAGGCCGGGCTGCCCGTCGAGGTGCCGGCGCTCACGGTCGACCGCCAGTGCGGGTCCGGCCTCGCCGCCGTCGACGTGGCTGCCGCCCTGCTGCTGCGCTCGCCGGGGCTGGTGCTCGCCGGCGGGGTCGAGTCCGCGTCGACCGCCCCGCTGCGGTCCTGGCCCGGCGACCCCCCGCGGCCCTACGAGCGGGCACCGTTCGCCCCGACGTCCGTCGGCGACCCCGAGATGGGCTGGGCCGCCGACGTCCTCGCCGAGAAGGCGGGCGTCACCCGGGACCGCCAGGACGCCTACGCCGCCCGCTCGCACCGGCTCGCCGCGACCGTCCGCGACGCCGGCGGCTACGACGACGAGGTCGTCGCCCTGGCCGAGGTGCGGCGCGACGAGCGCCCCCGGCACGGGCTCGGTCCGGAGCGGCTGGCCCGGCTGCGTCCGGCGTTCCGGCCCGCCGCCGACGGTGGCACCGTCACCGCGGGAAACGCCTGCGGCGTCAACGACGGCGCGGCCGCGGTCGCGCTCGTCGACGCCGGGACGCACGCCGGTCTGGGCGTCCCCGGGCTGCGGGTGCTGGCCACCGCCACCGCCGGGGTGGACCCGAACCTGCCGGGGCTGGGCCTGGTCCCGGCGGTGCGGCAGGCGCTCGACACCGCCGGTGTGCGGCTCGACGACGTGGACGTGGTCGAGCTCAACGAGGCCTTCGCCGGGCAGGTGCTGGCCTGCTGCGACGCGCTGGGCCTGGACCCCGACCGGGTCTGCCGGGAGGGCGGCGCGCTGGCGCTCGGGCACCCCTGGGGGGCCTCCGGCGCGATCCTGCTCGTGCGGCTGTTCTCCCAGCTCGTGCGGCACGACGGTGGCCGCCTGGGGCTCGCGGCCGTGGCCGTCGGCGGCGGCCAGGGCGTGGCGGCGGTGGTCGAGCGATGCCGGTGATCGAGGCCCCCGGCGTCGGCCACCGGTACGTCGACCGGGTGGTCCTCGCGGGCGTCGACGTACGCCTCGAGGAGCGGCGGGTCGGGATCGTCGGCGCCAACGGGTCGGGGAAGTCGACGTTCGCCCGGATGCTGAACGGCCTGGTCCTGCCCACCGACGGGTGGGTCAGCGTGGACGGCCTGGACACCCGCCGCGAGGGCCGGGCCGTGCGGCGCCGGGTGGGCTTCTGCTTCACCGACCCGGACGCGCAGATCGTCATGCCCACCGTGGCCGAGGACGTCGCGTTCGGCCTGCGCCGCAGGGGCCTGTCCCGCGCCGAGGTGCGCGAGCGGGTCGACCGGGTGCTGGCCGCCCACGACCTGGCCGGGCACGCCGACCACCCGGCGCACCTGCTGTCCGGGGGCCAGAAGCAGCTGCTCGCCCTCGCCTCGGTGCTGGTCACCGAGCCGGACGTGCTCGTGATGGACGAGCCGACGACCCTGCTCGACCTGCGGAACGCGCAGCGGGTCTCCCGGGTCGTCGAGGCCCTCCCCCAGCAGGTCGTCCTGGTCACCCACCACCTGGACCTGCTCGACGGCTTCGACCGGGTCCTGGTCTTCGACGAGGGCCGGCTGGTGCTCGACGACGTACCCGACGTCGCGGTGCCGTACTACCGCAAGCTGATGGCATGACGGCGCTGGGGCTCTACCGTCCCGGGACCTCGCCGCTGCACCGGGCGCCCGGGGGGCTCAAGCTGCTGCTCCTGCTGCTGGCGGGGGTCGGGGTGGTGCTGCTGCACCGGCCCTGGCCGGTGCTCGCCGCACTCGTGGCGGTCGTGCTGTGCTACGCGGTTGCGGGCCTGTCCCCGCGCGTGGCCCTGGCCCAGCTCCGGCCGCTGGCGTGGGTCGGCGCGGTGACCGCGCTGTTCCAGCTGGTCGTGGCGGGCTGGGAGCGGGCGGTCGTGGTCGTGGGCGTGCTCGCGGTGCTGGTGCTGCTCGCCGCGCTGGTGACGCTGACCACCCGCACCACCGAGCTGGTGGACGCGGTGGTCGCCGGCTGCCGGCCGCTGAGACCGCTCGGCGTCGACGCGGAGCGGGTGGGCCTCGTGCTGGCCCTGGGCGTCCGGTGCGTGCCCGTGGTGGTGGCGCTGGCCGGCGAGGTCCGCGACGCCCAGCGCGCCCGCGGCCTGGCCGCCAGCCCCCGGGCCTTCGCGGTCCCGCTGATCGTCCGGTCGCTGCGGCACGCCGACGCGCTCGGGGACGCCCTCGCGGCCCGCGGTGTGGACGACTGACCGTCGCGTCAGCGGCCGTTGCGGGTTCCGACGACGACCGAGGCGCCGAGCTCCTCGTCGGTGACCGCCCGTGCCGACAGGCCGGCGGCCGCGACGGTCGCCACCGCTGCCGACAGCTGGCGTTGGGAGGTCTCCATCAGCACCGACCCGCCGGGGGCCAGCCACCGGGGCGCCAGGTTCGCGACCCGGGTGAGCACCCGCAGCCCGTCGGGTCCGCCGTCGAGGGTCAGCCGCGGCTCGTGCAGCCGGGCCTCGGCGGGCAGCAGGGCG
This sequence comes from Nocardioidaceae bacterium, assembly GCA_025927595.1. Classification (GTDB taxonomy): domain Bacteria; phylum Actinomycetota; class Actinomycetes; order Propionibacteriales; family Nocardioidaceae; genus Nocardioides_B. The sequence continues at coordinate 236 of JAICLD010000175.1, read as the reverse complement.
ATCTCGTCGGTCGGCACGTACGGCACGTTCGCCACCAGGACGTCGACGCGCCCGCGCAGCGTCGCGGGCAGCGGCTCGGCGAGGTCGCCGCCGTGGACCGTCCCGCGGCCGGCGAGGTTGCGACGGGCGCACCGCACCGCCGCCGGGTGCAGGTCGGCGGCGTGCAGCTCCGCGGGCCCGTCCAGGGCGGAGACGACGGCCAGCCCGACCGCCCCGCTGCCGCAGCACAGGTCCAC
>JAICLD010000146.1 GCA_025927595.1 Nocardioidaceae bacterium | reverse complement strand
GTGGTCCGCGTGCATCCGCGCGACGTCGTCGACGGCGGACATCGGCTGCGCCGGCTCGGTGACGTTCCACGCCATCTCGAACATGTGCAGCAGCCGCGACATGCGCGAGGGAGCCAGCAGCGCCACGTGGAACCGGCGGCTCTCGCGGTGGTAGCCGCGGTGGTCGTGGGCGGCCATGCTGTCGGCGAGCGCCGCGTGCACGTCACGGGCCACGGCGTCGTCGTGGGGGGTCGCCCGGGCCACCGCCGAGCGCAGCGCCGCCGCCTCGAGCACCTCCCGGATGACGTAGAACTCCCGCAGCTCGTCGACGGTGAGCCGGGCGACCCGGTAGCCGCCCCGCGGCTCGTGGTCGACCAGTCCCTCCCCGATCAGGGTCTTCAGCGACTCGCGCACCGGGATCGGGCTGACCATGAAGAACTTCGCGACCGCCTCGAGCGGGATCGGGGTGCCGGGCGGCGCCTCACCGGCCAGGATCACCCGGCGCAGCTCGGCCAGCACGTCCTGCTGGCTGCACGGCTGACCTGCGTTCACCGGGGAGAGCCGCTCGACCAGGCTCGACGACGGGCCTGCTGCCGACATCCCGGTCCTCCCTCCGACCCGTGCGCGCCCGTCGAGCCTAGGGCCGCACCCCCCTCGGCGTCAGCCCACGCCGAGCAGCTCGCGCAGCTCCCGGACGTGGCCGGTCGCCTGGACGCCGTACATCGCCTGCTCGACGACGCCGTCGGCGCCGATCACGAACGTCGAGCGGATCGTGCCGACGACCTCGGCGCCGTTCACCTGCTTGGGCCCCCACGCGGCGTACCGCTCGTGGACGGCGTGGTCGGGGTCCGACAGCAGCGGGAACGTCAGCGACTCGGCCCGGGCGAACTCCGCGAGCCTGTCGGGCTCGTCGGGGGAGACGCCCAGCACCCGGAGCCCGGCGCCCTGGAGCGAGGCCAGGTTGTCGCGGAAGTCGCACGCCTGGGTGGTGCAGCCGGGGGTGCCGGCCGCCGGGTAGAAGTAGAGGATCGTCCGGCGGTCGTCGGCGGCGTCGTCCAGGCTGACGGTGGCGCCGTCCTGGTCCGTCAGGGTGAACCCGGGTGCGCGGTCGCCCTCGTGCAGTCTCTCGGTCATCTGGTGTCCTTCCCGCTCAGACGAACTGACGGCTGAGCTTGGCGTGCCGGTTGACGTCCTTGTACAGCAGGTAGCGGAACCGCCCGGGTCCGCCGGCGTAGCACGCCTGCGGGCAGAAGGCGCGCAGCCACATGAAGTCGCCCTCCTGCACCTCGACCCAGTCGTTGTTGAGCAGGTAGACGGCCTTCCCCTCGAGCACGTAGAGCCCGTGCTCCATGACGTGGGTCTCCGGGAACGGGATCACGCCGCCGGGCTCGAAGTTGACGATGTTGACGTGCATGTCGTGGCGGACGTCGGCCGGGTCGACGAACCGCTGGGTCGTCCAGCGGCCCTCGGTGCCGGGCATCTCGCCGCCCTCGACCTCGGTCTCGTTCGTCACCATCGGCTCGGGTACGTCGATCCCGTCGACGCGCTCGTAGGCCTTGCGGACCCAGTGGAAGCGGGCGACGTCGCTGCTCTCGTTGTGCAGCCGCCACTCGCAGCCGGGGGGCAGGAACGCGTAGCCGCCGGGCGTGAGCCGGTGCTTCTCACCGGCGATCGTCAGCTGCACCTCGCCCTCGACGACGAACACCACGCCCTCGGCCGCCGGGTCCAGCTCCGGGCGCTCGCTGCCGCCGCCGCCCGCGACCTCGACGATGTACTGCGAGAACGTCTCGGCGAAGCCGGACAGCGGCCGCGCGATCACCCAGAGCCGGGTCTTCTCCCAGAACGGCAGCGCGCTGGTGACGATGTCGCGCATGGTCCCGCGAGGGAGCACGGCGTAGGCCTCGGTGAACACCGCCCGGTCCGTGGTGAGGTCGGTCTGGCTGGGGAGGCCCCCCGTGGGGGCGTAGTAGTGCGGGGTCATCTCGGGCTCCTGTCGGTGGGGATGGTCCTCGCGGACCCTGCTGTCAGGAACCGGCCACGCGGCTCCTCGTCGAGGTGGACCTCTCGGCCGCGCAGCCAGGTGCTGCGGACCACACCGGCCAGCGGGCGGCCGACGTAGGGCGTGATGGCGTTCTTGTGCTGGAGGCGGTGCGGGTCCACGACGAACGCCTCGTCGGGGGCGAGCACGCAGAAGTCCGCGTCGCAGCCCGGGGCGATCCGGCCCTTCGCGTGCAGCCCGGTCAGCGCGGCCGGCGCCTCGCACATCCAGCGGACCACGTCGACCAGGGTGAACCCGCGCTGCCGGGCCTGCGTCCACACCGCGGGCAGGCCGATCTGGAGCGAGGAGATCCCGCCCCAGGCGAGCCCGAAGTCCCCGGTGTCGAGGCACTTCAGGTCGACCGTCGACGGCGAGTGGTCGGTCACCACCTGGTCGATCACCCCGTCGGCGAGCGCCCGCCAGAGCACCTCGCGGTTGCCGGCCTCGCGGATCGGCGGGCAGCACTTGAAGTGGGTGGCGCCGGGCTGGATCTCCTCGGCGGTGAAGCTCAGGTAGTGGGGGCAGGTCTCGGCCGTGATCCGGACACCGTCGCGGCGCGCCGCTGCGATGACGGGTACGGCGTCGGCGCTGGAGACGTGCAGCACGTGCACCCGGCAGCCGGTCTGCCGCGAGAGCTCGACGACCCGCTCGACGGCGCGGTTCTCGGCGTCCCGAGGCCGGGAGTGCAGGAAGTCCTCGTAGTCCGCGCCGTGGGCCTCGGGAGCGCGCTCGATCTCGTGCGCGTCCTCGGCGTGCACGATCAGGAGCCCGTCGAACGACGCGATCTCCCGCATCGCCTCCTGGAGCCCGGCGTCGTCCAGCGGCGGGAACTCCTCGACGCCGGAGTGCAGCAGGAAGCACTTGAACCCGAACACGCCCGCCTCGTGCAGCGGCCGCAGGTCGGCGACGTTGCCCGGCACGGCGCCGCCCCAGAACCCGACGTCGACGTGGCACTGCCCCGACGCCGTACGCCTCTTGACGTCGAGCGCGGGGACGTCGGTCGTGGGCGGGATGCTGTTGAGCGGCATGTCGACCAGCGTCGTCACGCCGCCGGCGACGGCGGCTCTGGTGGCGCTGGCGAAGCCCTCCCACTCGGTGCGGCCGGGCTCGTTCACGTGCACGTGGGAGTCGACCACCCCGGGCAGCAGCACCTCGTCGGCACCGAGCTCGACGACCCGGTCCCCCACGAGGTCCGCGTCCAGCGGCTCGACCGCGACGACCCTGCCGTCGCGGACGCCGATGCTCGCGGCGACCTCGCCCTGCGGGGTGATCGCACGGGGCGCTCGGACCACCAGGTCCAGCGGTCCGTGGTCGGCGTCGGTCGTCATGGGGCAACCCTCCCGGCGGTGGCGCTGTCGTGGGACGTGAGGTGCTCGGTGGCGATCCGGGCGCCCAGGGCCGGCAGCAGCGACGCGCCCTCGCTGATGCAGCGCTGCACGTCCGGCTCGATGTCGGTGAGGGCGTAGGCGGCCCGGATCCCGGCCGCTCGCAGCTGGTCGCGGTCGAGGCTGTTGCGGCCGCACACGGCGACGACCGGGATGCCGCGCTCCCGCGCGGCCGCGGCCACGCCGGCGGGGGCCTTCCCGTGCAGGGTCTGCACGTCGAGCGCGCCCTCGCCGGTCACCACCAGGTCGGCGCCCTCGAGCCTGTCGTGGAACCCGACCAGGTCCAGCACGAGGTCGATCCCCGGACGCAGCTCCGCGTCGAGCATCGCCAGCGCGGCGAACCCGATCCCGCCGGCGGCGCCGGCCCCGGGGTCGTCACGGTGGTCGCGGCCGGTGGCCTCGGCCACCCGGTCGGCGAGGTGCCGCAGCGCGGCGTCGAGCGCGGCCACCTGGTCGGGGTCGGCGCCCTTCTGCGGCCCGTAGACGGCGGCCGCGCCGGTCGGACCGGTGAGCGGGTTGTCGACGTCGCAGGCCACGGTGACCCGGACCCCGGCCATCAGCTCCCGCAGGCCGGAGAGGTCGACCGAGGCCAGCGCGGGCAGGCAGCCGCCGCCGTCGCCGAGGTCGCCCCCGTTCCCGTCGAGCAGCCGGGCGCCGAGGGCCTGCACCAGCCCGGCGCCGCCGTCGGTGCAGGCACTGCCGCCGATGCCGAGCACGACCCGGCGGCAGCCGGCCCGCACGGCCGCCCCGATGACCTCACCGGTCCCCCGGCTGGTCGCGGTCGTGGGAGCGAGCCGCCCGCCCGGGAGCCGCACCAGGCCGGAGACGTCGGCCGACTCGACCACCGCGACGTCGTCGCGACGCGCGTAGCAGGTGTCGACCGGCTCCCCCGTCGGCCCCGCCGCCGTCACCGGCACCTCGGTGTAGCCGGCGGCGACGGCGGCCGCCAGGGTCCCGTCGCCGCCGTCCGCCACCGGTACGTCGCGCACCTCGGCGTCGGGGACCACCCGGCGGATGCCCTCGCCGACCGCCCGCGCCACCTCCGCCGCGGTCAACGACCCCTTGAACTTGTCGGACGCGATCACGACCGTCGGCATGGTCGGCAGAGTCGGCAGAGTCGGCACGGTCGGCATGGTCGGCGGCACGATGGTCAGTCTCCTCTGGTCAGTCGAGCATCGAGATGGCGGTCGGGGCGTGCTCGCCGTGCTCGGCGAGCTCCTCGAACTCGACCACATTGTCGATCTCGGTGCCCATGGAGACGTTGGTGACCCGCTCCAGGATCACCTCGACCACCACCGGCACCCGGTGCTCGACGATCATCTTCTTGGCCTGCTCCAGGGCGGGCAGGATCTCGTCGGGCTCGGACACCCGGATCGCCTTGCAGCCGAGCCCCTCGGCGACCTTGACGTGGTCGACGCCGTACCCGTCGACCTCGGGGCTGTTGATGTTCTCGAAGGCGAGCTGGACGCAGTAGTCCATGTCGAACCCGCGCTGGGACTGGCGGATCAGGCCCAGGTAGGAGTTGTTCACGACGACGTGGACGTAGGGGATGTGGAACTGGGCACCGACCGCCAGCTCCTCGATGAGGAACTGGAAGTCGTAGTCGCCGGACAGCGCGACGACGGTCGCGTCGGGGTCCGCGGTGGCGACCCCGAGGGTGGCGGGCACGGTCCAGCCCAGCGGCCCGGCCTGGCCGGCGTTGATCCAGTGCCGCGGCTTGTAGACGTGCAGGAGCTGGGCCGCCTGGATCTGGGACAGGCCGATCGTCGAGACGTAGCGGGTCTCGGGGCCGAAGGCCTTGTTCATCTCCTGGTACACCCGCTGGGGCTTGATCGGCACCTGGTCGAAGTTCGTGCGCCGCTGCATCGTCGCCTTGCGACGCCGGCACGCGTCGGCCCACTCGGTCAGGTCCGGCAGCTCGCCGGCGGCCTTCAGCTCCCGCGCCACCTCGACGAAGACCTCCAGGGCCGCCTTCGCGTCGGAGACGATGCCGAGGTCCGGCGCGAACACGCGGCCGATCTGGGTCGGCTCGATGTCGACGTGCACGAACGTGCGGCCCCTGGTGTAGGTGTCGACGCCGCCGGTGTGGCGGTTGGCCCACCGGTTGCCGATGCCCAGCACGAAGTCGGACTCCAGCATCGTGGCGTTGCCGTAGCGGTGCGAGGTCTGCAGCCCGACCATCCCGGCGTTGAGCGGGTGGTCGTCGGGCACCGTGCCCCAGCCCATCAGGGTCGGGACGACCGGCACGCCGGTCACCTCGGCGAGCTCGACCATGAGGTCGGCCGCGTCGGCGTTGACCACGCCGCCACCGGCCACCAGCAGCGGGCGCTCGGAGGCGGCCAGCATCCGCAGCGCCTTCTCGGCCTGGGCCCGGGTGGCGGCCGGCCGGGAGACCGGCAGCGGCTCGTAGGTGTCGATGTCGAACTCGATCTCGCCCAGCTGCACGTCGATCGGCAGGTCGAGCAGCACAGGACCGGGGCGGCCCTCGCGCATCAGCCGGAACGCCTTGGCGAACACGCCGGGCACCAGCGCGGGCTCGAGGACCGTGACCGCCCACTTGGCGACCGGCGCCGCGATCGCCGCGATGTCGACGGCCTGGAAGTCCTCCTTGTGCAGCTTGGCGACCGGTGCCTGCCCGGTGATGCACAGGATCGGGATCGAGTCCGCGGAGGCGGAGTAGAGCCCGGTGATCATGTCGGTGCCGGCCGGTCCGGAGGTCCCGATGCAGATGCCGATGTTGCCGGCCTCGGCCCGGGTGTAGCCCTCCGCCATGTGCGAGGCGGCCTCGACGTGCCGGGCCAGCACGTGCCGGATCCCGCCGTGCGCCTTCATGGCGCTGTAGAAGGGGTTGATCGCGGCGCCGGGGAGGCCGAAGGCCTGGGTGGCCCCCTCCTTCTCGAGGATCAGGACCGCGGCGTCGACTGCGCGCATACGTGACATGGGGTGCTCCGTTTGCTGTGGCTGGGATGAGGGGGTCGGGCGGTGCCCGAGGCAGACGGCTCAGCGACCGCTGAGCCGCTCCACCCCGCGCAGCAGCGCCGAGTGGTCGAGGCCGCCGTCGCCGACGGCCTTCGCGGAGGCCATCAGCTGGGCGACGAGGCCGCCGAGGGGTACGACGACGCCGGCCTCCCGCGCCGCCGCGGTGACGATGCCGAGGTCCTTGTGGTGCAGCTCGATGCGGAAGCCGGGGTCGAAGGACCGGTCCAGCATGTTGGACCGCTTCTGGTCCAGGACCTTGGACCCCGCGAGACCGCCGCCGAGCACGTCGAGCGCGGCAGCGGTGTCGACGCCGTACGCCTCGAGGAAGACGACCGCCTCGGCGAGGGCCTCGATGTTCGCGGCCACGATCAGCTGGTTGGCCGCCTTCACGGTCTGCCCGGAGCCGCTCGGACCGACGTGCACGACGGTCTTGCCGACCGCGTCGAAGTACGGCCTGGCCGCGTCGAAGTCGGCCGCCTCGCCGCCGACCATGATCGAGAGCGCGGCGTTCTTGGCGCCCGCCTCCCCGCCGGAGACCGGTGCGTCGAGCATCCGCAGCCCACGCTCGCGGGCCTGCTCGGCGAGCGCCACCGTCACGTCGGGACGGATGCTGGAGAAGTCCACGACCAGGGTGCCGGACGCGGCGTTCTCGAAGACGCCGCCCTCGCCGGCGAGGACGTCCTGTACGTCGGGGCTGTCCGGCACCATCACGCAGACGACCTCGGCGTCCTTGACGGCCTCCGCGACCGACTCGGCGCCCGTGCCGCCCGCCTCGACGAGCGAGGCGACCTTCTCCGGGCTGCGGTTGTAGCCGGTCACGGTGTGCCCGGCCTCGACGAGGTGGACCGACATCGGCAGGCCCATGATCCCCAGCCCGATGAATGCGATGTTCGTCATCCCTGCTCCTTCTCTCCTAGGGCCCGCCGCTCGCGGTCCAGCCACGCGAAGCTGTCGACGCTGGCCGCGGACGGCTTGTACTCCAGTCCTACCCAGCCGGCGTAGCCGCCGGCCTCGAGGGCGGACAGCTGCTCCTCGAGGGGCAGCGTGCCGGTGCCGGGCTCGTTGCGGCCCGGGTCGTCGGCGACCTGGACGTGCCCGATGCGGGCGGTGTGCTCGGCGACCACCCGGTCGACGTCGTCGCCGTTGACGGCGAGGTGGTAGAGGTCCGCGAGCAGCCCGAGGTTGGCGGCCGCGTGGTCGCGCTGGACCCGGTCCATGACCGCGAGGGCGTCGGCGGCGGTCAGCAGCGGGTAGCGCGGGGCGCCGCTGACCGGCTCCACGAGCACGGTGCCGCCGATCCGGTCGACGGCCCGGGCCGCGATCGCCAGGTTCTCCGCGCCGAGCTCGTCCTGCGCCTGCGGGGCCACGCCCTCGACGCGGTTGCCGTAGAGGGCGTTGAACCCCCGGCAGCCGAGCCGCTCGCCGATCCCGACCACGACGTCGACGTTGTCACGGAACTCCGCCGACCGCGCCGGCCAGGAGACCAGCCCGCGGTCGCCGCCCGGCATGTCACCGGCGAAGAAGTTGAGACCGACGAGCTGCACGCCCGCGTCCTCGACGGAGGCGACGAAGCGGTCGACGTCGCGGTCGGAGGGCACCGCCTCGGCGAACGGCCACCAGAACTCGACGCCGCGGAAGCCGGCCTCGGCCACGGCGGCCGCCCGCTCG
>JAICLD010000292.1 GCA_025927595.1 Nocardioidaceae bacterium | reverse complement strand
GCCGCGGAACGCGTAGATGGACTGGTCGGCGTCGCCGACCACCATCAGCTCGGAGGGCTCGACCGCGTCCCCGTCCGGCGCGTCCGGGTCCGCCCCTCCCGGACCCGCCGGACGGCCCACGTCGTGCCCGCACAGCTCGCGCACCAGGGCGTACTGCGCGTGGTTGGTGTCCTGGTACTCGTCGACGAGCACGTGCCGGAACCGCCGCCGGTAGGCCTCGCGCACCTCCGGGAAGGCCTGGAACAGGTGCACGGTCAGCATGATGAGGTCGTCGAAGTCCAGCGCGTGCGCGTCCCGGAGCCGCTGCTGGTAGCGGCCGTAGGCCTCGGCGTAGGTCTCCTCGAGGTGGTTGCCCGCCGTCCGGGCGGCGTCCTCGTGGTCGACCAGCTCGTTCTTCTGGTTCGACACCCACGTCAGGACCGCCCGCGGCGGGTAGCGCTTCGGGTCCAGGTCGAGCTCCTTGCAGACCTGGGCCATCAGCCGCTTGGAGTCGGCGGCGTCGTAGATCGAGAACGAGGAGCGGTAGCCGAACCGGCCGATCTCGCGGCGCAGGATTCGGACGCACGCCGAGTGGAAGGTCGAGACCCACATCAGCCGTGCGCGCCGTCCGACCAGGTCCTCCACGCGCTCCCGCATCTCCGCGGCGGCCTTGTTCGTGAACGTGATCGCGAGGATCGAGCCGGGATGGGCGTGCCGCTCGGCGATCAGCCAGGCGATCCGGCGGGTGAGCACCCGGGTCTTGCCCGAGCCCGCGCCGGCGACCACGAGCAGCGGCGCGCCGGCGTGCACGACCGCCGCCCGCTGCGGCGGGTTGAGCCCGTCGAGCAGCTCTTCGCGGGAGCGGCCGGACGGGCGCTGGGTCTGCTGCTGGGCCTGCTGCTGGGACTCGCTCATGTCCCGACCAGACTACGGGCAGCCGGGGACGGTCCGCCGCGCGCGCCGACCCGGCTCACTGCCCGTTCGCGCTGAAGTGCATCAGGTCCGACAGCGAGTGGAAGTCGCCGCCCCAGGTCCACCCGACGTCGGCGAAGGCCCGGGTCACCGCGCCCCCGGGAAGGATCATCCCGGGACGGTGCCAGCCGCGGTCGAGGTAGGCCGAGGCGAGCTCCGGCAGGACGAGGTCGCCTTTGTGGTAGGGGTTCTGGAACGGGTCGAGGTCGATGGCGAGGCCGTAGGCGTGCGCCGACAGCGAGGTGGAGCCCCGCGTGGTCCGGCAGACGTACGCCGCCGTGTCGTTGCCGTCCCCGGTCGGGGGGGCCTCGAGGTCGGCGGTCGTCGGCAGCCGCATCTCCTCGATCGGGAACGCCGCGTCGTAGAGCCGGTGGAAGACGGTCACGACGTCCTCGGCCACGGAGGCGTTCACGACGAGCTCCCCGGTGTGCGCGCGGTCGTCGAAGCCGCGGAAGGACACCGTCAGGTAGCGGAGCCCCGACAGCGGGACCGGGCAGCGGGGGGACCAGGTCTCGCCCATCCGGCGCCGGACGGCGGGGGTCACCGGCCCGACGGTGGCGTGGAACCGGTCGTCGCGGGGCGGCGGCAGCAGGTCCCGGGTCGCCAGCACCCGCACCCGCAGCTGCCGCGGGGTGGCCAGCACCTGCCCGAAGCCGTCCGGCCGCAGCGGCAGCGGGCTGGCCCCGACCCGCCAGGTGTCGAGGCGCGGACGCGGTCGTGGCGACGGCGTGGGAGTGGGAGTGGGCCGGGGGCGGACCGTCGCCGGTGGCGCCGTCGTGGCCGGGCTCGTCGCGGGACTCGTCGCGGG
>JAICLD010000118.1 GCA_025927595.1 Nocardioidaceae bacterium | reverse complement strand
TCCGCCGGTGGCCCGGCCTGCGCGCCTTCCTCCGTCGTCCGACGGTCGTCGGGGTCCCGATCCCGCCCCCCGGGCCGCCCCCGCCCGCCCCCCCGGGCCGTCCGCGTCCCGTTGTCGTCCTGGGGCACGACAACGGCGCCCGCACGCCTCGTGAGCCGGCTCCTAGAGTGACCCTCATGCCCGCCAGCCGAGTGATGCCCACCGACGAGGCCGCCGACCTGGTCCGCCTGGTCCGCGACCTCTCCGAGAAGGAGCTCGCGCCGCGCGCCGCGGAGGCCGAGGCGTCCGGGACCTTCCCCCGCGAGGTGTTCCGGCTCCTGGGACGGACAGGCGTGCTGGGGCTGCCCTATCCCGAGGAGCACGGCGGCGGCGGGCAGCCGTACGAGGTGTACCTGCAGGTCCTGGAGGAGCTGGGCCGGGTCTGGGCCAGCGTCGGCGTCGGCGTCTCGGTGCACGCGCTGAGCTGCTTCGGGCTGGTCAGCCGCGGCACCGAGGAGCAGCGGGAGCGACTGCTCCCCGACCTGCTCGGCGGCGAGCTGCTCGGTGCCTACTGCCTGTCCGAGTCGCACGCCGGGTCCGACCCCGCGGCGATGCGGACGACCGCCCGGCGCGACGGCGACGACTACGTCATCACCGGTGCCAAGGCGTGGGTGACCCACGGCGGCGAGGCCGACTTCTACAAGGTGATGGCGCGCACGTCCGAGCGCCGCAACGGCATCTCCTGCTTCCTGGTCGCCGCCGACGCCGACGGGCTCAGCGCGGACCCGCCCGAGCGCAAGATGGGGCTGACCGGCAGCGCGACCGCCACGATGCGCTTCGACGGCGTCCGGGTGCCGGCGGACCGGCTGCTCGGCCAGGAGGGCGACGGGCTCGCGATCGCGCTGGCCGGCCTCGACGCCGGCCGGCTCGGCATCGCGGCCGTCGCCACCGGCCTGGCCCAGGGCGCCCTCGACGACGCCGTCGCCTACGCGCACGACCGGGAGACGTTCGGCCGGCCGATCATCGAGCACCAGGGCCTGGCGTTCCTGCTCGCCGACATGGCCGCCGCGGTCCAGTCGGCCCGGGCGACGTACCTGTCGGCGGCGCGGCTCAAGGACCAGGGGCTGCCCTACGGCACCGAGGCGTCCGTGGCGAAGCTGGTCGCCACCGACAACGCCATGAGGGTCACCACCGACGCGGTGCAGGTGTTCGGCGGCTACGGCTACACGCGGGACTTCCCGGTCGAGCGCTACATGCGCGAGGCCAAGGTCATGCAGATCTTCGAGGGCACCAACCAGATCCAGCGGATGGTGATCGGCCGGGCGCTCGCCAAGGGTCTCCCCGGCACGGTCACGACGGCGCGAACCTAGGGGAAGGGCAGCGCGACGGTATGTGGCGGCCCTGTGCCGTACCGCATGGGGGGTCCGGCTTGGTCCGTCCGGACCATTGCCAGCGTCGTCGGCGACGGGGTCAGATGAAAGTCACAAGTTAAAGTAAAACCGTTCCCGCGTTCAGGGCGGACGTCAGGCCGGACCCACAGCGCCATGTCCGGAGGGGAACTTGCCTAGGGGGGCAACCAGGTGGGGAAGAGCGAGAGCACGGGCCGACGCGGCCCGCATGCCAGTCGTGACCGAGACCAGAGCTACCGAGACCAGGAGGACCGGGTCGGCCGCGAGCTGTCCGCGCTGCGCCACGACCTCAAGCAGTACGTCGCCGCGGGGATCCTGCTGACCCAGGTGTCCACGGAGGAGCCGCCGTCAGCCGAGCTCGGGGAGCGGCTGGAGCGGCTGCACCTCGTGTTCCAGCGCATCGACGAGCTGCTCTCCTCGGGGTCGTCCGGCCCCCAGCGGGTCGTCGACCTCGTCGAGCTGGTCGCCGAGTGCATCGCGTTGATGGAGGTGACCCGCGAGGCCCGGCTGAGCTATGACGACGACGGCGCGGTCAAGGTCGTCGGCGACCCGGTGCTGCTGAGGCGGGCGGTCGTCAACGTCCTCGACAACGCCACCCGGGCGGCCGGCGACAGCGGCACCGTCCAGGTGCGGGTCCGCGACACCGGCGACGACGGCGTCGTGGAGGTCGCCGACGACGGCAGCGGGTTCGGGCGCATCCCCTCGGTCACCGGTCAGGGCATGTCGGTGGTCGACACCGCGGTGAGGTCCTGCCACGGCGCGCTGGAGATCACCAGCGGCCCCGGCCCCGGGACCACCGTGCGGCTGCGGATCCCCACCCAGGCCCGGCCGAGCGAGCTGTCGTGAGCATCGTCATCTGCGACGACCACGAGATGTTCCTGGCCGCGCTGGTCGACGCGCTCGTCGACCGGGGGCACGAGGTGGTCGCGGCCACGTCCGACCCGGGCGGGCTGCCCGACCTGGTCGAACGGCACCGGCCCGACCTGGTGCTGCTCGACGTGAACCTCGTGGACGCGTGCGGGCTCGAGGTCGCGGGCGCGGTCCGCGAGCGCTGCCGCGACGTGCCGGTGGTGCTGCTGACCGCGAGCACCGAGGCCCGGGTCCGGCACGCCTACGACACGCGGGCCGTCGCGGGCCTGGTGTCCAAGAGCAGTGGGATCCGGGCGCTGGACGCCGCCATCATCGCGGCCCTCGGCGGCGAGCGGGTGCTGGTGGGGTGGCCCGCCGGCCCGCGCACGCCGACGGACGCGTCGCCGCTGAGCTCGCTGACCGAGCGCGAGCGCGAGGTGCTGCTGCTCATGGTCAACGGCGTGTCCACGGTCGCGATGGCCCAGCGCCTGGGCGTCTCGGTCAACACGGTGCGGACGCACGTCCGCAACGTGCTGCGCAAGCTGGGGGTCCGGCACCGCACCAAGGCGGCGCACGCCGCCCTGGAGCTGGGTCTCGCGGCGGCCGGGTGACGTGTCGGGCACCCTCCACGGTCGACACCTGTCCCTGCTCGTCGTCGACGACCACCGGATCTTCGCCGAGGTGCTGTCGATGCGTCTCATGCGCGAGCCGGGGGTCGACGAGGTCCGGGTCGCCTACGGCCTCGACGAGGCCAAGGTGCTCTCGCACCGCTCGCCGCCGGACGTCGTCGTCCTGGACTACGAGCTCGAGGGCCAGCCCGGACCGCTGCTGATCGAGGAGCTGAACGACCTACCGGTCCCCCCGCCCGTCCTGATGCTCTCGGCGAGCTCGTCGTCGAAGGACATCGTCGACGCCCTCGGCGCGGGCGCCGCCGGCTGGGTGCTCAAGGGCACCCAGGTCGACGTGCTGCTGTCGGCGATCGAGGAGGTCCTCGAGGGCCGCACCTACCTCGACCCGACGACGGTGCGCCCCGTGGTGCAGCACCTGCTGCGCGACAACCGCTCGCGCAGCGAGCACAGCTTCGTCGACGACCTGCCCAGACGCCAGGTGGAGGTGCTGCGCTGCCTGGTCTCGGGGCTCTCGCGCGCCGAGATCGCGGAGCGGCTCTACATCAGCGCGAACACCGTCCGCACGCACGTGCAGCACCTGCTGCACGCCTCCGGCGAGCACTCCACGCTGGCGCTGGTCTCCCGCGCCCGCGCCCTCGGCGTCCCCGGCATCGACGCGCCCGGGGACCGGGGACGTCCGTCGTCACGATGACGTAGCGCGGATCACCCCCACGCACGGTTCCCTCACCTGCTGCGGCTCCTAGTTTTTCGAGCAGGCCGCAACCGGTGAGACGAGGGGGACGCATCACGATGAGCACACCGACCGTCGCGAGACCGAGGACGTCCGAGCGGGCCGGTGCGGCACCGGCCGCCATCCCGTTCGCCGACTGCTGGATCACCGAGCCGGCCCGGGCCGCCGCACAGCGCGTGCTCGCCTCCGGCTGGGTCACGACCGGCGTCGAGTGCACCGCGTTCGAGGCCGAGCTCGCGGCGTACGTCGGGGCGCCGCACGGCGTGGCGGTCTCCTCCTGCACCGCCGCCATCGAGCTCGCGCTGCGCTCCTACGGGCTGCCGGCCGGGACGGCCGTCCTCACCTCGACGATGACGTTCTGCGGCGCGGTGCACGCCATCGAGCACGCCGGCCTGCGGCCGGTCCTCGTCGACGTGGACCCCGACACCGGGATGCCGACCACCGACACGGTGGCCCGCGCCGCCGCCACGTGCGAGGGGCGTCCGGGCGCGATGGTGCTCGTGCACTGGGCCGGGGACGTGCTGGACCGGGCGGCGCTGGCCGCGGCCGCGGGCCTGCCCGAGGACCGGGTGGTCGAGGACGCGGCGCACGCGCTCGGCTCCGCGCACCGCGGCGTGCCGGTCGGCTCGGGCGCCGCGGTCTGCTTCAGCTTCTACGCCACCAAGAACCTGCCCATCGGCGAGGGCGGGATGGTGACGACCGACGACCCGGACCGGGCCGCGTGGCTGCGGCGGGCCCGCCTGCACGGCATGTCCCAGGACGCCTGGCGCCGCTACCTGCCCGGCGGCAGCTGGCGCTACGACGTGGCCGAGGCCGGCCTCAAGGCCAACCTGTCCGACCTGCAGGCGGCCATCGGCCGGGAGCAGCTCGCGTTCCTGCCGGCCTGGCAGGAGGCGCGCGCCGCGCTCGCCGAGCGGTACGACGCCGGCGTGGCCGACCTTCCCGGGGTGCGGCTGCCGCACCGCCCGGAGCCCGCCGACGGCCGGCACGCCTGGCACCTCTACGCCGTGCAGGTCGACGGCGGCGTGTCCCGCGACGAGGTCGCCCGCACCCTGGCGGAGCGCGGCGTCGGCACCTCGGTCCACTTCATCCCGGTGCACCGGCTCACCCACTACTCCCCCCTCACGCCGCCGGGCGGCCTGCCCGGCGCCGACCTGATGTTCGAGCGGCTGCTGTCGCTCCCGCTCTACCCCCGGCTCAGCCTCGACCGCGTCGACGACGTGGTGAGCGCCCTGGCCGACGTCCTGGAAGGGGCACACCGATGACCGAGACCCTGATCCCCCGCCAGCGCTCGCCGCACGCCGGCGTCCGCACCCTCGTCGTGGGCGCCGGGCAGGCCGGCACCTCGCTGGCCCGTGACCTGCACCGGGTGAGCTCCTTCGGGCTGCTCCCGGTGGGCTTCCTCGACGACGACCCGCTGAAGCAGGGACGCCGGTTCCGCTCGACGCCGGTGCTCGGCACCATCGACGACCTCGAGACGGTGATCGAGCGGACCGCGGCCGAGGTCGTGGTCATCGCGATCCCCTCGATGAGCAGCGCGGACATCCACGCCCTCGGGCGTCGCGCCGCCCGGCACGGCGCCCGGGTCCGGCACCTGCCGCCGTTCCTGGCCGCGCTCCAGCGCGAGATCGCCGGCAGCGACATGCGCGACCTCCAGGTCGGCTCGCTGATCGGCCGCGACGAGCTGCGGGTGGTCAGCCCGGCCGCGGGCGCCGCGGTGGCGGGCAAGCGGGTGCTGGTGACCGGCGCCGGCGGGTCGATCGGCAGCGAGCTGTGCCGCCAGGTCTACGCCTTCGGCCCGTCCGAGCTCGTGATGCTCGACCATGACGAGTCGAACCTGCACCGGCTGCACCTGGACCTGTGGGGCGAGGCGTCCCTGGACGCCGACGCCGTCGCGGTCGCCGACATCCGCGACCGCGAGCGGGTGCACCAGCTCTTCCGCGAGCACCGCCCGCAGGTCGTCTTCCACGCCGCCGCGCTCAAGCACCTGCCGGTGCTCGAGCGGCACCCGTGCGAGGGCGTGAAGTCCAACGTCCGCGGCACCGAGAACCTCGTCGAGGCGGCCATCGCGCACGAGGCCGAGCGGTTCGTGCTGATCTCCACCGACAAGGCCGCGAACCCGACCTCGGTGCTCGGCGCCACCAAGCGGCTGGCGGAGCTGGTGCTCCAGGCGCACAAGGGGTCCTCGACCGTGCTGTGCGCGGTGCGGTTCGGCAACGTCCTCGGCAGCCGGGGGTCCCTGCTGCACGTGATCCGCGAGCAGCTGGCGACCGGGGCGCAGGTCACCGTCACCGACCCCGACGTGACCCGGTTCTTCATGACGATCGAGGAGGCCGTCGGACTGGTGCTCGAGGCCTCCCGGATGGCCGACTCCACGGCGACGTACGTCCTGGACATGGGTGAGCCGGTCCGGATCGTCGACCTGGTCCAGAACTTCGCCCGGCTGCTCAGCGTTCCCGACATCGACTTCCGGTTCACCGGGCTGCGACCCGGCGAGAAGCTGAACGAGGAGCTCTTCGGCGACGGCGAGGAGCGGGTGCCCACCTCGCACCCGCGGATCACCAAGGCGCTGCCGCCGATGGCCCCCCAGGGCTTCCGGGCCCGGCTCCAGGACCTGTACGACGCGGCGAGCCACAACCGCCCCGACGAGGTGTTCGCGCACCTGCACGAGCTGGTGCCCGAGTACACCCCCAGCGCCGGACGAGCGCCCGCGCTCATCAGTGCCTCGATCTATCCCGACGACTACTGAGCAGGAAGACGAACCATGTCGAAGTCACCGGCCCCCGGGGCCGCCACACACGTCCGCGTCCTCGACCGCACCGGAGACCCCCACTCGGTGTTCGACGACCCGAGCGAACTGCCGGCAGACCGTGACGCCCTCGCGGTGCTCGGGCGTCGGGTCGGGGACGCGGACCTGGCCGCACCTCCCGTGGTGCTGCCGGACTTCCACCACAAGTCGAAGATGGAGCTGCCCTCGAGCATCGCCGTCGCGACCAGCTCGACGGTGCGGCCGGAGCTGACCGGCTCGTCGGTCAACTGCGGGATGGCGCTGATCGCCGTCGACAGCGAGGTCCCCGACGACCGCGCGGTCGACCGGTTCATGCGCGCGGTGCGCGAGCGCTACCCCTACCCGACCCGCGGCCACAAGGAGCTGACCGCCCGCGAGGTGGTC
Source organism: Nocardioidaceae bacterium (assembly GCA_025927595.1). Classification (GTDB taxonomy): domain Bacteria; phylum Actinomycetota; class Actinomycetes; order Propionibacteriales; family Nocardioidaceae; genus Nocardioides_B. The sequence goes on along the minus strand of JAICLD010000118.1, from coordinate 2,346 downwards.
AAGGCCGCCGCCGAGGGCGCGGAGTTCGCGGTGGACCGCTGGGACGCCCCGGCCGGCGACCTCGAGCGGATCGAGGAGGGCGGCCGGCTCGACCTGGACCGCTACGGCGGCATCGACCGGCTGACCGCCGAGCTGCCCGGCCTGGCCTGGCAGCTGGCGCGGTTCCGCTTCGGCACCGTGGGCCCCTCGAACCACTTCGTGGAGCTCCAGCGGGTCGAGGAGGTGCTCGACCCCGAGCGGGCCTCGGCCCTGGGGGTCCGCGAGGGCCAGCTGACGATCCAGTACCACGGCGGCGGCGGCGTGCTGACCGGCGAGATCGGCCGGCTGTTCTTCCGCCGCAAGGACTACCCGCGCCAGATCAAGGCGGTGAACCTCGCGCTGAAGCCCTGGTTCCACCTCCGCACGGCCCGGTCCTACGCCCAGCTGCGGGAGCGGCTCGGCCTCTACTTCACCGACGGCTGCGACCCGGTCGAGCTGGCCAGCCGTGAGGGACAGCGGCTGATGCTCGCCAACGCGGCGGCGATGAACTACGGGTTCGCGTTCCGCGTCTCGACGTACGCGACGCTGCGCCGGCTGGCCGCCGAGACCTTCGGCGGCGCGACCGGCCGGCTGGTCGTGGACTCCCCGCACAACTCGATCTACGAGGAGCCCGTGAACGGCGGCTCCGCGGTCGTGCACCGGCACAACTCGTGCCGCGCCTACCCGGCCGAGATGATGCCCGAGGGCAGCACGTTCGCGCGGACCGGCCAGGCCGTGCTGCTGCCCGGGACCCACCGCACGTCGAGCTACCTCGCCGTCGCGGGCGCGACCTCCGAGCGCAGCCTGCACTCGGCCTGCCACGGCGCCGGGACGGTGGTCTCCGACCACGTCCGCCGCGGCCTGTCCGAGACCGATCCGCAGGGCCGCGCCACCCGCCGCTACCGCTACAGCGACCAGGCACCGGAGGTCGCCGCGCACTACGACGACCACGGCGTGAACGCGGCACTGGAGGTGCTGGTCCGCAACGGGCTGGTGGCTCCGGTGGCACGGATGCGCCCGCTGGCCGTCCTGCACTGACCCGCCCCGGAGAAAGAGCCCTCCATGACCATCGAAGAGATCCTGCGCCGGATCGTCCGCGCGCACCTGAACACCATCATCGCGTGCGCGCTGATCCCGCTCGCGCTGGTGGCGCTCGTGGAGCTGCGGACGGCGCCGACGTTCTCCGCGCAGGTGCGGCTGCAGACCGTGTCCACCGCACCCGGCTCCTCCACGGAGGCCGAGGGTCTCAGCTCGCGGGTGCTGGCGCTGGCCACGACCCCGCAGGTGGTCAAGAAGGCGCTCACCGAGGCGGGCCGGCCGCACTCGTCGCAGGACGCGGTGAACGCCTCGCTGCACCGGATCACCGCCGTGCGCCTCGGGGAGTCGCCGGTCGTGGTCCTCTCCGTGCTCGACGACAGCGCGGGCCACGCGGCCAGCACCGTGAGCGCGCTGTCGAAGCAGGTCATCACGTTCATGAACCAGGGCAACCGTCAGCCGTTCGACAAGACGCTCGCCGACGCCAAGGCGCAGACCGCCGCCGCGCTCGCCCGCCGCGACCGGCTCCAGCGGGACCTGCTCACCACCGACGGGCTCCAGGCCCGCCAGAACCTCCAGGCGATGCTGACCGCGGCCCAGCGCGACCTGGACCAGGCCGAGACGCAGCAGGGCGCCCTGGTGCTGTCCGACGTGAGCCGCGACCAGGTCGTCGCCGTCGACGCGGGCACTCCGACGGTGCAGCGGGTGGCCTCCACGCTGCTGCCCCGCTCGGCGCTCGCGGTGCTGCTCGGCCTGCTGGTCGGCCTGGCGCTGTCGGTGGTCGCGGAGACGCTGCGGCCACGGATCGCCGGCATCCGGGTCATGGCCCGGGCCCTGGACGCACCCGTCCTCGGCTCGACCGGTCAGCGCCGGTCCTCGCTGGCCGGCTCGATGAGCCTGGCGGCCCGTCGCCAGGGCGTCGAGACGGTCGTGCTCGTCGGGGTCGACGACCGCGACGAGAAGGCCGCCCGGCAGCTGCTCGCGGGCATGCTCCAGGACCGCCAGGAGACCGTCACCGGCGTCGCCGCGGTGCCGGCGCCCCAGCCGACCGAGGTCCCCAGCCGGGTCGACGGCCTGCTCAACGGAAGGCTCAACGGCCGGCACACGCAGCGCGCCGACGCCACGGAGGGGGCCGACCCGACGCTGTCCGCCCCGGTCCCCACGAGCGTGACGATGTCGTCCGCGGTCCGGTTCACCGACCGGTACGGCGTCACCCCCGCCGAGGAGCCGACCGCGGGCGTGGTGGTCGTCTCGGCGGGCACCGCCCGGCGCAGCAACCTCGACGACGTGCAG
>JAICLD010000153.1 GCA_025927595.1 Nocardioidaceae bacterium | reverse complement strand
GACGCGGTCGCCCTGCCGCTCGGCGATGGCTGAGGCCGCCGCGCCTCCGGACGCACCGCCGCGCCCGGCACGGTCCCGCTCCCGGAGCTTCGGGCCGGTCGTGCTCGTCGGCCTCGCCGGCGCCGTCCTCGCCGCGGTCGCGGCCTCCCGGGACTGGGCCCACGCCTCGGGCAGCGCCGCCGGGGTCGCGGTCGCCGCGACCGCGAAGGGCTCCTCCTCGGCCCCGCTGGCGGTCTCCCTGGCGCTCGTCGCCATGGCCGCCTGGGGGGTCGTGCTGGTCGTCCGCGGCCGGCTGCGGCAGGCGGTCGCCGCACTCGGGCTCCTCGCCTCGGCCGGCGCGCTCGCGGCCACCCTGGCCTCGGCGAGCCGGGCCCGTCACGACGCCGCCGCGGCGGTGGTCGCCCGCGGCGGCACCGGCCACACCTTCGACGCCTCGCTGACCGGCTGGTACTACACCTGCGCCGTGGCCGCGCTGGTGTGCGCCGTCGCGTTCCTCGCCGGGTCGGTCCTGGCACCGCGGTGGCCCGCCATGGGGTCGCGGTACGACGCCCCGGCCGCCCGGGCCGCGCGACCGGTCGGCGACTCGGAGCAGGAGCTGTGGCGGGCGCTCGACGAGGGACACGATCCGACGGCCTGATCCGACGGCCTGATCCGGCGCCCGAGCCGGCGCCTGATCCGGGGCCGTGACCGCCTAGGATGTGCTCGACCGCCGCACCGGACAGACGAGGAGCTCGATCGATGGCCCACCACGGCAACACCCCCGCCGCCTGGACGGGCGTCCTCGTGATCCTCGTGGGCTTCGTCGTCGGCGGGATCGGCCTCATGATCGGCAGCTGGCCGGTGTTCTGGGTCGGCGTCGTGCTCGCGGTGCTCGGCCCGGTCGTCGGCAAGGTCATGCAGAAGCTGGGACTCGGCGGCGAGCCCGTGGAGGCGCGGCGCTGACCAGGAGCCGGCGCCTGGCCGGTCCCGGCCTGCTCGCCGCCGCGGTCCTCCTGGCGAGCGTGGCCCTGCACCTGCGGGACCCCCACCACAGCGGGAGCTGGGGCCACTGTCCGTGGCTGCTGCTGACGGGCACCTACTGCCCGGGCTGCGGCGGGCTGCGCGCGGTCAACGACCTGACCCGCGGCGATCTGGCGGCTGCGGCGTCGAGCAACCTGCTGCTGGTCGCCTCGATCCCGCTCGTCGCGGTCTGGTGGCTGCGCTGGACGGCCGACTCCTGGCGCGGCGTGCAGCGGGCGGTCCCGGCCGCGCGGGTCGTCACCGGCTGCGCGGTGTTCGCGGTGGTGTGCCTGGCCTTCTGGGTGCTCCGCAACACCGGTCAGGGAGCCTGGCTGGCCCCCTGACCGGCGCCCGCGTCGGGGACCGGAGCCGCGCGGCCGCCGCTCCGGCCTGGGCTCAGCTGCTGCGGTTGTAGTAGAAGGCGCCGTCGCCGTTGGCGAACAGCACGGCGGTGAGGATCATGAAGAGGACCGCGAGCACCACGTCGACCCACCCGAGGATGTAGCCCGCCTTGGCCATGCCCTCGCCGCGCTGGGTGCCACCGCTCGCGGCGATCTCCCGGCGCGCGCTGCGGCCGAGCAGGATCGAGGCGATCCCCACCAGCCCGAGCACCGAGCAGCAGAGCGCGAGCGGGAGCCCGAGGATGCCGAGCACGAGCGCCCACACGGCCTTGGTGCTGGTCGGGCCGCTCCCGGGGGGCGGCCCGTACCCGCCGCCGTACTGCCCCGGCGGCGGTGGCGGCGGGTAGCCGTACCCGCCCGGCTGGCCGGCACCGTCGGGCTGCTCGCCGTAACCGCCCGACTCGGGCGGCGGCGGTGGATAGCTCATGGAACCTCTCCCTGGGTCGTGGTCCGGTCGACTCCGGACCGTCCGCGCACGCTACCGGCTGCCCCCCCGCGCCGAGGGCCGCGCCGGGCCTCGCGTCGTGGTGTCGCGGGGGGCGTGAGAGTCTATGGTCCTGGCCGACCCCGCTCCGGAGAGGTGTGCATGTCCGTACTCGACGAGATCCTCGACGGCGTCCGTCTCGACCTCACCGAGCGCGAGGCCGCGGTGTCCCTCGACGACCTCAAGGCGGCAGCGCGCCGGGCGCCGGAGGCGCTCGACCCGATGCCGACCTTCCGGGCCGACGGCGTCAGCGTCATCGCCGAGGTCAAGCGCTCCAGCCCGAGCCGGGGCTCGTTGGCGAGCATCTCGGACCCCGCCAAGCTCGCGGCCGACTACCAGGCCGGGGGAGCAGCGACGATCAGCGTGCTGACCGAGCGCCGGCGCTTCGGTGGCAGCCTCGACGACCTCCGCGCCGTCCGTGCCGAGGTCGACGTCCCGGTGCTGCGCAAGGACTTCATCGTCACCTCCTACCAGCTGTGGGAGGCCCGGGCCGCGGGCGCCGACCTCGCGCTGCTGATCGTCGCGGCGCTCTCGCAGAACCAGCTGGAGTCCCTCGTCGAGCGGGCCTGCTCCATCGGGCTCACCCCCCTGGTGGAGGTCCACGACGAGGAGGAGGTCGCGCGCGCCCTCGACGCCGGGGCTCGGCTGATCGGCGTGAACGCCCGCAACCTGCGCACCCTCGAGGTGGATCGCGACACGTTCGCCCGGCTGGCGCCGCTGATCCCCGACGACGTCGTCCGGGTGGCCGAGTCCGGCGTCCGCGGGCCGCGCGACGTCTTCGAGTACGCCAAGCAGGGCGCCCACGTGGTCCTCGTGGGCGAGACGCTGGTGCGCGGGGAGGACCCCCGGAGCGCCGTGGCGGACCTGGTCGCCGCCGGCTCCCACCCCTCCCTGCGCCAGCGCGACTGAGGAGCACACCCGAGATGCCAGGTCCCGTCCAGGCCGCCGGCGGCCGGCAGCAGCCGGTCGCTCCGGCCGTGCCCGGTGCCGACGGCCGGTTCGGCCGCTTCGGCGGCCGGATGATGCCCGAGGCGCTGATGGCCGCGCTCGACGAGCTCACCACCGCCTGGCGGGAGGCGATGGCGGACCCCGCGTTCACCGGCGAGTTCGAGCGGATGCTGCACGAGTACGCCGGCGTCCCGAGCCTGCTGTACGACGCCACGAAGCTGTCCGAGCACGCCGGCGCGCGGATCCTGCTCAAGCGCGAGGACCTCAACCACACCGGCGCCCACAAGATCCGCAACGTGCTGGGCCAGGCGCTGCTGACCAAGCGCATGGGCAAGACGCGGGTGATCGCCGAGACCGGGGCGGGCCAGCACGGCGTGGCCTCGGCGACGGCCGCGGCCTACCTCGGCCTGGACTGCGTCGTCTACATGGGAGAGGTCGACACCGAGCGGCAGGCCCTCAACGTCGCCCGCATGCACCTGCTGGGGGCCGAGGTGGTGGCCGTGAGGTCCGGCTCGCGGACCCTCAAGGACGCCATCAACGAGGCGATCCGCGACTGGGTCTCCACCGTCGACCACACCGCCTACCTGTTCGGCACCGCCGCCGGCCCGCACCCGTTCCCGTCGATGGTCCGGGACTTCTGCCGCGGGATCGGCGACGAGGCCCGCGCGCAGTGCCTCGAGCTCACCGGGTCCCTCCCCGACGCCGCGGTGGCCTGCGTCGGCGGCGGGTCCAACGCCATCGGCCTGTTCACGGCCTTCGTCGGCGACGAGTCCGTGCAGCTGGTCGGCTGCGAGGCGGGCGGCGACGGCGTCGACACCATGCGGCACGCCGCGACGATCTACGCCCACGAGTTCGGCGTCCTGCACGGTGCCCGGACGTTCGTGCTGCAGGACGAGGACGGGCAGACCCGCGAGTCGCACTCGATCTCGGCGGGGCTGGACTACCCGGGCGTCGGCCCCGAGCACGCCTACCTGGCCGAGTCGGGCCGGGCGTCGTACCGGCCGGTCAGCGACACCGAGGCGATGGACGCCTTCGCGCTCCTGTCCCGCACCGAGGGGATCATCCCGGCGATCGAGTCCGCGCACGCGGTGGCCGGTGCCCTCCAGCTCGCCGAGGAGCAGCCCGGGTCGACGATCCTGGTGAACCTGTCGGGTCGCGGCGACAAGGACATGGGGACCGCCGTGGAGTGGTTCGGTCTCGGCGAGACCGCACCGGACGACGATGCCGGGGCCCCGCCCGCATGAGCACCCGCGACGCCTTCGCCGCCGCGCGGGCGGAGGGACGCGCCGCCCTCGTCGGCTACCTGCCCGCCGGGTTCCCCGACGTGCCGGGGGCGGTCGAGGCGATGCGGACGATGGTCGAGCACGGCTGCGACGTGATCGAGGTCGGGCTGCCCTACAGCGACCCCGTGATGGACGGGCCGACGATCCAGGCCGCCGCCCAGCAGGCCCTGGACGGCGGCGTGCGCACCGCGGACGTGGTCCGCACCGTGGAAGCGGTCGCCGCGACGGGGGTGCCGACGGTCGTGATGACCTACTGGAACCCGGTCGAGCGCTACGGCGTGGACCGGTTCGCCCGCGACCTCGCGAACGCCGGCGGCGCCGGCCTGATCACGCCCGACCTGGTGCCGGACGAGGCCGACGGCTGGGTGGCGGCCGCGGACGAGCACGGTCTGGACAAGGTCTTCCTGGTGGCGCCGTCCTCGACACGGGCGCGGCTGGCGAGGACCACCGGCGCCTGCCGCGGCTTCGTCTACGCCACCGCGGTGATGGGCGTGACCGGCGCGCGGGAGTCCTCCAGCGACCTCGCCGGACCGCTGGTGGCCCGGGTCCGCGAGGTCAGCGACCTGCCGGTGGGCGTCGGTCTCGGCGTCTCCGACGGCAGGCAGGCGGCCGAGGTCGCGTCCTTCGCGGACGGCGTCATCGTCGGGTCCGCGTTCGTGCGCCGGCTGCTCGACGCCGGCGCCGACCGTGCCGCCGGGCTGGCCGCCCTGGCGGACCTGACCCGCGACCTCGCGGACGGCGTGCGCCGTGGCTGACATGAGCGGCGTCTCGCCCGCGACCGCGCTGTTCCTGCCGAGCCCGAGCCAGGGCGTGTGGCACCTCGGACCGTTCCCGGTGCGCGGCTACGCGCTGTGCATCATCCTCGGGGTCGTCGTCGCGATCTGGTGGGGCGAGCGCCGATGGGTGGCGCGCGGCGGGCTGCGCGGCCAGGTCTCCGACATCGCGATCTGGGCCGTCCCGTTCGGCCTCGTCGGCGGCCGGCTCTACCACGTCATCACGGACCCGGCGCGCTACTTCGGTCAGGGCGGCGACCCGATGGCGGCGCTGTACGTGTGGCAGGGCGGCCTCGGGATCTGGGGCGCGATCGCGCTCGGCGGCGTCGGCGCCTGGATCGGTGCCCGGCGGGCCGGGCTCCGGATGCCGCCGCTCGCGGACGCGCTGGCCCCGGGCATCGTGGTCGCCCAGGCGGTCGGCCGGTGGGGCAACTGGTTCAACCAGGAGCTCTACGGCCGGCCCACGACGCTGCCGTGGGGGCTGCGGATCGACGAGGCGCACCGGGTGCCCGGCTACGAGGCGCCGGGACTGCTGTTCCACCCCACCTTCCTCTACGAGTGCCTGTGGGACCTGGGCACGGCCGGACTGGTCCTCTGGGCCGACCGCAGGTTCCGGCTCGGGCACGGACGGGCGTTCGCGCTCTACGTCATGGCCTACACGGCCGGCCGCGGCTGGATCGAGATGCTCCGCATCGACACCGTCGAGGCCAACGACGTCTTCGGGCTCCGGCTCAACGTCTGGACCTCGATCCTGGTGTTCCTGGGCGCCGCGGTGTACTTCGTCGTGGTGGGCCGGCGGCACCCCGACCGGGAGGCGAGCGTCTGGCGGGACGGCCGCGAGCCGCAGCCCGTGCCGGAGCCGACCGACCTCAGGTGAGCCTTCCCTTCGGTGCACCGGCCGCCCGGGATCGGTAGATTCGAGGCCATGAGCACCGATGCGCGGACCCCTGACGTGCCACCGGTCGAGCACGAGCACGCGGACGTCACCGGCGGCTGGCTGAGGCCGGCGGTCTTCGGCGCCATGGACGGCCTGGTCTCCAACGTCGCGCTGATCGCGGGGGTCGCGGGCGGCACCACCCACCTGGGCGACACCTCGCCTGTCGTGCTGGCCGGCGTGGCCGGTCTGGTCGGCGGCGCGTTCTCCATGGCGACCGGGGAGTACGTCTCCGTCGCCAGCCAGTCCGAGGCGGCTGCCCTCGAGGTCGACAAGGAGCGCAGGGAGATCCTGCGCAACCCGGCGGGGGAGGCCGCCGAGCTCGCCGAGATGTACGTCGCCAAGGGGATCGACGCGCGCCTGGCCGCCGAGGTCGCGCGGCAGATCCACGCCGACCTCGACAACGCCGTGTCCGTGCACGCCCGCGAGGAGCTCGGTGTCGACCCCGACGACCTGCCCTCGCCGCGGCTGGCGGCGGCCTCGTCGTTCGCGTCCTTCGCGGTCGGCGCCCTCGTCCCGCTGGTGCCCTACCTGCTGGGCGCCACCACGGTCGTTCCCGCCGTGGCCGTCACGCTGCTCGCGCTCTTCGTGTGCGGAGCCGTGGTCGCCCGGGTCACCGTGCGCCCCTGGTGGTACGCCGGGCTCCGCCAGGCGCTGCTCGGGGCGGCGTCGGCGGGGATCACCTTCGTCGTCGGCCTGCTCGTGGGCGCGTCCGTGGGCTGAGCGGCGCGGCCCCGTCCGCACTGCGGTCACCCGTCGTCGGCCCGCTTGCCGGTGCCCGTGGTCCTGTAGCATTCTCAGCGCGCACGGGCCAACGTCGTCCCCTGCTCCACTGTGCACGCGCGGCAACCCCAGATGCGCCTCCTCCCGCGGCGCCAGGCTGTGGTGCCCCGATGACGGGAGGAAGGCCGATGCACGCGTTCCCACCGCCCCAGGGCCTCTACGACGGACGGCACGAGCACGACGCCTGCGGGGTCGCGTTCGTGGCCACGCTGAGCGGCGAGGCGAGCCACGACATCGTCGTCAAGGCGATCACGGCGCTGCGCAACCTCGAGCACCGCGGCGCCACGGGCGCCGAGCCGGACTCCGGTGACGGCGCCGGCATCCTGCTGGGCCTGCCCGACGCCTTCCTGCGCGCGGTGGTGGACTTCGAGCTGCCGCAGCAGCGGTCCTACGCCGTGGGCACCGCCTTCCTTCCCGGAGACGCCGAGGCGGTCGCCAAGACCCGGAGCCGGATCGAGGAGATCGCGGAGGAGGAGGGGCTGCGCGTCCTGGGCTGGCGCGAGGTCCCGACCGACCCGTCGTCGCTGGGGGCCACGGCCCTGAGCGTGATGCCGGCCTTCAGCCAGCTCTTCGTGGCCGGAGCCGGCAGCCGGGTCGTCGGGATGGCGCTGGAGCGGCTGGCGTTCTGCCTGCGCAAGCGTGCCGAGCGGGAGACCGACGTCTACTTCCCCTCGCTCTCCTCGCGGACCATCGCCTACAAGGGGATGCTGACCACCGAGCAGCTCGACCACTTCTACCCCGACCTCGTCGACGAGCGGGTCGCCTCGGCCGTCGCGGTCGTCCACTCCCGGTTCTCCACGAACACGTTCCCCAGCTGGCCGCTGTCGCACCCGTTCCGGTTCATCGCCCACAACGGGGAGATCAACACGGTGATGGGCAACCGCAACTGGATGCGGGCCCGGGAGGCGCTGCTGGCCAGCGACCTGATCCCCGGGGACCTCGACCGGCTCTACCCGATCTGCTCGCCGGGCGCGTCGGATTCCGCGTCGTTCGACGAGGTCCTCGAGCTGCTGCACCTGGGCGGCCGCTCGCTGCCGCACTCGGTGCTGATGATGATCCCCGAGGCGTGGGAGAACCACGCGTCCATGGATCCGGCCCGGCGGGCCTTCTACCAGTTCCACGCCGCGATCATGGAGCCCTGGGACGGGCCGGCGTCCATCGCGTTCACCGACGGCACCGTCATCGGGGCCGTGCTCGACCGCAACGGCCTGCGCCCCTCGCGCTACTGGGT